>VGYR01000309.1 GCA_016872925.1 Planctomycetota bacterium
CGGCCGACGGCACGCCGCATCATCGACGTGCTCGAGCCCATCCAGCAGCACACGCTCATCCGGAGGGGCAAGCCGGAAGAGGTCATGGTCACCGAACCCAACCGCCTCCAACGCAAGCTCATGAAACTCTTCGGCATGAACCCCGCAACCTACGGCCGCTGACGAATCGTCATGGGCGACGGTTATTCAGAGAAATGTCCTGCGAGATGTGCGGAAAGGCGGAGGTACCGTCGGGCGACACGGTTGGATGACTGGCGCGATCCAGACCGTCTCGCTCACGAAACGTGAGCTGCCGCCTGTGTTTTCCATCCGGCGTGATCGCCCAGAGCTGAAAGGACCCGGTGACGGCCGCGTAGATTTCCCCGTTTCTGGCCTGCTGGTGGGGAAGCGACGGGAGCGGAACGAGCGGGGAGACGGAGACACCCAGGCGATTCCTGATGGCCGCGCCTGCGGGCAGGATGATCGCCGGGCCCGCGAGGCCACTGGTGTCACGAAACGTCGGCTGTTCCACGGACCCGGTTTTCGGCACGGTCGCCGAGAACGTGAGCCTCGCCGTTCCCGACCCGGCGGTGTAGACCAGTTGCCCAGGGACGCCGCCGATCGTCACGGGCACCCAGGGCCTGCCGGTCACCCGCACGGGACCGTCGAAGGTCACCCGCAGCGACACCCGGCGGCCCCGGGTGACGAAGTCGCCGTAGCCAGCCACGATTGGGCCCGACGCATCCACGCGGATCCGCGTCGTGTTCACGGCCGGGATCGCTTCGCTCGCCGCCTGGTTGCCCACCACCCCCGTGGGCTCGGTGACGTCGGGATTCCACATCAGTTCACTGGCCGTGCCAAGCGTGGCCGCGGCTGGCAGCGAGGCCGAATGCAGCGCAGGAGTCGCCGTGTCGAGGATTCCTGCGTCGGCGGCAAGGGCCAGCCGCGGCTCGAGCCGCAGGTCACGACCGCGATCGGCCTTCCGCAGCCGCCGGGCGGGGAGACCGGAACCACGCAAGAAACGCAGCATCGAAAAGGACCGTCGGCTCGAGGCAGTTTGGGGGTGAGAGCGTGGCCGGGCGACCAGCCCGTCAGGTGGCTGTCTGGAGCTCAAGCGGAGGATAACTCGGCCAATGGCACGATGCCAAGAGTTGCCCGACGATAAACGCGGCCGGGGACACGGCTGTCGTCTTCACGTCGCCTGCTTGGCTTGGAGGCAGGCCCGCTCGGCTGCCTGGCAGGCTCAGCGGGCGGTGTCACTTCCGGCTCCGATCGCCTCCAACTCCTGCAGCAGCCGGGTCGTCTCGGGCATCGTCACGCCATGGCGGTGGGCGCGCTCCAGGGGGATTCTGTAGATCGCCTCGAGTTCCATCGCTCTGCCGGCCTCGGCGTCGAGTTGCATGCTCGGGGCGTAGCTGGGCATGGCGGCGGTCCGGGCGAGAAAATCGTCGATCACCGACGGTGCCAGGGGTGCGCTGTACGTCGTGCGGGCAGGGTTTTGTCGTGGCCTTCTCGTGCAAGGGCCGGGGTGTCTGTCCGTCGCTCGAGCCGCCTCCCATCTCTCCCGCTCGCGGCCCGCCCGCCGACTGGGGCGAGTTCGTGCAGATCCATGACGATCGCGACGTCTTTCAAGCCTCGCCCGACGAACTGCCCGCGATCGATATTCACAGCCTCTGACCCGCGTCGGCCACGAGGCGTCAAAGCCACTGGAACGGCCGACGAAGACACGGTCTGCGTTAACGCGAGAAAAACGCCGCCGCAGGGGATGCCCGGCGTTTTGGCGAACCGCCTCCGGATGGCCGAAACCCGCCACTTCGCTGCTCAAGGGCAGTCCGTCAGCCGGACAACGGTTGCGGAAGTGCCATTGACCGGGCTATCCATTGAGATGCTGGTCACGATCGCGATCGTGGCGTCGCTCGTGGGCCTGCTGCTCCCGGCGGTGCAGGCGGCCCGGGAGTCGGCCCGGCGGAGCGGCTGCAGCGTGAACCTGCGGCAGTTGGGGCTCGCGATCCTCCTCACCCACGAGTCCTCGCGGCGGCGGCTTCCGGCCGGCTACGTCAGCGAGCCGAGCCGGATGCCCGTCGATCCAGGCTCGCTCGACCGGCCGCCGGGCACAGGCTGGGGCATGCTGATCGCCGCCTATCTCGAGGAGTCGGCCCTCGCCGACCGTTACCGGCCCGCCGCGGGAATCGGCATCGGAGCGCTCGAGAACCGCGGGGTCGTGTCGGAGTCGCCGGCGATCTTCCGCTGCCCGTCCGACGGTGGCCCGCGTGCGGCCTTCCAAGTGCTCGACGAGGCGGGCGAGCCGCACGCTTCAGGCGCGGTGCTCGGCCGGTCGAGTTACGTGGCCAATGCCGGCCACGCCGAGCCCTGGGGCGAGCCGCTCGAATCGTGGGAGGGTGAGGCCAACGGCCCGCTCTATCGCAACAGCTGGCTGAAGCTCTCGCGGGTGAGCGACGGGCTGTCGAAGACCGTGTTTCTCGGTGAGCACACGCAGCGGCTTTCACAAAAGGCCTGGGCCGGCACGCTGCCCGGGGCTGCGAGCCATCCGAGCGAGGCGTTTGCCGGCTCCGAGCCCGACGGAGCCGCCACGCTCCTGCTCGTCCACAGCGGCCCGGCCGATGCCGAGGCGGAGGTGATCCATCCGCCGAACGATCCCGTGGCCCACGTCTGCCAGATGTTTTCCGATCACCCCGGCGGCTGCAACGTGGCCTGCGGCGACGGGGTCGTGCGGTTCATCTCCGAGTCGATCAACCTCGATGTCTGGGCGGCGATGTCGAGCATCGCCGGTGGCGAGGCGGTGGCCGGCGATGGGCAATGAACGCCGCTGCATCGGTCCGCCGCGGCTCACGGCCCGGCGGTGCGGCCGTATCCTGCCGCTCGTGCTCACGGTGCTCGTGATGGTCATGGCGACGACCGTGGCCGGCTGCCGCCCGCGGGCGCCGAAGATCGAGTTTGCCAACCGCCGCTACTCCGCCGCCCTGCGGACGGCGGCGAACACCAAGAGCCCCGAGCGGCTCGCGAAGGCGAAGGACCTCGTCACCCGCGCTCATGCCGCCGGCGCGATCGGCCCCGAGGAGCATGCCTGGTACGAGGAGATCATCGCCCTGGCCGAGGCGGGCCGCTGGGCCGACGCCGAGCGTCGGGCGATCGACTTCCGCCGCGACCAGCGGCGCTGAGAAAAGGCCGCCGTTGTCTCCGGGCCCCGGTTTTTTGAGGTCAGCAGGGTACCGACAACCCTTCGGCCTCAGCCAAGCGCCTTTGGTTTTCGTCAAAGGTTAGGAATTGCTTGGCGTCGATTGTCAGGGCGGCTGCCACATGCAGGATGTCAAAGCTGCGATGGCCCCCGGTCAGCGTGTGGGCCGCCGACAGGCGCGTCGCCTCTTCCACAACCGTGGCCAGATTGCACGTCTGAAGGACGATTCTCCCGGCCGCCTGATCAGCCTCGAACTCCGCCCAGAAGGCCGCGGCTTCCCCGGGGCCGACAGCCCCACGGCATTCGGCGAACTGGAGGGCGTTGCATAACTCAAACTGATTGAGCGACGTCACGACGAGCGGTTGCCGCTGCGACAAGAGCCACGCCAGGAGTCGTGACGTGTGCACATCGTTCGCATAGAGCGAAAACAAGCCACTCGTATCGGCGCTGATCACCATCTGCCGCCGGCTTCGTGGATCAGGCTTGCCGCTTCCTCGGCGCTGAGCATCCGGGTGTCAGCGCGATCGCGGACCACCGCCGGACTCCGAGACCAATCGACCTCCAGGGCCGCTGCGGGGGATTCGGGCACCAGTCGCGCCACCGGCTTTCCGCGACGCGTGATCACGATTTCCTCACCGGCGCGGATCCAGCGCAACAGCACCGTATAGCGATTCCGGAGATCTCGAACAGTTGCTCGCCGCATGTGCTCCATTGTTGTCGCACAAGCGAAGAGCGTCAAGAAGATCCCTTGAGCCTGGGTTTTTCGTCAAAAGGCGTTCAAACCGGACGCCGCTCTTTTCCTGTGTCAGCCCGCGCGGTGGACGGCGACGGTGCCGGAGCGATCGCCCGCCTAGAGCGCGATCCGTCACGTGCGGGCAACCGGATCCGGCCCACGCCAGCCGTCAATCGATGGGATTGACGACTTCCGTGAAGCCGGCGCTCCGGAAGTCCGCGACGTTGCGGGTGTAGAACTCGGTCACTCCGTTGCTCTGGAGCGTCACGGCGAGCACGAGGTCGTAGGTTCGCCGCCGCGGAAACGCCGGGGTGGACAGGCCGGCGTGGATCATCGGCCACGAGCGCAGCTCGTAGCAACAGAAGGAAAACCCCGACTCCTTCCGGAGAAAGGCCACCCGTCGGGCGGCCTCCGCCGCTGACAAAGGTCTGGCGAAGACCCCCGGATGCCGTAGGCCGGCATACATCTCGAAGAGCACCTGGTCGGCCAGCATCCAGTCAGCTGGTGAACGGAGCGCGTCGTTCACCAGCCTGAGCGCTGCGTCATGCTCCCGACAATCCTCGTCGGCGGCATAGAGGAGGATGTTGGTGTCGAGGCTCTTCATGTCAGCGACGCCGCCGCGAATCGCTGCGGCCCGCCGGCCGCACCTCCTCGTCCTGGCCGTGGAGCACATCCTTGAGGCGACCCGCATCCACGAGCACGCCACCGCCGTGAAACGTGGGAAACCGAGCCGGCTGCTTGGGCGGGAGGGCCGGGACTTGCTCGAGGAGGCGGTCAACGGCCCGCCGCACGAGTTCGCTCACAGGCCGGTCCTGCTGGCGGGCCACGGCCCGGAGCCGCTCCATCACAGGGTCTGAGAAAAGAATCTGAATCTTTTGCATGGATCCATGCTATAGACATTCCTTTGGAGCGTCAACTCTGCGAGAAACACAGGACCCCGCTCTTATCCTGCGGTCAGCCCACGCGGTGGACGGCGACGGTGCCTGACCGATCGCCCACGGCCAAGAGGCTGCCGGCGGGAGTCCAGGCGAGCGTTGTCGCCTCGGCGTCGAGCGTGATCGAGTCCGGGTGGGGGAGGAGTTTCCGCTCGAGTGCCCCAACTGCGGTGGCGACATCCGGCTGATCGCGTTCATCACCGAGCCGGGCCCGATCCGGAAGATCCTCACCCATCTCGGCGAACCGCTTGAGCCACCGCCAGTCTCGCCGGCCCGCGGCCCGC
>VGYR01000310.1 GCA_016872925.1 Planctomycetota bacterium
CCGCTGCCACTCCGCCAGCTTCTTCCGATCCACTCTGCGTCCCATGAACTACCTCCGTTGCCGATGAAAAAGGTCCACCGGCCGAAGCTATCAGGGGATGCAAGAGTGGTTGTGGTGTGCGCACACCGGCTCGTGAGCCGCGTGTTTCGTGTTTTCGTCTCCCGGCCCCGAAAAGCACTCTCCAGAATGGCCGGCTACCCGCCCCCGGAGTGGCGAGTTTCTCGCCTCGGCGCAGACCGTCTCCCGAGTCGCCCGTCCAGGGCCTTGATGCCTCACGTCCGGCATCACTCAGAGCTTGTGGATGTCGATCACGGGCAGTTCGTCGGGTGACACCTGAACCGCTTCGCGGTCGTCATGCGCCTGGACGAGCTCGCCACAGTCGGCGGGCGGGCCTCGCGCCGGGGCGAGCGGAGGCGGCTCGAGAGGCTCGCCAAGATGGGTCAGGATCTTCCGGATCGGTCCCGGGTCGGTGATGAAGGCGATGAGTCTGATGTCGCCGCCACACGCCGGGCACGTGAGCGGGAAGTCTTCGGCGATCTTCGCCATGAGCTTGGCCCACGCAATCCGCGACGTGTCGTGCGAGCGGGGTTTTTGGGTCGCGTGATTCGCGTCACAGCTGCCTCCCGTGGCGTGACCGTCGCTCGCATGCGCGCCGGTCCCGGCGTCGCCCCGCTTGCCGACGTTTCCGATCGCCAGCGCCGTGACGGCTTTTCTCAGCTTGTGATTCGGTGCAAACACCCCGTGATACCGATGCCGATGCTTCCGCGGCGGCGGGACGAGATCGGCAAGCCGGTCGAGGAACTTAAACGGCGAGAGGTCGACGGCGCCATTGGCTCCCGGCCGCGTGGACTTGCGGCCGGGGCCGACCCAGGTGGCGGCTTTGTGTCTGGGCAGCACGTAGCGGACTTTGGTTATCCGGCCATCTGGGCCGCGGATCACGGACAGTCGTTCGAGCGCGAACGGGGGCCGGGCACAGTATCTCAGCAAGTGTTCGAGACTCCGAAAATAGCTCGGCACGTCGTGTTCGATGAGTGTGATCCGGACGCTCGCATCGATGGAAAACCCGCTGTTCTCCCAGGCGAGCATGTCGGCGGCGGCCGCGGCGTCGAGCAGCCGCTGCATGCGGAACCACCGGATCACACGGCGACGCACCCGCTCGGTGAGCGTGGCCAGATCGGCCTGGTTGATCGGTCGGGCCGGTAGGAACGCCGGCGGCGCGTCGCACGGTGCGCCGTCGGCAGGCGGCACGAAAACCCCGTCGGTCGCACATACGTGCAGGTGCACGTGGTGGTTGAGCGCTGAACCGAAGCGATGCAGGAAGGAGATGCCGCCGAGCCGCGGGCGGGAAGCACTCGGTGTGTTGGCAGCAGCGGTGACACCGGAGGCCGTGATCAGAAACCGCTCGATCTCATCAAGAAAAATCTTCGTGAGGGCGGCGACGGCCGTGGGTCGGTCGGCGAGCATGCCGCGCAATCGCTTCGGCACGGAGATAACCCACTGCCGCACGGGCACCGGCGGGGCTAGCCATAGGCAGGGCGGGCCATCCATGGCCCCGTCCTGCCTGGCAGCCGATGGGAACGCCAAGGGTTCCCATGGCTGCCGAGCCCGGCTCAGCCGGGCAAAACAGACGCCGCGGCCCTTGCAGGAGAAGGCCACCACAAACCCCGTGCGGCAGCCGGTGCACAGCGCGCGGGCAAATCCGAAGCAGAGGAGCCCGCACTCGAGATAGCCGCGGAGCTCCTCCTCGACGTATGCCGCAACGGGCCGCTCGGCGCGGTCTCGCCACTCGAGCCAGCTCTCGAGGTTTTCCAAAACGATCTTGTGGAGCGGCGTCTTCTCGGGGCGGCGGCGCTCGTAGCGGCGGGACGGCGCGGGGCCACCGTGCGGGCGGAGGCGAGGCCGCCCGGGAAACTCCGCGGCGGATGCGATCATGGGCGGACCGGGGGACGGGGATGGTGCGTGATCGCCCGTACACTATTTGGGATCCGCCCCGGATGCGAACCGGCCGCCTGCCCCCCGTGGCTCCGTGTCGCTACAATCGTTTGGCATGGCCGGACGCAAGCCCCGCAAGCCCGCACAACCTTCCCGCCGCCGCAATCGTCGTGCGGAGGCGCCAACGCCGTGGTGGTCGCTCGGACCCCCGGGGCCCGACGAGCCGCTCGATCTTGTCGGCATGGGGATCTTCGACGACCTCCTCGCCGAGATCGTCGCCGAACGGGAGTCTCGGATCAGCATCAAGCGCGGCCGGCCCACGAAAAAACAAAAAGCCCTCGACGAGGCCAACGCGCTCGTGGGCGTGGCGGAGGGATTCGAGGGGGAGCGGGCGCGGGAGATCGCCACGAAGGCCCTCGAGCTCTCGCCCGACTGTGCGCTCGCGCACGTGCTGCTGGCCGAACTCTCCGACGATGCCGACGCCGCCGAAGCGCAGTATCGACAGGGCATCGCCGCAGGGGAGCGGGCGCTCGGGGAGGCGGCGATCGAGCGGCACATGGGGGAACTGGGCCGGGTCGTCGAGGCCACGGGATATCTCCGCGCCCGCCGGGGGCTCGCCGAGTGCCTCACGATCCTGGGGCGGCCCGAGGAGGCGATCGCCGAGTGCGAGGCGCTTGCGAGTCTTGACGCCGAAGACCACATCGTGGCCCGGTTCATGCACCTCGACCTCCTGATCAGCCACGGCCGTTTCGCGGCGGCCAAGCAGCTCTGCTACGAGTGCCGCGAGGAAGTGTTTTGCGTGTGGCCGTATGGGCGGGCGCTGATCGCGTTTGGGGAACAGGGCGACACGCCCGCCGCCCGGGAGCTGCTTGCCGAGGCCGGCGTGGTCAATCCCCACGTGCCGCGGCTGTTGCTCTCGGGCCGCGAGTTCGACCCGGGCGGGATGATCACCGTCGGTGCCGAGGACGAGGCGGCGGCGTATGTCCGCGACTTTCGGAGTTGCTGGATGGACGTGCCCGGGGCGCTGGCCTGGCTGCGGGCCTGCGGCAACGTGCCGCTCGAGGATGCCGGGCGCGACCGCAGCGGCCGGCGGGCGTCGGCCGGTGCACGCGCCGAGCGGCGGCCGGGCTGGGCTCAGGAAAAACGGCTGCTGGCCCAGCTTCCGCTCGACGCGACCGACGCGTGGGAAATGGACCTGTCGGAGGAGCGTGAGGGCATCTGGTCGATCATGGTGGCTTCCACCCGCGACGACAGGCAGCTGGCCCTCGACGTGCTGGAGGACCGGCCGTTGCCCGACGACCTCTGGGGGATGCTGGCCGACGCGATGCGGCGGCCGACGCACGGCGAGCCGAGGCGGCCCGCCACGGTGGCGATGCGGCCGGGGGTGTTGCCCAAGACGTGGCGCAGGAAGCTCGAGCAGATCGGTGTCCGCCAGATCCTGCGCGAGGAACTCGACACGATCGCCCGGATCTCGAGCGACGTGACGGCACGGATCGCCGCCGCCGCGGCTGATCGCGATGCGGACGAGACCGAACCAGCCGCCGCCACCACCGCGACGATTCTCGCCGACTGCGCTCGTCTGCCCCGGGAAGCCGGCGACATCTGGGAGGCACTCGTGCGCCGGGCGCCTGCGTGGGTGACCGGCGAGGGCCAGCCTTATCTGCCCTGGCTGGCGATCGTGGCCAGTCAGACCACGGGCGCGCTGCTCAAGTTTGACATGACCCGCGAGCGAACCGATTCCGACGCATTCGTGCGACTCGCCGGCCGGGCGATGCTTGCGACGGGTGTGCGGCCGGAGCAACTGAATGTCGTGGACCCGGCGCTCGGCGCCACGCTCTCAGCGGCATTCGCAGGCCTCGATGTCACGATCAACACGACGGAGGAGTCGTTCCCGGCGATCGACCGTGTGGTCGGTTCGCTTGCCGAATCGATGACGCCGCCGGAGGCCGTCGCCCCGCTCTCCGCGGTTCCGGGAATCACCACCTCCATCGGGCGGGCCTTCTATGCTGCGGCGGCCGCCTTCCACCGCGACCGGCCCTGGCGGCGGCTGCCGAGCGACGCGGCGATCAACGTGCACGTGCCGGCTGCGGACGGTGGCGAGGGCCGGCTCGTGCATGCGGTGGTCATGGGGCATGTGGGCATGGTGCAGGGGCTTGCCCTCTACGAGGATGACGTGGCCCTCGAGGTGGCACGCTCGGGCGACCACGATCAGGCTGCCCGCAGCACGGGGCTTTCGGTGATGTTCGGCGAGGCCTTCGAGATCCCCGCGGTCGATTACGACTGGATCGAACGCAGCGGATTCGAGGTGGCCGGGCCCGAGGCCTGGCCAATGCCGGTGCGGCTCAATCCCGGGATGAATCTGCGGCCGCCGTTGGCGTGGGAGCTTGAACTGCTCACCGGCTGCCTTCGGGACGTGCCCGCATTCATTGCTGCGGTGCCGAAGCCCAAACGAGGGCTGTTCGGAAGGGGTGGACCGGCCGAGCCGCCGGCATGGACATCCCCAGCCGGCTGGCGGCTGTCGTGGGAATGACTGACCTTCAATACCAGTCAGGACTGATCGACATCCACAGCCTCTGACGCTGCTCAAACGACGTGGAACGCATCGGCGTAGGCGGACAACGTCGACGCGGGTATTCCGAGCCGTTTGCCGATCGACCGCCATCGGGAGACCGCCTGGCGGACTTCGTCGCAGATGCGGCGAGAGTCCTTGGTTTCGAGGCCAAATCTGGCGGCATGCCGGACCGCGTCGTCGATCGCCGCAGCCGGATCGTCGAGCAGGCGAGAATCCTCGCTCACTGGCGTCTTGGGCTGTCGCGCGCGGTCGATCGCCGGTGTCGGATTGATGTCCAGGACCCGGTTGCCGCGTCGATCACGTTCGATCCGGGGGGACTGCTGGCGGGGGGCGGCATCCCGCAAGTAGTGTACGGGCGATCACTCTCCCCGTCCACTCGCCGCTCTGCCCATGGTCGCTGCATTCTGCGGATTTTCCGCGCGGCCCAGCCTCCGGCCGCATGCCGGCCCGGCACCACGCCGCCGCTACGAGCGTCGCCGCCCCGAGAAGACTCCCCTCCACAAGATCATCTCCGAGAACCTCGCGAGCTGGCTCGGGTGGCGTGACGTGGCGGAGCGTCCCGTGCCGGGCTACGTCGAGGAGGAACTCCGCGGGTATCTCGAGTGCGGCATCCTCTGC
>VGYR01000311.1 GCA_016872925.1 Planctomycetota bacterium
CATGAAGTACGACGAGTACCTCGCGGCCGGCTACCCGATCGGCAGCGGGGTCGCCGAAGGCGCCTGCCGCCATCTCGTCAAGGATCGGATGGAGGGAACCGGCATGCGGTGGACCGTGACGGGCGCCCAGGCCATGCTCCACCTGCGGGCCGTTTACCTCAACGGCCGCTGGGATGAATTCATCGAGTACCACGTCGAAACTGAGCAAGACAGGCTATACGGGAAGGCTGCGGCATAGAGATTTGCGAGTTACGCCCATTGGAATACGGCTATCAAGCCACGGGGTCCCTGGGCTCCGTGACGGTGAAGCTGTACCAGTCGGTGAACGCGACATTCGATCCAACGGACCAGATGCTGGACAGTCAGACGATCACACCCGCCCCAAATACATCGGCCACGGCCTCGTTTGCGCGGCCCACGCAACTGGCTCCCGACAGCCGTTACCTATTGGTCGTTGCAGACCCCCTGAATACCATCAGCGAGGCGAACGAGAACAACAACATGCAGGTCGTGGCTGCGACGTCGATCAACATCACCTCCTTGAGCGAACGGACCTTCGTCTCGACAGACGAGATCGAATTGCGGGCCACCGTGCGAGGCGCCCAGCCCGGCACTCGTGTGCTGTGGACAGTCGAGGGAAAGGATGCCGCCGCTAACGTCGCCGGGTTCCCTACAGACTTCGTCACGACGACCGACGACGCGGGAGTCGCGACATTCCGATTCACGCCGTCGAATAACCCGAACCTGGTGAGCGACCGCCACACCCGGTGGACACGAGGAAGCTACGCGGCGAATCGTCCCCTCGCTTTCGATGTGACCGCCAAGGTCACAATCGATGGCACTGAGCTCACGGCGGGCCTATCGCGCACGAGCCTCGGTCCCCTGTCCCAGGACGAGACAGATCGGCTCCGACAAGAGTACTACGACTATCGCATCCCCGTCCCGGAGCGGGCCGACGTGATCAGCTCGCTTGGCGGGGGGTACAACCGGGGTAACTACCGCGTCCAGCTTTCTGATGGCTTGGATACCCGCTACAAAGCGATCCTCACAGCCTACCGAGGTCAGGCAGTGACAGTCACCGTCAATGGCCGCCAGTACGACACGACCATACCGGCAGACGCGTCCATCACGATCACTAGCGGATACCGTTGCCCGCAGCGGAACAAAGCCGCAGGCAGCCTCTACCCGAACAGCTTGCACACCCGGGGACGTGCACTCGACCTTGCACCCAATCCCGTTTCGGTGACCATCAATGTGAACGGCAGGCCGACGAGAGTAGTACTTCCACTCCATCAAACCCTGTATCCTGCGTTGTATGCTGCTGCCCGCCGGCAGGGAAGGGCGTTGGCCGAGGCTGGGAATGACCCAGTGCCGGTTGGCGACACGAGAGAGAACCATATCCACGTCCAGTGGTAGGTCCGACTCAACGGGCTGGCAACGACATGATGCCGTGAATGCGCCAGCCCCGCAGCCTGCGGCGTGACTTCGCCAGCCCCCCAACTTCCAAGCCGGCTTGATCGCATGCGGTCGGCCCGAGGATCGGGCGGCTCTACACAACGCGAAACACGAGTTTCGGCGCACGCTTGCGGGTGATGGCGGCCGCGACGTGGCTGCGGAGTCGGCCCAGGTCCCGGTTCAGACGCTCCAGGACCTCGGCGGGATCGGCCTGCTCACCAGGGAGCCCCGCCTGGACAGTGACCACGAGCTGGGTAGCGTCGGGCGCGGGATCCACGGCCAGGATCTGGACGCTCTGCAACAGCTCGTCCGCGCATTCGCCGCTGAGCACCAGGCTGAGTGTCTCCGCAACCTGGGCGCAAAGCTGCCGAGCCTTGCGCTGTCCCTTGCGGGGCTTCTCTTGGCGTGCAAGTTCACGCGGATCGATCCCGTCATCGGGACGGAGTTCCGCAACCAGTGGCAGCATTTCTTTCCGGGATGGCTTCTTGGCGGACATCGGCGATTCTCCTGGAGAACGTTATCGTCCCTTCAGCGACAAAAGCGGCCGCAGGTGGTGGACGACTTTGACCAAGTCCTTCTGGGACCGCATGACGTGACGGATGTCTTTGTAGGCCGCGGGGGCTTCGTCTTTCAGTCGTACGTCATGCTCGTGGACCACGCCTGCCATGCTCCGGAGGAATTCGTGGTCCGAGATCTCCCGAAAGGCGTCGGCCCGCGACATGACACGCCCGGCCCCGTGCGAACCGGAACAGAAGCCGAACGCATTGCCCCGCCCCTCCACCATGTAAGAAGCCGTGCCCATGCTGCCGGGAATCAGCCCCACCTGGCCCTGATCCAGCTGGACCGCCCCCTTGCGATGCACGAACAGCGGCCGGCCGAAATGCTCCTCCTGGGCGACGAAATTGTGGGCGATGTCGTAGGCTTGATCGAAGGCGTCCTGCCAGGCAGGGCCCCCGCCATCCGAAAACACTTCTGCCAGACACTCGATCGCTCGGAGCATCATCTCCTTGCGGCTCTCACGAGCGAAATCCAGCACGAACTGGAGATCGGCAACGTAATCTTCTGCGAGCCGCGTCCCCGCCGGCAGGTAGGGCACTTTGGCATACCGTTTCGGATCGATGCCGTCAAGCTGCTGGCCGCGCTCGACGTAGTAGTCGCGGACGGTGACCCCCAGGTACCTGGATCCCGAATGGAGCATCACCCAGGCCCGGCCATCCTCGTCTTCTTGGACTTCCAAGAAATGGTTTCCGCCGCCCAGCGAGGCGAACTGGCGCAACATCTTCCGCCGGATCCGGTTCGCCAGGACGGGCGCGCGGACCTCGCGCTGCCAGATGGGATTGCCGTGGACCCGCTCCGTCACCTGCGGATTGTGTGCGGTGCCCACAGGAATCCTCTCCCGGAAGAGCGACTCCAGACGCTGCAGCTCCGGCGCCAGCCTCGCGGCCTCCAGCGGCAGGGCGACCGCCGTCATGCCGCACCCCAAGTCTCCGCCGATGACGGACGGCAGCAGAACCTCGCGGGTTGGAATGACGCTGCCGATCATCGAACCTTCGCCGGGATGGTAGTCCGGCATCAGGGCCACATAGGGCCAAACAAATCCTGTCTTCAATAACGGCCGGAAGGCCGCCTCGATCATCTCCTTGTTGATCGCACCTTCGGCGTCCCAGAGGCGTACGAACGAACCCTCGACCGGCAGATCGTGGACGTGTTTCTGGTGATAGCGGAACTGCCTATCCATGTCGTCCCCGCCGCAGCAGTTGGGAGATGACCGACAGCAGGATCGAACCGGCGTGCCGGAAGCAAGCTGGCACTTCCGCGGCCGCATGGTCGACGAAGACCTGCTCCACCGGTGCCGAGACCGAGCAGGGCCATGCGCCGTCTCCGTAGACCAGCAGCGTCTTGTCGCGGCCCGGCAACGAGAACCGGGAGACGGGCGTGCCCTGTCGGCGACCGTCACAGAGGACGATCCGCGCATACTCGCGCAAGTCCAGTTGGTCGTGAGGAGCAATCACCAGCGGGTTCACCTCGCGCCGCGCTGCAGCTCGCCCCGCGAGGACCGTCGAGCGGTCCCTGGAGAACCACGTACCTTGAGGATCGGCGAGAAACACGCGCTGCCAGCCGAAGGCCCATGCGCTGCGAAACAGAGAGCCGAGTTCGTTGGGGTCCGGCGGGCTCAGCACCAGCACGTCGACATCCCGATGGGTGAGGGCGGATGTCCGGAGCCGCTTGCGCCCGAGATCCCGCTGCAGGGCGTAGAGGACGATCGCGGCTGCCACCGCCACGTTGACCGAACTCATCCCCTTTCCGAACATGGGGATGGAGACAACTTGATCCGCTTTCTTCAGCATCTGGCGGGGGATGCCGGCCAGTTCATTCCCCACGATCACGCCGAGCTGCCCACGCGGGGCGGGATACTCATACACGCTCCGGCTCGCCGGAATTGCCTCGCAAGCGACCACGCGGTCGAAACGCCCCCACAGTTCGTCGATCTGCGGCGACGAACCGTCTGCTTCCGCGGTGCCGCCGGAAGGCGGCTCCCCCTGGGCGAAAAGCAAGGAAGCTCCGGACATCTCCGCAGCGTCCCGCAGCAGCGGCACGTTCCATGCCCCTTCAATCCCGTAGCCGATCAACGTGAGTTCAGTCGTCACCGTTCCACGACTTCCGGGCCGGGATTATACCCCGCGTACACCGTCGAGGGAACTACTTGGCCAGTTGTCGAATTCCCGGAGATAGCTCGCACCCAGTCCACCAGCTCCGTCAGAATCCACGAACCCCGCTCGGAGCATTCTGACCCCTCGAGGCCCTGTCCAAGAACGAGACCGTGGTTCGTCAACCTTCATTAGCCGCTGGGCACTAGCCCCGGTTCGTGCCGCGACAAACCGGGGCTAGCGCCCAGCGGCTGATGTGACGGAGTTGTTCTTGGACAGGTACTTAGGGGATCGCTTGGCCAAGGTCTGCGGGGTCCAACGGGCGACGTGTCGCGTTGCCTACAGAGACGGCGCCCAGTCCGAGAGCCACGGCTCCTCCAACGACTCCAGCAACGCCGCCTCCTGCGTTGAGAGGCACTCACTTGTGTCCGTCGCGGGACCTTCAACGGTCGCCCCACCGAGCTGTCCTCGGTCTGCGAGATCCTCGTCGTCGCTGGCGACGCCATCAGCCAAGGTGGCCTTCCCATCTGCGATGACAGGCGTCATCAGACGAGGTGTCCGGTCGTCCTTGAGGGCCATGCCCAGGCCTGTGTCTGCGTCATTCCTCTCGGTGGTCGCCAAATTCGCCGCGACGACAAGGCCGGCGCTCGCCGACAACGCTGATGGCGCAACGTTCTTCACCGTCACCGCCCTGGCCACCGGCAGGCTCGTTGCCCCGTTGTTGTCCTTGGCCACGGCATAGAACGTGTGCTGCCCCGGGTCCAGGGCAGCGGTCGCCACCGACACCTGCCAGCAAGAATAGTCCGGCCAATGGCACTCCCGCAACCATGTCGAAAGGCATTTCCGGACCGATGGGCGGCTGGTGAGGCTGGTACCGCGTTTTCTGACACCTGATCAGCGGCTCCGGGAACGGCTGCCCTCCCCCCTCGGGTGGCGAGTTTCTCGCCTTGGCGCAGACCGTCTCCCGGGTCGCCCGTCCTGGGCTTTGGTTTGACCT
>VGYR01000312.1 GCA_016872925.1 Planctomycetota bacterium
GCCATGCACTTCCCCATTCTTGAACCTGTACGCCCGTCGACACTCTGCAGCCACGGAAATCCCCGAAGAGCCCACTTTCCGGTACAGCAATGAGCCGCCGGATCAAAGCCGTCGCGGCACTTTTGGGCAGCCGCTCACCGCTGATCACCGCAGAGGCGGCCCCCTGCTACCGGAGGGTAAGACCCGTTATACTCGATTTGGCGGCTTGGTATCCCGCCAAACCGACCGCCCAACGCAGGAGACCAGCAGGATGGCAGATGCTCCGAAGAATCAGCGATGGGGAACCCCGGTCGAGATCTTCGCCAGGAAACTGTCGCTCGAAGACAACGACATCCCGAGGGGATGGCTGAAGAATAGCATCATCATTGAGCCGGGCACGCGAGCCTGCGCCGTCGTGGATGGTCGCTTCATTGGCGAGGTACCAGCTGGTGAATTCACGTTTCATGACATCCGTGACAAGTTGCAGTTCTGGCGGCAGGGAACGGCCACGATCGTGCTGACGCGTTCAGACGTGGTCCGGTTGCCCGTCGAGTGCAGCGGCTTCATCAGCGCCGATGATGTACCGATTGAACTGCGACTGGATATCGGCGTGCAGATTCACGATCCCGCGGTGTTCATGAAGAACATGATGGGGCCGCGGAAGGAATATCCCGTCCAAGAACTGGCCGCCCGACTCACTCCTGCCGTAAAGCAGGAGGCTTGGGTCGCGACGGCGCGGCTGAAGGCGCACGAACTGCGGGGCCCGGCGATTGCGGCCAAGGTGGCGCAGCAAGTCGTCGATGCCTTGGCCCCTTCATTTCGGCGCTATGGCCTCAACGTCTTCGGCATGGAAGGCCTCGCCATGCAGCCGGCGGGCATGGACAAGCACTGGGAGCGAGTCAAGGAAAACAACGTCGAAGTCGCCGGGGAACGGCTCACGAATCAGCGGATGGGAGACGATGTTGGCATCCTTACCGATCGAATCGGGCTTCGTGAGAAGCTCCGTGACGTCGCCATCTCTGACCAATTCGATCAGGCGCGAAGTGAGGAGGAGTTCAAGACGCTCATCGCTCAGGTAGATAAGCGGCGGCTGCTTCGCAAAGAGGAGATGGATCAGCTTTTTGAAGGTTTTGAACAGCGCAAAGACGATCGTGATGCGCTCCGTCGTCACATTGTCGAGGTTCTCGATGTCAATCGGCAGCAGGAGATCGAGCAACTGCGGGCGCAGGTCGGCCACTCGTTGGAAATGGCTGCCCGCAAAAACGAGTTAGAATTGGCTGAGGCAACCAACTCAGTCGAGAACCTCCAGTGGCGGAACGAGATCACCCGCGAGATCGAACTGGCCGAAAAGCGACGCGAGGAAAAAAAGAAGGACCTCGAGGCGAAGTGGGCACGCCTCCGTGATGTCCAGCGACAGAAGCAGGACGGCTCGTGGGAACGGCTGCTTCATGATCAGCGTGAGGAGGCACTCCGTACCGAACTAGCCGTCAAGGAGGCCGAGAGGAAGCGACGCCTTCAGCTTTTGGAAGCCGAGGCTACAGCGCAGGTCGAGGCGCAGAAGATCATCGCGGAACGTCAGCGGCGCGAGTTCGAACTGGAGATGGGCAGTCGCGAGTCGGACTCCCAGTTCGACCGGCTGAAGCGGGTTCAGGACATGAACTTCGACGGGCACGCTCGGCAGGTGCAACTCGATGCCGACCTCAAGGCCCAGGCGGAGTCTCGGAGCCATACCCACGAAATTGAAAAGCTCAAGACGATGGGCACGCTCAGCGCCGAGGCGTTGATCGCCGGCAGCAATGCCGACAACGCCAAGGTGCTCGCCGAACTCAAGATGCAAGAGGCGCGGTCACAAGCTGATGTTCAGATTGCGGGGCGGACCGACCAACAAGCTCTCAACGAGGAGAGACTGCGTCTCTACGAGAAGCTGAGCGAGGCGGAAAAGTCGAAGGCCGATGCCATTGCCGGCGTCTTCCAGCAGGCTCTCAAGGGCCAGCAGGATGCGGTGGCCCAAATGATCGGCGGATTGGCGGCCGCTCATACGCCTCCTAGGCCCGCAGCCTCGCCCGCAGCCCCGCCGCCCATGGCGACGGCGGGTGCCGAATGGCATGTCGCCGCCGGAGGGGGGCAGTCGGGACCACTCACTCTCCAGCAGGTGCAGGCGATGCTCCAGCGCGGTCAGGTGGCCGCCGACTCGCTCGTGTGGAAGGCAGGCATGGCAGGTTGGGTCTCGATCGCTGAGTGCGGAGACTTCGCCGGCATTCTCGCCACTGTGCCGCCCCCCCCGCCGCCCCGTTCCTGATGGACGACAAATCAGACCGCAGAGGAGGCTGGTTTGGGTACGTCAGACGCGATCGCCGCGCTCCAGGGCCATCTTGGGCAATTCATCGAGGCCCGCTTCAGTGGCGAGACGCCCAGCGACGCGATCCGTGAGGCTGTGCTTGCCGATTCGGCCCTTGCGGGCGTAGATCGCGCTGATCTCGAAGCGGCACTCGAGGCGATTTTGGCTGCACGGCAACGGCCCCGTCTGCTCGTGGACTGGGGTGAATTGCCTCAGGTAGGCCGCGCCGCCCGACCGCATTTCAGTCTCATCGCCTCGGGAATCGCCGGCCGGCCCACGGTGAAGGTGACTGTTGATCGAAGCCTCGACAACGATCCAACCGATCCGCTGCGGCAGGTGCGAACGGAGGAGGCGGGCCTCTGGTCGTTCTACGTGCCGTTCAGCCTGACCACCAACGGTCTCGATGCACGGCCCGGGCTGTATGTGATCGACGTGGCTGTCACGTTTTCACACGTCGCGGCTGGCCAGCCCCGGTTTTTGCAGACGCGAATACGACTCAACATTCCCGATGCCTCAAGCGGCCAGCGGGAACTCGTGATCGATGGTGACGGCCAGTCGGTCGTGAATCTTGCCGGGCATGACCTGCGGTCCTTCAGCCGCGTGGTGCTGAAGGGGGACGACAAGAGCATCATCAACCTGCAGAACTTCTCAACGCATCAGCCGGCAGAGCCGATCACAGCCCCCGAGAAGTCGGTTGTTTTTGAATATGAGCTCAAGGTCAATCACGACATTCAAGGGCGGTTGCCGCGGCTGATTGAGGTGCCCCAGGCATCCAGAGCCGAGGCGATCTCGCTCATCTGCGGCAGTCGACGCATTCATGTGTTCGCCAAGAAGCGGGCGACCTTCGGGCGACAGCGACGTATGGAGAACGATGTCTGCCTGCGGTTTCTGCCGCGGTCGGAGCAGCATGACGAGGGCAGCCGCGGCATCTCCCGCACCCACATGGCACTCGATCTCAGCGATGACGGGCTCGTGCTCACCGACGAGAAGTCCGCCAAGGGAATCGACGTCGATTGCGATCCCGTGAAGGGCGAGAAGACGTTCACCTACATGGATGCCCAGGGCGGCCGTCACCTCGACCTACCATCGCCACTCTCTGCCTCGCTCTCGCTCGAGATGGAGCTGGCACTCTTCGGAAAGAATCCCGACGATCCCGACTTCCGCTCAAATCTCGAGTGGGATGACGTCTGCTTCGAAATAACGGGTGAGCAGCCATCACGGCTATGGCAGGTTGCAAAGGGGTGTGGCATCGAGGCGGCGAGAATCCGCCGGCTCAACAACGTCCCCGAGGAGGAATACGTCTTCCTCTATCGTCACGCGACAATCGGCCGGTCAGCAAAGGACAGCGCCATCGTCATCTCGCATCTGCCGGCCGCCCTCGCGGGCGACCTGCGGCTGCTGTACGCCGGTCGGATGTTCTGGCTCCATTCGGGCGGTCGGGCCAGCATCGTCGTAGATGGCGAACGCATGACGGGCGCATGCCTGATTCCACTTCGCTTCGGGCAAACACTCGAGATCGACCTCGTGCCCATGCACGTCGTGCCGGTCGCGCAAGTGCAGCTCGACGAAGACCCGCAGCTCGCGGCCCCTGCTCAACGCAGCCCTCCGCCGCCGATGCCTGTCTCACCGCTCGTCGCCGGGCTCGCCGCCCCGCCGCCTTTACCGCCCGTTTTGCCAATCCGCTCCGATGGGGCGGCCGCGGCGAGGCAACTGCCTCCGCCCATCCCTGACAAAGCCGTGCAGCGACCAGCCAGCGGGCCGCCGGTCGGACCCGGCTCAGGTCCGTCGGGAGATCCGATCCGTGATGCGCTGCGGTCTGTGGCCGTCATCGCCTGCCGCGGAGGGCATGGCTCCGGATTCGTGGCGTCGCCAGGGCTTCTTGTCACCAACTATCACGTGGTGGCCGACGAGGCTCCCGAAAGCATCGAGGCGCTGTTTTTCGATACCGCCTCGCACGCGGCCTCCGGGCATCGCGTTTCGCTCGTTGCAGAAGATCCGCAGCACGACCTGGCATTCCTGACGATCGACCCGGGCATCCCGCCGCTCGGCTTGCGCGATCGGTTCGAGCATCAGAATGGCCACCGGATCGTCGTCATTGGCAGCCCCGGCGTGGGAGCCAACGGAGAGCGGCTCGAAAACGTCGTCACGGACGGACGGCTGGGGCCGGTGTATTCCGATGATTCGAGCCCACGGCGGTGGTCGTTGAGCACGACGCTCAACCCCGGAAATTCTGGCGGCCCGGTGCTCGACGCCGCCACTGGCGAAGTGCTGGGCGTGACGGTGGCCAAGTTCACGACGGCCGAAGGCCTCGCCCTGGCCGTGCCGCACGACACATTTTCAAAAGCTCTCGAGCGTGCGGTGGCCGCATCGGCAAGTGACGTGGCTCAGACAGGCTCGTACCACCGCCAGCGCTACTGCCTGCGCCGGCTGGCGGGCTTCGTTGCCGCAGCCGATGCCGCGCTGCAGTTCTTTGCGTCAGAGAATGATGAACTCGACGGCGAGCTATCGTCGGGTTCGTCACCTTCGACCATCTCCCAGCAGGGCAGCGCGTTTGCCGCCGACTTTGCCGCGGCGGTCGATGGTCTGCGGGCGGAAATCGTTCCGCAGCTCGACCAGCTGCGCCGCGACCCGCTCTGCCGGGCGGTCGTGCGGACTGATCTCGAGCAGGCTTTCCTCGATCTCGAATCCCTCGGCGACTGGCTCAAGGCAGCAGGGCCCGCTGGCCGTTCCGGAGCGCTCGATC
>VGYR01000313.1 GCA_016872925.1 Planctomycetota bacterium
GACATTGGGGCATCGAAAACACATTGCATTGGTGCCTGGACGTTACCTTCAGGGAGGACGAAAGCCGCGTCCGTAATCGCATCTTGGCTGACAATATTGCCTGGCTCAAACGCTTTGCGATCAGCCTGCTGAAGCAGGTAAACGACAAGGAAAGCATCGCCATGCGGCGGAGAATGGCCGGCTGGAATCCCGCCTACCTCTTCAAAGTCCTGCAAATCCCGGCATAAAGTGTGCGTCGGCCCTGCTCCGACCTCCGCCAAGGCGCCGCCGTCGTCGGCCTCGAGCCGAATATAGTCGTCACCATCGCCGCCACCGCCCCGGCCGGCGACGCCGTTACCGTCTTCTACCGGCTCCCCGACGGCTCCCCCAGCGACCGGCTCGTCACCCCGGCAGACCTCGCCTCCCTCTCGCTCGCCACCACGGAGCGGCCCTGGTCGTTCGACGGCGACGGCGAGGCGTTTCAGCTCGCCTGCGAGGCCCGGCGGATCGATCTGGCATTTCTCTTCGACCCGATGATGGCCGTGCACGCCTCCAACGTGCAGCCCCTGCCCCACCAGATTTCAGCCGTCTACGAAAAAATGCTCCCCCGGCAGCCGCTGCGGTACGTCCTCGCCGACGACCCAGGGGCCGGCAAGACGATCATGGCCGGGCTTTACATCCGCGAGCTGATCATGCGGGCCGACGGCCGGCGGATCCTCATCGTCGCCCCCGGCAGCCTCGTGGACCAGTGGAAGACGGAGCTGTTCGAGAAGTTCGGCCTCGAGTTCCAGATCTATTCCACCGCTCTCGACGCCGCCGATCCAGGCGGCAACGCCTTCGAGAGCCGCCATCAGCTCATCGTGCGGCTCGACCAGATGGCACGAAACCCCGACCTCCAGCGAAAGCTCGTCGCAACTGGCTGGGATCTCGTGATCTTCGACGAGGCCCATAAGCTCGCCGCCCACTATTTCGGGTCCAAGCTCGAAAAGACCTCCCGCTACGAACTCGCCGAGCTGCTCGGCGGCCACACCCGTCACCTCCTCCTCATGACGGCCACGCCCCACAACGGCAAAGAGGAGGATTACCAGCTGTTCCTCGCCCTGCTCGACGGCGACCGCTTCTACGGCAAGTTCCGCGACGGCGTTCACAAGGTCGATGCCACCGACCTGATGCGGCGGATGGTGAAGGAAGACCTGATCACGTTCGACAACAAGCCTCTCTTCCCGCCCCGCCGGGCCTACACCGTCAACTACGACCTCTCGCCCCTGGAAAACGATCTCTACGAGGCCGTCACCGACTACGTGCAGACGGAAATGGGCAAGGCCGACCGCCTCTCCGGCGCCCAGAAAAACTCCGTTGGCTTCGCCCTCACCACGCTCCAGCGGCGACTCGCCTCCAGCCCCGAGGCGATCTACCAGTCGCTCAAGCGGCGGCACCAGAGACTCGAGGAGCGTCTCCGCGAAGAACGCATGGGCGGCCCCCGCCGCCGTCCCGCCCTTGGCACGCTCCCCGACTCATTCGCCATCCCGGATGACGACGACGATCTCTCCGCCGATGAACAGGAGCAGCTCGAGGAGGCCGTCGTGGACGAGGCGAGCACCGCCCGCACCGTGCAGGAACTCGAGGCCGAAATCGAAATCCTGAAGGGCCTCGAGGAGCAGGCCAAGCAGGTGGTCCACAGCGGGCAGGACCGCAAGTGGGACGAGCTCTCGCAGATTCTGCAAAACGCCCCGGAGATGCGCGACGCCTCCGGCAAGCTCCGAAAACTCATCATCTTCACCGAGCACCGCGACACGCTGAACTATCTCGAGCGACGCATTAGCGGAGTATTGGGCAGCGACACGGCCGTGGACACGATCCACGGCGGCACCGTCCGCGAGCAGCGGCTGGCCACGCAGGCGCTTTTTCGCTCCGAGTCGGACCTCTGCGTGCTCATCGCCACCGACGCCGCCGGCGAGGGCGTCAACCTTCAGACGGCGAACCTGATGGTCAACTACGACCTGCCCTGGAACCCCAACCGCCTCGAACAACGGTTCGGCCGCATCCACCGCATCGGCCAGCCCCACACCTGCCACCTCTGGAATCTCGTCGCCGCCCAGACCCGCGAGGGCGCCGTCTACCACCGGCTGCTCACGAAGATGGAGACGCTCAGCGAAGCCCTCCAGGGCCGAGTGTTCGACATCCTCGGCGAAGTCTTCGAGGAAAAGAGTCTCAAGGACCTGATGATCGAGGCCGTCAAATACGGCAACGCCCCTGCCGCCGCGGCGACGCGGCTCGGCGAGATCGACCGGGCCCTCGACCGCGATCATGTTTTGCAATTGCTCGACCGCGGCGCCCTCGCCACGGAGTCGTTCAGCCCCGACCGGCTCTACGCCGTGAAGGAGGAGATGGAAAAGGCCGAGGCCCGCCGCCTCCAGCCCCACTTCGTCAAATCCTTCTTCCTCAAGGCCTTTTCGTTGCTCGGTGGCCAGATCGAGGAGCTGGAGCCCGGCCGCTACGAGATAACGTTTGTGCCGGAGAGCATCCGTGATCGCGACCGGCTGATCACCGGCCGCAACCGGCGCGACCCGGAGCCCGTCCTGCGCCGCTACACGAGAGTCTGCTTCGAGAAGAGCGGCATCCAGATCGACGACCGGCCCGACCTGCCGCAGGCCGTGCTCCTGCACCCGGGCCACCCGCTCATGCTGTCGGTCACCGACATCGTCCGTCAGCAGCACGCCAACCTGCTTCGGCAGGGCGCCGTGCTCTGCGACCCCGATGACGACGGCTCCGAGCCCTGGCTGCTCTTCCTGCTCACACACGAGGTCAAAAGCGGCGACGGCGCAATCCTCTCCAAGCGGCTGCAGTTCGTCCGCGTCAACGCCGACGGCTCATCATCCTTCGCCGGCTGGGCGCCCCACCTCGACCTCGAGCCGATCCCCGTGAGCGAACTGCCGCTTCACGAGGCCGTGCTGAAAGCCACGTGGATCAAAAGCGACCTCGAACAAAAAGCCGTGGCCCTCGCCGCCACGGAGCTTGTGCCGCAGCATTTCAAGGAGATCGCCGACCGCCGCGTCGCCCACGTCGACAAGACCCTCACCGCCGTCCACGACCGGCTGACCCGCGAGATCGACTTCTGGAGCGATCGCTACGGAAAGCTCAAGGACGACCTCGCGGCCGGCAAGGACGTGCGGCTCAACCTCGACAACGCCCGCCGGCTCATCACCGACCTCCAGGGCCGGCTCGACCGCCGCAAGCGGGAGCTGCAGGCGATGCGGCACGTCGTGAACGGCACGCCCGTCGTCTTGGGCGGGGCCCTCGTGATTCCCGCCGGCCTGCGGCGGCGAGCCACGGGCGACGAGCCGCCCGACGCCGCCACGGCCTGCTTCGCGGCCGACGCAGCGGCCCGCAAGCGGATCGAAATGGCCGCCATGGAAGCGGTCCGCCGGGCGGAGGAGGCCCGGGGCTGCATCGTGAAAGATGTCTCGGCCGACCAGTGTGGCTGGGACATCACGAGCTGGCCCCGCTCTCCCGACGGGTCGATGCCCGTGGCCCGTCACATCGAGGTGAAGGGCCGGGTCAAGGGAGCTTCTACCGTCACGATCTCGCACAACGAGGTCATGTTTGGGTTCAATCAGGGCGACAAATTCCTGCTCGCGATCGTGCTCGTCGGCCAGGACGGCTCGACGGAGGGCCCGTATTACGTCCGCCGATTCGTGGACCATCCGCCCGCCTGGGGCACCGCCGGCTCGATCTACCACCTGCACAAACTGCTCGAACGCGCGGAGCCGTCGTGAACCGATCAGCCGAGCAGCGTGTCGTAGTCGGCGTGGGAGCCGATCCAGGTCCACACGATTCGGTCGCCGTGAAACGTTCCGACGGCCCGGTAGTCGCGCCCCACACGCACCGACCAGAGATCCCCGCCCACCTTCTTGAAGTGCAGCGACGGGTGAAACGCATCCTGCTGCCAGATTCGGTAGGCACGCGTGGCGGCCTTGCGAACGTCGCGGGGCAGCTGACGGTATGCCCGCCAAAACTCCCGGCTCGCGACGCTCGGGATCCTCACGGCCGGTCCTCGGCCCGCTCATCCTCGTCGAGGATCGTCTCGAGCGGCACCGTGCGACCCGCTTCCACGTCGGCCCGCGCCTCGGCGATGATGCCGTCGAGCCGTCCGGCGGCGAGGTCGGCCGCGATCTGGCGGTCCCACTCGTCATCAGCCGACGGATGGAGCATCGCCATCAGCTCGCAGTATTCCTGCGGCGAGAGCCGGTCGATCGCAGCCTTGATTTCGACGAGCGTCGTCATGCCTCAATCGTACCCCCCGCCGCCGGCCGGGGACAAGGGATTTTCTCGATGGAAACAGGCATGAACGCCGCGGAATCGCACCCCGTCGTCGCACCGAAGAAGCTCATCGAAGTAACGCTGCCGCTCGATGCGATCAACGCGGCCTGCGCGCGGGAGAAGTCGATTCGCCACGGGCATCCGAGCACGCTCCATCTCTGGTGGGCCCGCCGGCCGCTGGCCGCCGCCCGGGCCGTGATCTTCTCGCAGATGGTGAACGACCCCGAAGACGCCTGGCGGCTCAAGAACCCCGGCCGTGAGCCCAACAAGCAGGAAAAGGGCCACTGGACGCGGGCCCGCCAGAAACTCTTCGAGATCATCGAAGACCTCGTGAAGTGGGAGAACACGACCAACGAGGAGGTGCTCGAGCGTGCGCGAGAGGAGATCAGGAAGAGCTGGCGGGAGTCGTGCGACCTCAACAAGGATCACCCGCAGGCCGCCGAACTCTTCGACCCGGAGAAGCTGCCGGCGTTTCACGATCCCTTCGCAGGCGGCGGGGCGATTCCGCTGGAGGCCCAGCGGCTGGGGCTCGAAAGCTATGCGAGCGATCTCAATCCCGTCGCCGTCCTCATCAACAAGGCGATGATCGAGATTCCGCCGAAGTTCGCAGGCCGCGAACCGATCAATCCCGAGTGGCAATCGAAGAGCCCCGAAGAGAGGGTCTTCAGCAGAATTTGTGGGTAGAAAGCCTGTGTTTCTGCGCGGGGCTCTGCCCCGGACCCCGAGGTTTATGAGCCATGGCACAGGCATCAGCCTGA
>VGYR01000314.1 GCA_016872925.1 Planctomycetota bacterium
AACTCCAGCGTGCCGAAGATGCGATCGACGCCCGCGTAAATCTCCCCGACGGCGACCCCGAAAAGATTTCCGCCGATGAAGCCGCCCGCGAAAAACAAAAGACGGTCGGCGACATTCCGGTGCCGCCGAAGTATGCCCAGGCCGATTTCCTACCGGGCCCGTTCTGGCGGCTCAGAGGAAAACTCGACGTGCCAAAGGAGCGGTTCGTCAGTTTTCCCCATGTCACCACGGCCGACGGCACAGCCCTCGTGGCCTGGGCCGGCAGCGACCATCTCCAGCTCGCGAAAGCGGTGAGTGGCCTCTACGTGGATATTCGAGACCGCCAAGGCACGCAGGACGACCCCAGGCTTTTCCCGCTGCTGGCCGTGCTCGTCGATCTGCTGCCATGGCTCAAGCAATACCACGGCGCCATCGATCCAGAGTTCGGCATCTCGATGGCCGACTCCTTCGCGAGCTTCGTCGCCACCGAAGGCCAGCGGCTCGGCAAGTCCATCAGCGACCTCGCCGCCTGGACCCCGCCCCCCAAAGCCAAACGCGCCAAGAAGGCCGCTGGCAAGCGGCCCAGTAACAAACAATCTCGCGGGCCAGAGCCAGCAGAGAGTGAAGAAGATCCGAGCCTGTCACGATCGCCTTGAAAGGACGTGGACGATGAGTTGGTGGGGAACGGTTGGCGGCGCGATCCTTGGAGGAATGGTTGGCGGCCCCGTTGGCGCGGGGATCGGTGCGGCGGCGGGTGGCGCTATCGAGTCTTGGTTCGGCGCACAAACCGAAAGCCCTACCCTACCCACCGAACGACTGCTTCGCATGACAGCCGCGGTCTACGCATCGCTTGCGAAAGCTGACAAAGAGCTGTCGGAACGAGAGAAAGACCGCATTGAACAGTTTCTTCAGGAGGATAACGCCTCCCTGACGCCAGCCATCGACGCCGAAAAGCTCAAGTCGATTGCTGCACTTGAACTCACCGGATCAAACAAACAGTGGGGCGAGACCTGGTCGCAGTTTTCCAATGCAGCAATGGAAAGGCTCCTCGAAGGCACGACGATCAAGGCAAAGGAACGCCTGGATATCGCACTGGCCACGTTTTCACCCAACGGCGAGTTCGCTTCCCTGCTGATGAGACGTTGCTTTCGGCTGGCTGCAGCCGATCTTGTGATCCACGATGCGGAGCTTCAGTGGCTCGCGTCCTTTGCCAGCCGCATTGGCATCTCCGAGGCTGAATTTGGCTTCTTGCACCGCATCTTCTATCGCACCCACGACGATGGGCAGGTCGCCCAAGAAGCCTATGACGTTCTGGGCGTGCCGCGCAACGCTGCGAGAGACCAGATCGACCAGGCCTATCGCACGCTCGCCCGGGCGTATCATCCAGATCGTCACCCGCATCTCGAGGGCGAAGAACTCAAGGCGATGGAGAAAAACTTCTCCCGGCTCCAGCACGCCTATGAGGCGCTGCTGACGCCTGTTGGTCAGGATTGGTGGAGCCGCAGCGCCGAAACAGGCATGGCTATCAGGGTCTCTGAGCGAGACGTTGTGCAGTGCGTATCCTGCTCACGAAAAGTCCGTCTGCCGCCAGCAGAGCATCATTGGTCCGCCCGGTGCCCCGAATGCCAGATTCTCCTTGTCTACAACGAGGAGGACGCGACGGAGCTTTGCGACATTTGTGCCGCGAACGCAGCAGCGGAGCAGGCGGAAGCACCCCACGCCTCGAATACATCAGGCGATCGTTTCGGCCGCTGCCCACACTGCGGCAAGGGATACGTCGCTGCGGGCTCGAATCTTGGCTGCGACATCCAGTGCATGGCCTGCAAGAAGACGTTTGCAATGACCACGTCCAACAGCTGGACCTGAACATTGGGCCCTACGCCGCGGTCAGCTCTCGCGCAACGCCATCCGCCCGAGGATTCCTCGGACTACGACTCGCAAGAGCGAATCCGACGAATAATCAGCCTCGGCCACGTAGTCCACACGGTCCTCGGCAATGAGCCGCTCGAGCCGGCCCTGAGACTTGCGCTGCTCGAAGAGTTCCGGGTCGAAGACGGCCACGGCCTGCCCGCCTTTCTGTCGCACCATCTTCATCGAAGGGATGTCGGTATCGCCATCGCCTAAAAAGACCATTCGTGAGAACGGTATCGGCCTCTCCTGCTTCGGCTGCCAGGCGTTGATTGCGGAATTATCCCAGACGTTGTCGATCCCCTTGTTGATTCGAAAGGGGAATTGCGTTTTGTTCGTGTAGTTGATGGCACTCGACGGCCACTTCGCATGCCCCGCCTCATCGTATGCATAGGCTGAGGCGAACACCTTGCGAAAACGCGGGTAAATCCGGCAGCCCTCGATGAACTCCAGGATGCCCGACGAAATCACGTAGTGTTCGATAGCAAGATTTTTTTCACGACCATAGGCGTCGATCTCGGCGAACCAATCCTCCACGCCGGCGAAGAGCGGCACGCTCTGACCGTGCTCCTGGAGCAGTTGCCGCGTGACGATCATGCCCTTCGCCTTCGCCACCTCGAGCATTCGGTGCATGTAAGCGAGGATCTCGCAACCGTCCTGCGCTTTCGCCTCCTCCTTCACCTCCCGCCAAAAGGCGGCAGGCTCATCAATGCCGAGGGCCGGCAGAAAAGAATGCTCCGGCAGGTTGCGCGGCGCGAGCGTGCCGTCGAAGTCGTAGACAATCGCAGTGCGAAGCGGTGCGTTCATGCTGGTTTCATCCTGGAAAAGGCCATTGGACCCTACGCGGGAGGGGACGCCATGCCCCGCCAAACCTGTGGACGGCGAGGATGGCTCTGCCTTTCATTTGGCTACAAAAATCCATCCATGATAAACTTCCCCTTTATCATACGCTGACTGCGTGAGCCTTGTGCAAGGTTCGGAACCGCATGCATACCTCCGGCCATTCCGAGAAGCTGCCCGACCGGGCTGGCACCTACACCCTCCAGCCGGGTGGATATCGCGCCTTCATCCCGGCCGCGTTGCCTCCCTCTCCGCCCATCTCAATCACCCCCGAGATGTACGTCCTGCTCTCGCAGGCAGACCGGGCCCTCGGCCGGCTCGACGGATCGATCCAGACGCTCCCTAACGCGGATCTTTTCGTGGCGATGTACGTCCGCAAGGAAGCAGTTCTGTCGAGCCAGATCGAGGGGACGCAGAGTTCGCTCGCCGACCTGCTCGCAGCCGAAGCCGAGATCCTCGCCGCCGACCGCCCGCGTGACGTCGATGAACTCGTCAACTACGTGCGGGCGATGAATCACGGGCTCCGGAGGCTCGCAGACCTTCCCGTCTCCGTGCGGCTGATCCGCGAAATCCACGAGGAACTCCTCCGCGGAGGACGGGGCCGGAATCTTGCGCCTGGCATGATTCGTGACAAGCAAAACTGGATCGGACCAGCGGGCAGCACACTGGCGACTGCGACGTTCGTGCCGCCACCGCCGGGTGAAGTACAGACGGCTCTCTCATCTCTGGAGCAATTTCTCCACGATGATTCCGGTCTGCCGCTTTTGGTGAAGATCGGATTGGCCCACGCCCAGTTCGAGACCATCCACCCGTTTCTCGATGGCAACGGTCGAGTGGGAAGGCTCTTGATCACGTTTCTCCTCTGCGAGCGAGACGTGCTGGCAAAGCCGGTTCTCTATCTGTCGCACTTTCTCAAGGCCCATCGTGCGGAGTATTACCAACGGCTGCAGGCCGTCAGGGATACCGGTGCCTGGGAGAATTGGCTGCTCTTTTTCCTGCGTGGGGTCGTCGCGACCTGCGGCGAGGCCACCGAGACCGCCCGCAGAATCCTCGCATTGCGGGAACACGACCGGGCGATGATTGCCGACCGCCTGAGCCGAATGGCCGGAAAGGCTTACCGCGTGCTCGACCGCCTCTACGAGCGGCCCATCGTCAGCGTGAACGAGGTGCGGGGACTCACGGGCACGACCTACCCGGCCGCGAATGACCTCGTCAGCCGGCTCGTGGACCTGGGAATCCTTGTGGAGATGACGGGACACGCCCGGAACCGCCGGTTCCGCTACGACAAATACGTCGACCTGTTTCACGACGCGGCACTCGACTCCCACCAGTCGCCGCTTCCGTAACGTGCGGTCGAAGAAAAACGCCCAAAATATGGCATACTAACCCCCTCGTCGTGGTGAGTGCCTGAAAGGAAACCGGATGCCCCTGCTTGCCGAACTGATCGATATCCCTGAATCGGTCCAGCGCGATGATTTCGTGCTGAAACTCACGAATGGCGTGAGCGACGAGGCAGCCGCCAAAACGCTCTCCAGCTATGTCGTCACCCCCGAACTCGCCGGGAAGTTTGACGAGGCCCTCGGTTTCCTCAAGGCAGCCCTCGAGACCGGGCTCTCCAAGGCCACGTTCCTCCACGGGAGCTTCGGCTCCGGCAAAAGCCATTTCATGGCTGTGCTGCACCGCATCATGCAGGGCGACCCAACCGCCCGCGGGTTGCCCAAACTCGCCGGCGTCATCCCCAAGCACACCGCGTGGCTCGCTAATCGAAAGTTCCTTCTCGTCCCCTACTACATGATCGGGAAGAAAGATGTGGCCAGCGCCATTCTCGGCGGCTATGTCGATACCATTCGCGAACACCATCCCGAAGCCCCGCTGCCTGGCGTCTATCTCGGCGCGACGCTGTTTGAAGACGCAAAGCGGCTTCGGCAGCAGTTCGGCGACGAGGCCTTCTTCACGAATCTCAACCGGCAGGACGCCGGCGGCTGGGGGAAATACGAAAAGAAGTGGGATGCCGCCAGCTTCGAGGCCGGCTTGAGCGCTGCCCCCGGCTCCGACCAGCGGTCGCAGCTGATTTCAGCGCTCATACGGAACTTTTTCACGTCATACGGCACGCAGGCTGACGGAAAGAACGAAGCGTTTCGGCTCTTCGGGGATTTCCGTGGCTGCAGAGTGTCGACGGGCGTACAGGTTCAAGAATGGGGAAGTGCATGGCGGACGGCGTGATCAGTGGGGCCGAAACCCACTGCATTCACCTTCAAAGGCTGCCT
>VGYR01000315.1 GCA_016872925.1 Planctomycetota bacterium
ATCGGCCGCCCATTCGCCCGCGGCTCGATCTCCACTTCGATCTCGGTCGATCCCCCGGCGGTTGTGACCAGTCTTTCCCGTTTGTAGACGAACGACTTGAGCGGCTCGACGTGATTGAGAATACTCTTGAGGTGCATCCTGCGGTGGCTCCGGAGAAAGGGCTGGCTATGAAACCGCTTCTTTACCCGAAAGCGCCGCACGATGCTCCTCTCTCCTGGCCCGCCCGTCAGGGCGGTGCTTCCAGGCGGCGGAACGCCGCCGCATGCCGGATGTCGCCGCGCAGCGGCGGCTCATCACATACCCATGCCGCCAGCGGCTTGGTGCGATCGCTGCCGGAAGCATCAGCCTCACGCCGACAGACTCAGGCTGATGCCTGTGCCATGGCTCATAAACCTCGGGGTCCGGGGCAGAGCCCCGCGCAGAAACACAGGCTTTCTACCCACAAATTCTGCTGAAGACCCAGATAGAAAGACACGGGTCTGGCACCGATCGCCAGGTTGCAGTCGGCGGGGACGCCGAGCCCCGGATCCGCGGGCCGTGCCGGGCTCGCGTTGCTCGTGGTGTCGTACCAGTTCTTCTTCCAGCTGTAGTCGGCGACGGCGGCCTGCTCCTCGATGAAGGGCATGACCAGCGTCCGCCAGGAGTGCTCCTTCCCCGCCGCGTTCGCCGCAGGCTTGAGCGTCGCCGCCGCGGTCGTGTAGCAGGCCGCAGGCAGATACTTCCGCGCGTCGAGGCAGCCGTGGAACGCCAGCCCGATCTGCCGCATGTTGCTCAGGCACTGCGTCCGCCGCGCCGCCTCCCGGGCCGACTGCACCGCCGGCAGGAGCATGCCGATCAGCGTGCCGATGATTGCGATCACGACGAGCAGCTCCACCAACGTAAACGCAGCGTTGCGGGCGACGGGTCGTCCCGAGGGGCGGCCGATTGCAGCGCCAGCATGCAGGTCCCGGGTGCTCATCGGATGTGGACTCCGTGCCTTCGGTGCCGCGGCTCCTGACGACACTCGGCCGACCATCAACCGAGTGCCCGCGATACCGCCGTAGGGTAGGCCCCGCCCATGAGCGGAGTGTGAGCGCAGTATGAGTGTTTCGTGAGCGTTGCGCAGGCGGGATTCACAGACCTTGCGAATGGACTCCCCACTCTGGCGAATCGAATTCCCCGACGTTGCGAATCGGCTCGTCCGCACGCTTGCACGGCGCTCATGCAACGCTCATGAGATCCTCACAAATGCCGCGACGACGGTCGGATTTCGTTATCCAGATGCCTCCGGAGTCGGGCTCATCGAAATCTCATCCCCTCGGGATCGTGGTTTGCTCCAGCGTGAAGCCGTTGAGACGAAAAAGTCCCCCCGCCATCACCTTCCGGAGTCCTGCCCCCCGATGATCACCTCGCCACGAAGCCTCACCCGGTTTGCCATCGCGTCGCTCGCCCTGCTCCTCGTGCACCTCCCGGTCGCGCACGGGCAGGTAACCTCGATCTCGTCGATCCGCATCACCGAGGTCATGAGTTCCAGCGGCGTCGGCGGCACGGCCGACTGGTGGGAGATCACCAACTTCGGCGGCTCGGCCGTCACTATCTCGGGCTGGAAGATGGACGACAACTCGTTCACCTTCGCGAACTCGGTGGCGCTCGTGGGCGTGACGTCCATCGCCCCCGGCGAGACGGCCGTGTTCCTCGAGTCGGCAACCCCGGGCACCGACATCCCTAACTTTCGCAGCTTCTGGACCGGCACATCGGCCACGACGCCGCAGATCGGATCGTACAGCGGCAGCGGGGTGGGCTTGAGCTCGACCGGAGACGGCGTGGTGCTGTTCGACTCCTTGGGCAGCGAAGTCACGCCGCGGGTGACCTTCGGCGTGGCCACGACGGGCTCGAGCTTCTACTACTCCTACGATTCCTCGGGCAGCCCGGCGACGAGCCCGAACTCCTCCGCCCTTCTCAGCGCCGTGGGCACGATTTCCGGTCAGGTGACATTTGCGTCAGCGAGTTCGTCGCCGGCGAACGTCGGCTCGCCCGGCACCGCCATCAACGCGGTGCCGGAGCCGTCGGCGCTGGCCCTCGTCGCCGGGGCAGCCGTGGGCGGCGCCGCCGTGGTCCGTCGACGTCGCCTGGCCTGAAGGGCGGTGAGCGACGGGCGATTTCCCGTGAATCGGCGACGTTCGTTCACTCCCATCCGCGGGCGGCTGGCAAACGCCTTCCAATCGGGGATACTGACCAACGGCGGTCCGCGGAATCCCCTCCCCTCCTTCTCTTTCGGAGTGACGAGCCATGCGTTCTCTTGCCGTGTCAATCGCGACAGCGGGCTTCCGAGCGATTCCTTTATGGTCGATCACCGCGATGGCGATCGTCGGCATGGCAGTCGCCATGGTGCAGAATCCAGTCAGGGCCGACGTCCTCGCCGGATGGGATTTCAGCACGCTCGTGTCGCCGAACGTGGGAGCCAACAACTGGGGACCATCGCCGTTCGCGGCGTCGACCACGGCATCGAATCTGACCGTCGTCGGGCTGACGCGTGGGCCAGCCGTGAGTGGCTACACGACGGGCACCTACACGGCGGCATCCCGTGCCTGGGGAGGCAATAACTGGTGGAACAGCGGCACCGCATCCGACTCGCTGCAAAGCGCGATCGACCGCGGCGCCTACATCACGTTCGGCTTTTCGGTGGCTGACGGCTATTCGCTGTCGTTCTCCGACGTTGCCGCGTACAACGTCCGGCGCTCGTCGAGTGGCCCTTCCCTGGGGCAGTGGCAGTATCAGATCGGCAGCGGGACGTTCGTCGACATCGGCTCACAAATCACGTGGGGCAGCACGACGACCGCACCGGGAAACACGCAGCCCACCATCGCGCTCTCCGGCATCGGGGGTCTGCAGAGTGTGCCCGCGGGCACTTCGGTGACTTTCCGAATCGTCAACTACAACTCGGGCACCGCCGGAAGCGTTGCCGGCACGTGGTATCTCAATGATCCCTCCGGGGCAACCACCAACGATTTCATCATCAACGGTTCCGTAACGGGCACCGGGGGCGGCAACAATCTCTTCTGGAACGGAGGTTCCGGCTGGGCATCGACCAGTGCCGCGGGCGGCGGCAACGGCACGTGGTCCGACGGTTCCGGCGGGTGGGATGCGGCGAAGACGGCGAACTTCGGCGGTTCGGCGGGCGCGGTGACGTTGGGGACGGCTTCCGCAGCGGCTGGGGTCGTCGTGACCACGACGGGATACGTGCTCAGCGGAGGTGAACTCGCGCTCACCGGACCGAGCATCGACGTGAACTCGATCTCGGTGGCATCCGGGGGCACCACCACGCTCTCGTCGAGAATCACCGGCGCCGCGGGGCTCTCGAAATCCGGCGGCGGCACCTTGATCCTCGGGGGCACGAACACCTTCTCCGGAGGTGTCCGCATCCAGTCGGGAACTTTGACCGTCGCGGCGGACGGCCGCCTCGGCGATCCGTCGAACGCCATCGAACTCAACGGTGGCACGCTCAACGTGACGGGATCGATCGACTTGGGAAGCCGCTCGATCACGGGGGCATCCGGTGCGGCGGGCGTCGGTGGCATCTCGGTGCCCGCGGGAGCCACGCTGACCTCGGCGGGATCGGTGAACCTCTCCTCGCTGACACTGCCCGGGAGCGGCACGCTCACCTTCAACGGTTCCAGCACGAGCCTCGGCGGCATTTCGGCCACCGCAGGCTCCGGCACCGCTGCCATCCTGGGAGCGATCAACTTCGGGGGCATCAATCGCACCATCGACGTGGCGACCGGTGGCACGCTGGTCCTCGACGGGGTCCTGACCAACAACGCCACCCTCTCGAAGCAGGGAGGCGGCACGCTCGTGCTGACCCAGGACAACGGCACGAATCTCTCCCGGGTTCAGGTGGGTGTCGCCGCGGCTACGAACGGCGGCACCGTGCGCATCGCCACCGGCGGGGCGCTCGGTGCGAACCAGACGTACTTCAACTACGGCACGATCGAGGCTGCCGCACCGCTGACGATCGGTGCCGGCGGGTTCGGAGGCCTGTCGATCGGCGGCCGCACCGCCACGCCTGCCCGACTCGCCGGGGCGGCGATCGAAGTCACCGGATCGATCGCCCTGTTTGGCAGCGGGTCGCCCGGTCCGATCCGAGTCAACGTCGACAACGCGTCCACGTTCTCGGCGGTGATGGCCGGCGGCACCACCTCGAACATCACCGGACTCACCTTCGGTGGGACGGGGTCGCTTCGGCTCACCGGCGACGGATCCGCCCTCACCCTGCCGATCAGGCTCACCGATTCGCTGCGGGCGAGCGTCGTGAACGACGGCAGCGTGTCCGGGGGCGGCGTGATCGCCACCAGCCTGTTGACGGTCGAAGCGTCGGCCATGTTGTCAGGCAACGGCACCATCGGGGCCCTGAAGGTCGACGCGGGTGGCACGCTCGAGCCCGGCCTCAGCCCAGGGGTGCTGACGACCACCGGCAGTGCGGTGTTCGCCTCGGGCGGCAACTACAACTGGCAACTGCTCAATGCCACCGGAACGGCGGGCGGCGGCTGGGATCTGCTGTCCGTCGGCGGTGCGCTCGACATCGCCGCCACCTCGGTGGACCCGTTCCGGATCAACCTCTGGACGCTCTCCGGCGCCGGTCCCGACGTGAACGGCAACGCCGCGAACTTCAATCCGTCGCAGTCGTATTCGTGGACCATCGCGAGTGCGGCCGGCGGCATCACCGGTTTTTCGGCCGACAAGTTCCAGGTGGTGACGTCGGCCACGAACGGCACGGGCGGCTTCTCCAACAGCGTGGCCGGGGGCAGTTTCAGCGTCACCCAATCGAGCAACGACTTGCGGCTCGTGTTTTCCGTGGCTCCGCCGTCGATCACGATCAACGTGCCGAGCGGCACGCAGACCCAGACTCAGGCCGGCTACCCGCTGCTCTCCGGCTCGACGCCGGTGGTGAAGACCGGCGCCGGCAC
>VGYR01000316.1 GCA_016872925.1 Planctomycetota bacterium
ATCCGTCGTCGCCCGCTCCGATCGGGCCTGTCCCTCCCAAGCGCCACGGCGAGCACTGCTGCCGAAGGGCCCTGAAGTCTCGCAGCCAACCCTGTTCCGAGTGTGACCGACGTCGTGTGTGGGAAACATGCCCGCACCTCGTGATGGCCTGCGAAGGGCATCGTGCGTTGATCGCGACGCCGTGACGTACCCCCTCTGGCTTCCGGGCGATGGCCGAGAGCGATCGTTACGCGGGGTGGTTTTCCACCGGAAGCCCATTTTCTGGACGACGACGGTGAAAATCATCCGAGCCCTGTGCAAAACAATCGCCATCGACACGCTCCGGGATCGCCCGTGCCTGCCCCCTTACTCGTCGAGCCGGAACAAGGCCAAGACTTCCTCGCGCGACAGGTCCTTGAATCCCGCGGTATCCGATCCGATGACCTCATCAGCAAGCATCTGCTTCAGGCGCTGGCGATCCAGGATCCGTTCCTCGATCGTGCCCTTCGAGACGAGTCGGTAGACGGTAACCGTCTTTGTCTGGCCGATTCGATACGCACGATCCATCGCCTGATTGTCGTTCGCCGGATTCCAATCATGGTCGTAAAAAATGACGGTGTCGGCACCGGTGAGGTTGATGCCGGTGTTGCCCGCCATGCTGAGCAGGAAGACCGTGATCTCCGGCGTCGAGTTGAACGTGTCGACGAGCTTGTGCCGCTCCTCCGTCGGTGTACTGCCGTCCAAACGCAAGTACCGGTGGTTCCAGAGCGTGAGATGCTTCTCGAGGATCGTGTGCATCCGTGTGCTGCGGCAAAACAGCAGCGCCCGATGCCCTCCGTCGCGCACCTCGTCGAGAAGCTCCTCCAAAAAGGCGAGCTTCGCCGAGTCTTCGGCTCGCGCCTCGTGCCGGTCCCTGTCATCCTTCACGAGGACCGGGTGATTACAGATGCTGCGGAGCTTGTCGAGGATCGTGAAGATGTGAGGGTGCGCTCGCGCGACACCGTCGGTGTCGATCCTCGATACCAGGTCGCGAACCTCGGCGCTGTCGAGATGCTCCTTGTAGAGCTTCACCTGGAGCGGTGTGAGCTCCACGTCGTGATGAATGACGAGTTTCTCCGGTAGATCCTTCGCCACGTCGGTCTTCAGGCGACGCAGCACGAAGGGCCGGATGCGTGTCGCAAGTTCGTCGCGGATCGCCTGCCAGGCAGGACCGCCGCCACCGCCGCAGTACTTCTTGGTGAACTCCGTCTGCGACCCGAGGTAGCCCGGCATCGCGAAATCGAACAGCGACCACAATTCGACCAGCCCGTTCTGGATCGGCGTCCCGGTGAGAACCAGTTTGTGCTGCCCCGCGATGGCTTTGACCAGCCGGGAACGCTTCGCGGAGGGATTCTTGATGTGGTGCCCCTCGTCGCACACGACGTAGAGCCAGGGGATGGCCCTCAAGCGATCGATTTCGCGGTGCACGATGTCGTAACTCGTCACGACATACGTCCGTCTCTCAGGGCGCGCCGTGCCACGGGCCATCGCGTCCAGTCGCCGCCCGGAATGGTCCCGTGCGGTGCCCTGGAAGACCATTACCGTGCTGTCTACGAGAAACCTCTCGATCTCCGACCGCCAGTTGTGCACGACCGAGGCCGGGCAGATGATCAGGACCGGGTTGTCGGAGCGGGTGACCTCCCGGGCACGCTCGACGACCGCCAGTGTCTGGAGCGTCTTCCCGAGCCCCATGTCGTCGGCAAGGATGCCGTTGAGCCCGAATCGCTGGAGGAACGCCAGCCAGTTGAAGCCGTGCTGCTGGTACTCACGGAGGATTACGTCTTTCCGTAGGTTTGCCGGCAGGGGCACCTCGTCGATGCTCGTGAAATCGACGAGTTTCGCGATGAAGTCGCCGTAGGCTTGCGTGTATTCGACCGTCCCGATCGCCGTGAAGAGCGGCAGGACCTTCTCACGGGCCGTCGCCGGAAAGACGAACCCTTCCTCGCGCGGCTCGAGACCGAGTTCGTCGAGCTGGCGATCGACCCGCTCGTATGACTCGGTATCGATCTCGATCCAACTGTTTTCCCGACGGACCCAGCGCGTGGCGGAGTCGACGAATCCTGCCACCTCACGGTGATTGAACCGGAAACGCTCGTGGTCGTAGGACGGATCGAGATGGAGCAGCGACTGCCCGCCGGAATCGAGGACATCCAACGTGAAGCTGACGGCTGCGGAGCCGGTCACCAACCGGTGCTTCTCCTGGACGTCATCGAGGAAGTAGACGTTCCACGGGCTGGCTGTGCGGGGTTCCGCGTCGATCTCGTGAAGCGTGACGAGGGCATCCGGCACCTCCGCTCCGTCGATCCGCATGCCGCGGGGAAATGTCTGTTCGAGCGAGGGCTTCGCTTTTCGGTAGCGGCGGATCGCCGACTGGTGGACTTCCGCCCATCCCTCGGCCGTGCGTGCGTAGCCGTGGCCGCCCTCCGGGACGGCCGTCGCGGCAACGGCCATCAACCATTCATCGGGGATGTCGACCACGGCTCCCGCGGTCGTTTCCAGCTGGATGCCAGGATCGACTTGGATGCCGTCGCCGCGGGTGGAGACCTTGAGAACGGCACTGGAAACTCCTTCGAGCACCGGTGCCGAGGCGAGCCGGTCGTTGCGATTGATGCGCAGGCCGGGTTGCGGTTCGCTCGGAAGTCGTTTCAGGAGCCGCGGAACCGACTGGCCACCGATCGTCTTCGGCTCGCTCTGCTCGAGGAACTCCCGTGCCGTGGCCGTCTCGCCGGCCGGGACGTGCACGACCTCGGCACCCAATGCGAGCCAGCAGTCGTCCTCCACGAAAACTTCCATGCTGCGGGGCTTGGGGATCACCGTCCCATCGGGGAGGGCGAGACGCGAGTCGATCCGGAGGGTGTCATCGTCGTCGAGATCAAGATCCACGACGACCTCGGCGGTCTGCGGTCGCGCGGGGATGTCGGTGACGGTACCGGCGGCGCGGATCGCCGAGCGGACGCGCTGCCGCTCGCGCATCGGCACGAGATAGCCATCCCGAACGCCTTCAAGCCCGAGACGTTGGGAGAGAAGGCCGACCTTCGCGAATGCTTCGGCGTCGATCGACACCCACCCGGCCGCGGTCCTCACAAACTCCTCGTCGGTATCGAGGCAGCAGCGCACCTGCTCGTGCGACACGCTGGCCTGCCCGTGAACGAACATCGGCTCCAGCGTGCACGACGGACGATCGGCCTGGGGAGCAACCCGGAGGACGAACGTCGTCTCGGCCTTCGTGTCGATGACCCGATGCCAATGGGCAATCCCGTTGGGAATCACGATGTCATGCAGGCCATGGCGGTCGCTGAGCGACCGACCGATCGGCGACGTTGGCGCGAGCGCCTTCAGCGCTCTCGGGATCCTGCCCCCCTCGATCCGCTGCCCGATGGGGACCGCTTTGGCGACTGCCTCCGCCAGGGCATTGAACGGGGCGATCTCCCGCGCTCCAACAGCGAGCCAACCCGTCGCCACCCGCTTGTAGGCACTGCCCTTCTTGGCCGCCTCCCGCCCCTCAGCAACCGTGATGACCGCGCCGGTGGGCCGCCCGGACGAGTCGACGAGCGCCAACTCCGGTTCGATGAACAGATGGTTTTCGTCGCCAGTGATCGCAACCCGCGGGCGCGTGTGGGCCTTGGAGACCTCGAGTCGATCGAGACCTCCTTGGAGCACGAGATTGCGGAAGGCAGCGATCGACTTGCTCAGGTGCTCGAGGCAACGGGGAACGTCCTGCCCCGACAATCCTGACAGGTTGGTCGCGCTGATGAGCAGATCGTAGGGAGGACCGGGCGGGAGAGACACCTCGACGAGCCGGCCTTCGTGGCAGACGAACCCCGCATCGGCGACAAGCTCCTCGAACGACGCCGCGGGCGTGATCGCCGTGCCGTCGTCGAGCAAGACGCGATACCGCGCCGTCAGGCGCTCATCGTCGGTGAGCGCCAGACTCATTTCGAGCCCCCCGCCGAGCGCATCAGTCAGCAGAGTTCGAACGGCACCGACCGCCTCCAGAGCACCGACCGCCATCGGTCGGCACTGCACCGGCACGACGAACTCCGCCCCCCGCGGCTCGTATCCCAGGTTGCCGAGTGTCGACTCCACGTGGGCCGTGATGGAGGAATCGATCTTGATCCACACGTCGGTAGCGCGGTGCCAGCCCTCTGTGTCGCGCGTCGCGGCCACGGCGCGGCATGGGAGACGGTGATACCTTCGACGGTGTAGGTGGGGCGGATGATGATTTCAGGCCGTCGTTCGGCAAACACCCGCGAGAGTTCAAACGTCACCGTCGCCTTGGCCTTGATTCGGCGATGGATGTTTTCGAGTTCGAGGGGAATCGCGATCCTCCAGCCCATCGCCCGCATGGCTGCGAGCTCGTCGAGCGTCGCCGGGATCGCCGCTCCGGTCACCCGCTGCCCGAGCGGCGTCTGGCGTGCGACCGCGTCGCGGAAGTTTGCCAGGTGCCTGACCGTGGCCGGATCCACGGCGAGCCAGCCATCGGCAATCCGCAGGAACCGTACATCCGACTCCCGGATGGCTTGGAGGTCAGGCGTGGCGACTGGCCGGGACTTGCCGCTCGGGAGTCGCACTTCGTGGGCGAGGTTCACCTCGATGCCGTCGGCGTCACCACTGACGACGACGACCTGAAAGAGCATGCCTTCGAGAACCTCGAGGGCGGCGATCGCCTCGTCCTTCAAAACCCGACCGACTCCCGGCACCCTGGCATCCAGCGCGCGAAGGAGCGTGGGCGCTGCATCGCCTGAAAACGTCGCCTCGTCGGAGCGCGCGAGGAGCAGTCGTTCGAGCGGCCGATTCGCCAAACGGCATCTGACGACCGAGCCGCCATCCACGAGGAGGCCGGCGTTGGCTTCGAGGTCTTCCAGCGACGACGGCTTCCGGACCTCGCG
>VGYR01000317.1 GCA_016872925.1 Planctomycetota bacterium
TCACGCATGCCTGCAGACGGCCGCAGACGATCACGAGCAACTGTTGAAACACCTCGAGCGGCAAGCGACTCCGCGCCTCGCTGTATGCCTTGGCGGTCACCTGCTTGCCCAATAGCCGAGGCACATGGCTGCATGCCGTGTTGCCATGAAGAATCTGAAGCAGAAAGCCCTGGAGTGTTGCAGCGGGATCCAACTCCCGGCGCCGCCAGATGTGGCCAACAGCCCGGCACGCCGCCTCGATGGACTCGGTGTCCAGTGCGCGCCCCACATCGTCCTTGATCTGCATCACCGCTTGCTGGATAATGCCGTTTAGAGAAGACCTCTTTGTGCCAATGATGCTGTCTCACAACATCCATCGTGGCCGAGAGGTCTTCTTTTTTCGCTTGCAAGCAATGCTCACGCTAGCAGGCAAGACGCTAGCATCGTCATCTCTCGGCCAGCACAGGGCTTGCGACTTACTTCCTGCCATTCAAGCCCACTGCGTGGTGGCCCCGTGGCATGCCGCGCACCGCGTCGCCAGCAGCGGTCGGACCACGGTCTCGAAGAGGTCCTCAACCTCGGGCGCGGCAGTGGCCGACGAGACGCCGATCAACGACGCCACCAGCAGCGACACGAGGCCGTGGTGAATCCGCTGCGTCATGGCCCGATCCCCGAACGCCGATGCCAACCTGGCCTCTCGGCGGAGCGTAACACGGCCGTGCGGGCGATCCCAACGCGGATCACACCGCGAGGCGGGTAGTTGCGCACGTCACCCGCGGCGCCGCAGATCGTCGAGTGCCGCGCGTCCCTTCGCGAGCCGGTCCTCGAGTTCGGCCAGTTGCGCTCGCTCCTTGGCGATCACCCCCTCCGGCGCCCGCGATGTGAACGACTCGTTGGCGAGCTTGGCCCGCTTGGCTGCCAGGAAGCCTTCGGTCTTCTCGTTCTCCTTCGTGAGCCGGCTGATCTCCGCCGCCACGTCGACGAGCCCTGCGAGGTCGACGAACACCTCGCAGCCGGCAGCCGCCGCCGTCGCCGCCGACGGCGACGCGACCGCATCCGGGCCGAGACCGGCGAGGTCGGCGGCAGCCATCGACTCGATCGAGGGCCGCATCGGCTCCAGGAGCGCCGCGAGGCCGGCCGGCGCCCGCACCGCGGCCGTGACCCTGGTCTTCGGCGGCACGTTCTGCCGGGCACGGATCTCGCGAATCGCCGCCACGACGGCGAGGAACGTGCCGAACCGCGTTTCGGTGTCCGGGTCGATCCAGGCCTCGGGGGGGCGTGGCCACGCTGCCACCATCACCGAGGCCGGCAGCGGCGATCCGCTCGCGTCCCACGGCATCCGCCGGCCGCCGGCGGCGGCGGCGAGATGCTGCCAGATCTCCTCGGTCACGAACGGCATGATCGGATGCAGCAGCCGCAGCAGCGTGTCGAGGCCGAGCAGGAGCATGCCCCGGGCCTGCCCGCGGCGGCCGGGATCCGCCAGCCGGGCCTTGCAAAGCTCGAGGTAGGCGCTGCAGTACTCGTCCCAGGCGAAGGCGTAGAGCAGCCGCGCCAGCTCCGCGAACTTGTAATCGTCGACGAGCCGCGTCGCATCCCGCGACACGCTCGCCAGCCGCGAGAGCAGCCAGCGATCCTCGAGCGGCAGGGAGGCCACCTCGGCCGCGGACGAAATCCCCGCGAGCGGGCGGGCATCGTGCCCCTCGAGGTGCATGAGCACGAACCGCGTCGCGTTCCAGAGCTTGTTGGAGAAGTTGCGGCCGGCCTCGAACTTCTCGCTCACCGCCGGCCCGCGGGCCAGCGCGAGGTCGGCGTCGGCCGAGGCCCACTGCGTGCGGAAGGGCTCGCGGCACTTCGGGCACTCGATCCGCGGCTTCACGCGATTCTGCACGGTCTGCTCGATGAGGTGCCCGCAGGCCGGGCACTGGAAATCGACCGGCATCCGCACGTCCTGCGTCTCGGTCGCCATGCCGGCCAGGGCGAACCGGAGCGCGTCGGCACCGAGGGCGTCGATCACGTCGACCGGATCGACGCCGTTGCCCTTGCTCTTGCTCATCGTCTCGCCGTAGCGGTCGAGGATCTTGGGATGGATGTAGACCTCGTGGAACGGGATCTCCCCGGTGTCGAACACGCCCATGATCACCATCCGCGCCACCCAGAGCGTGAGGATGTCGCGGCTGGTGACCAGGGCGCTGGTGGGATAGAAGGCCGCGAGCTCGGCGGTCTGCACCGGCCAGCCGAGCGTGGAGTGCGGCCAGAGCGCCGACGAGAACCAGGTGTCGAGCACGTCCGGATCCCGCTCGAGAGGTCGGCCAGCGACTGTCTCGATGCCGAGGCTCTCGTCGGAGGAACAGACGAACCAGCCGTCCGATGCGTCGCTCCGCCAGGCCACGGTCTCCCGGCCGCCGAAGGCCCCCCGCAGGTCGGCCTCGCTCACGCCGGCCACGTGCCAGATCGGGATCCGGTGGCCCCACCAGAGCTGCCGGCTCACGGGCCAGTCCCGCTTCTCGGAGAGCCAGTCCACGTAGCTGTTGGCATACCGCTCCGGCACGATCCGGATTTGGCCCCCGGTCACGGCGTCGAGCGCCGGCTGGGCGAGTTCGTCCATCCGGATGAACCACTGGTCGGCGAGGTAGGGCTCGATCGGGGTCTTCGAGCGGTCGGAGTGGGCCAGGTCGATCACCCGGTCCTCGACCTGCAGCAGCTGCCCCGCGGCCTCCAGGTCGGCCACCACCTTCTCGCGGGCCTTCCTGATCGTCAGCCCCCGGTAGGGGCCGGCCTCGGCGTTGAGCGTGCCGTCGGGATTGAGAATGTTGACCATCGGCAGCGACCGGCGCCGGCCCACGTCGTAGTCGTTGGGGTCGTGGGCGGGCGTGATCTTCACGCAGCCCGACCCCAGCTCGGGCTTGGCCCACTCGTCGGCCACCAGGGGGATCGCCCGCCCGAGCAGTGGCAGCCGCACCTGGCGGCCGGCGCCGGCCATCGCGGCGAGCGTCTCGAGGTGCGGCAGCAGGTCGCGGCGGCGCTGGGCGAGTTCCTCGAGGGCCGCGTCGATCTCCGCATGGTCCTTCGCGGACGCCGCGGCCCGCTTCTCGCGGAGCGCGGCCTCGGCGGCCGCGAGGGCGGTGGCCGGGAAGGGATGCACCGCCACGGCCGTGTCGCCGAGCAGCGTCTCGGGCCGCGTGGTGGCCACGGTCACGCTCGCGGGCTCGCCGGCATGCGGCTCGATGACGTCGTAGCGGATGTGCCAGAAGTGCCCCTTGACCTCCTCGTGAAACACCTCGTCGTCGCTGACGGCCGTCTGCAGGAAGGTGTCCCAGTTGACGAGCCGCTTGCCGCGGCGGACGAGCCCCTTGCGGAACAGCCGGAAGAAGGCCTCGCGGACGGCGGCCGCGCACTGTTCGTCGAGCGTGAACCGGGTGCGATCCCAGTCGCAGCTCGCCCCGAGGTCACGGAGCTGGCCGAGGATCCGCTTCTCGTACTGCTGCTTCCACGCCCAGATGCGGTCCACGAGCCGCTCGCGGCCGAGGTCGTGCCGCGAGAGCTTCTCCTCCTCCAAGAGCCGCCGCTCGACCACGGCCTGCGTGGCGATGCCCGCGTGGTCGGTGCCCGGCATCCAGAGGGTGAGGAAACCCTGCATCCTCCGGGTGCGGACGAGCACGTCCTGGAGCGTGTTGTTGAGCGCGTGGCCGAGGTGCAGCGCGCCGGTCACGTTCGGCGGCGGGATGACCACCGCGTAGACGGGGCGGCGGTCGCCTGGGGCGGGGGGCTCGGCATGCCAGGCCCGGGCGGCGTCCCAGAGCTGTCGGCAGCGGGCCTGCGCGGCCCGGTGGTCGTAGTGCTTCGGCAGTTCGTGCATGGGCTTCCTCGGCGGGCCCGACATTCTGCCCACGCCGCCGGAATCCCGCCATGCCGCTCCGGCATCAGGCCGACGCCCGGTCAGCGAACCCCATGCCAAATACGGGCACGTGGGCCTCGAGCGTTCGCGAGGCTCGGGGCTGCCCGTGCCCGTCACCGGACGCTCGTTCCGGGCATCCTGCCAATCCTGTTCGGCACGGCAGATGCGGGACCGGTCATTACGTGCCGGGCGCGACTCGGGGCGTCAGGAAGCCGCAATCGCGTGAGCGATGCGGGCATGCGGCCAGCGCGAGTGGCTCGGAGATCGGGGCTTTCGGTGCGGGGTCTGCGGGGGTGCGCCGCGGGTTGGAAACCCGCGCTACGAAGGGCAGGGACTCAGCCGCGGGTTGAAAACCCGCGCGACGAAGGGCATGAACTCAGCCGCGGCCTGGAAACTCGCCCTCCTCTCAGGCTCGGGGTTGCCCGTGCCCTCGAGCGGGCTGTGGGAGCAAGCGCAGGCAGGATGCCGAAGCGCCGCGGACACGCAGAGAGCCGAGGGCGGGATGCCCGAGGCGAGCGTCCAGCGAGGGGGCACGGGCGGCCCCGAGCCCGCGCCACGCGTGGCGCAGTCCCCATCGCTCACGCGATAGGGGCTTCCGGTGCGGGGTCCGGGGAAGTGCGCCGCGGGTTGAAAACCCGCGCTCCTCTCAGGCACGGGGTTGTCCGTGCCCTCGAGCGGGCTGGGGGAGCAAGCGCAGGCAGGATGCCGAAGCGCCGCGGACACGCAGAGAGCCGAGGGCGGGATGCCCGAGGCGAGCGTCCAGCGAGGGGGCTCGGGCGGCCCCGAGCCCGCGCCACGCGCGGCTCAGTCCCCATCGCTCACGCGATTGGGGCTTCCGGTGCGGGGTCTGCGGGGGTGCGTCGCGGGCTGAAAACCCGCGCTCCTCTCAGGCACGGGCGGCCCCGAGCCCGCGCCACGCGCGGCTCAGTCCCCATCGCTCACGCGATTGGGGCTTCCGGTGCGGGGTCTGCGGGGGTGCGTCGCGGGGTGAAAACCCGCGCTCCTCTGA
>VGYR01000318.1 GCA_016872925.1 Planctomycetota bacterium
ATCTTCACAAGCGTCCGCCAGTTGATGCCGTGTTCCCGGCAGGCGGTTCGCTTTGACAACTCGCCGGTCAATACCCGGCGGCGGACCTCCGTCCACATCTCCATCGCTGCATCCACGCCTCGTGCCTCGCTCTCGGAAAGGGGAAATCGCGGCTCCGCCGCGATTGTCCTCACCGACAACACTGCACAGTTGTGCGCTGCATTGTTCGACCGGCCGGGCTACCCCGCCGCGCGCTGCAGTTTTCAACCGGCGTTCACACGGACGCCTTCGAGCAGGCTGAGGCCGGGGCGACGCTGATCGTGCCGATGGCGGCCCGCAAGAGCGTCAACCTCCGCACGCACATGGAGCGGATCATCGCGAAGGCAGGCCACCAACCCTGGCCGCGGCTGTTCCAGAATCTGCGGGCCTCCTGCGAGACCGACTGGGTGGAACGGTATCCGGCGCATGCGGTCGCCAAATGGTTGGGCCACTCGCCAAAGGTGGCCGCCGAGCACTACCTGATGTCCCGGGAGCACCACTTCGAGGACGTGGTGGGGGGCGGCGACCGGGAGCGCCGCGGGCCGGAGGCTCCCACGCCGACTCTGTGCGACGCGAATTGCGACGCCATTGCGACGCGAATTGCATCTCCGCAGGCGTCCGCGCCGGAACGCACCGCGCCGCACGAAACGCCGGAACCCGCGGCCACCACAGTGGTTCCCGCGGGTTCCTCGGAAATCAGGCCGATCGGCAAAAACGGCCTAGTGGGCGATATAGGACTCGAACCTATGACCCCCAGCTTGTCGAGCTGGTGCTCTAACCAACTGAGCTAATCGCCCTCGCTCGCCACGAGTCTCGCGGCCACAATGAGCCCAGTCAAGCGACGGCGGTCCCGGCGGCGGGAAACGGCGGCTCCGCTTGTCGCCCCCGTCAGGCGCCGGCTAGGCTCCGATTTTTTCGTCGCCAGCCCCCCTGACCCTGCCTGTGCCCATGATGCTCCACATCCGCCACGCCGACGGTTCCGTCCGCCAGGTCGCCACGCCCGCCCGCGTCGCCGAGGCCGTCGCCGAGCAGCGATCGCCGCATGGCGGCCGGCCGATTGCCGCGGTGCTCGACGGCAAGACCGTCGGGCTCGACGCCGCGCTGCCGGCCGAGGGCACCGTCGACCTCGAACCGCTGTATACCGGCGACCCGCGGGCCCTGCCCGTGATGCGGCACTCCGCGGCCCACGTCATGGCCCGGGCCGTGATGCGGCTCTTCGAGGGGGTGGAACTCGCCTTCGGCCCGACGGTGGGGGAGGGCTTCTATTACGACATGCGGGCCGCGCGGCCGATCACCGACGAGGATCTGCCCGCCATCGAGGCCGAGATGCGACGGATCATCGAGGCCGACGAGGCGTTCGAGCGGGTCGAGGTGCCGCGGGGCAAGGCCGTCGAGATCGTCCGCGGCCTGAACCAGCCCCTCAAGGCGGAGCACATCGAGACTGGCCTGGCCGAGCACCCATCGCTGTCGTTCTACCGGCAGGGAGAGTTCGTCGACCTCTGCCGCGGGCCGCACGTTCCCAGCCCGGGCTGCATCGGAGCCTTCAAGCTCACGAACATCGCCGGCGCCTACTGGAAGGGGGACGCGAGCAACGCCCAGCTCCAGCGGCTCTATGGCACCGCCTGGTTCTCGCAGGCCGATCTCGACGCCCACCTGGCAGCGCTGGAGGAAGCGCGCCGCCGCGACCATCGCGTGCTCGGCAAGCAGCTCGATCTGTTCACCACCAGCCCGCTGGTGGGCTCGGGGCTGGTGCTCTGGATGCCGAAGGGAGCCGTCCTGCGGGGCACGCTCGAGGCCTTCGTGCGGGAGGAGCTCGCCGCCCGCGGCTACCAGCCGGTCTACACGCCCCACATCGGCAAGGTCGACCTCTACAAGATCTCCGGCCACTATCCGTACTACGCCGACAGCCAGTTCAAGCCGATCGTAATGAGCGACGACGAGCAGTACCTGCTCAAGCCGATGAACTGCCCGCACCACACGATGATCTACAAGTCGCGGCCGCACAGCTACAAGGACCTGCCGCTACGGCTCGCCGAGTTCGGCACCGTCTACCGCTACGAGCAGTCGGGCGAGCTGGGCGGCATGACGCGGGTTCGCGGCTTCACCCAGGACGACGCCCACATCTTCTGTACCCACGAGCAGGTGGAGCAGGAGGTGGAGGGCTGCATCGACTTCACGCTCAAGGTGCTGGAGAGCCTGGCCTTCGACAACTTCCGCGTGCGGCTGGGATTCCGTGATCCCGCGAGCGACAAGTACGTGGGCCCACCCGAGCGCTGGGACGAGGCCGAGGCGGCGATCGAGCGGGTGGCCCGGCGGATGAACCTGCCCGGCTGCGAGCCGGAGCCCGGCGAGGCCGCCTTCTACGGTCCCAAGATCGACTTCGTGGTCAACGACTCGCTCGGCCGCGAGTGGCAGCTCGGCACGGTGCAGCTCGACTACAACCTGCCGAGCGCTGAACGGTTCGACCTGGAATACATCGGCGCCGACAACGCCAAGCACCAGCCGGTGATGATCCATCGGGCGCCGCTGGGCAGCCTGGAGCGGTTCGTGGGCGTGCTGATCGAGCACTTCGCCGGAGCCTTCCCGCTCTGGCTGGCCCCCGAGCAGGCTCGCGTGATTCCCGTGAGCGAGAAGAGCGAGGCCTACGCCCGCCGCGTGAAGGCGGCGCTGGAGGCGGCCGGCCTGCGGGTCGGCATTGACCTGGCCGCCGAGAAGCTCGGGGCCAAGATCCGCACCGCCCAGCTCGAACTGATCCCGATGATGGTCGTCTGTGGACCGCGGGACGAGGCGGCGGGCACCGTGAGCCTCCGCGACCGCATCGACGGGGATCTCGGGGCGATGAGCCTCGAGGCCGCCGTGGAACGGCTCCGGGACGAACACGCCCGCCGGGCGGTCCGCCACAAGCCGAAGCCGCTGGCCGCAGGCGGCAGCCAGGCCCAGGCTGCGGACTACTGAAGCCGAGCCGTCTCGACGGGCGCGCCGCCGCGTAGAATGCGGCGGCTCGGCACCCATCGAGGTGCCCACGTCCGTTGTTTCCCGCTCCGATCGAATGACTTCGAGGTGATGCATGACGCCCCGTGAAGTGCTCGCGATGTGCCGCGAGAAGGAAGTCAAGGCGGTCGACCTGCGGTTCACCGACTTTCTCGGCGCCTGGCAGCACTTCACGATCCCGGTGGCCAAGCTCGAGGAAGACACCTTCGCCGACGGCCTCGGCTTCGACGGCTCGAGCATCCGCGGCTGGCAGGCGATCAACGAGAGCGACATGCTGCTGGTGCCGGAGCCGAACACGGCCTTCGTCGACCCCTTCGCGTCGATCCCCACCCTCGTGATGATCTGCATGGTGCAGGATCCGATCACGCGGGAGGACTATTCCCGCGACCCGCGGAACATCGCCCGCAAGGCCGCGAACTACTTGAAGTCGACCGGCATCGCCGACACCTGCTTCATCGGGCCGGAGGCGGAGTTCTTCGTGTTCGATGACGTCCGCTTCGACCAGAACGCCCACGAGGGCTACTTCCACCTCGAGAGCGTCGAGGCGGAGTGGAACCGGGGCCGACCCGAGGGCCCGAATCTCGGCTACAAGCTGCGGCACAAGGAGGGCTACTTCCCCTGCCCCCCCTCCGACCAGTTGATGGACGTCCGCACCGAGATGATGCAGACCATGATCCAGTGCGGGATCGACGTCGAGGCCCAGCACCACGAGGTGGCCACGGCCGGGCAGTGCGAGATCGACATGCGGTTCCAGGAACTCGTCCGCATGGCCGACCAGATGGTTCTCTACAAGTACATCGTGCGGAACGTGGCCCGCCGCCACGGCAAGACCGCCACGTTCATGCCGAAGCCGCTCTACGGCGACAACGGCTCCGGGATGCACACCCACATCTCGCTCTGGAAGGCGGGGCAGCCGCTGTTCGCCGGCACGGGATATGCGGGGCTTTCCGACATGGCCCTGCATGCGATCGGCGGCATCCTCCGGCACGCGCCGGCGATCCTCGCGATCACCAATCCCACCACCAACAGCTACAAGCGGCTCGTGCCGGGCTACGAGGCGCCGGTGAACCTCGCCTACTCGCAGAGAAACCGCTCCGCGAGCTGCCGGATCCCGATGTATTCCGCGAATCCGAAGACCAAGCGGGTGGAGTTCCGCTGTCCCGATCCGACCTGCAATCCCTACCTCTCGTTCGCGGCGATCCTGATGGCGGCGATCGACGGCATCCAGAACAAGTTCCATCCCGGCGACCCGCTGGACCGCGATATTTACGATATGCCTCCGGAGGAGTTGGCGAACGTTCCGAAGGCGCCGGGTTCGCTCGACGAGGCCTGCGCCGCCCTCGAAGCCGACGGCGACTTCCTGCTCCGCGGCGACGTGTTCACCGACGACGTGATCAAGACGTGGCTAAAGTGGAAGCGGGAAAAGGAAATCGACCCGATGCGACTGCGGCCGCATCCGTATGAGTTCTGCCTGTATTTCGACGCGTGAACGGCCACCCACGGCAACCCGCGGCGCACCCCGCCGGACCCCGCACCGGAAGCCCCAGTCGCGTGAGCGATGGGGACTGAGCCCCGCGTGGCACGGGCTCCTGCCCCTTGTAGCGCGGGTTTCCAACCCGCGGCGCACCCCGCCGGACCCCGCACCGGAAGCTCCAGTCGCGTGAGCGATGGGGACTGAGCCCCGCGTCGCGCGGGCTCCTGCCCCTTGTAGCGCGGGTTTCCAACCCGCGGCGCACCCCGCCGGACCCCGCACCGGAAGCTCCAGTCGCGTGAGCGATGGGGACTGAGCCCCGCGTCGCGCGGGCTCCTGCCCCTTGT
>VGYR01000319.1 GCA_016872925.1 Planctomycetota bacterium
AAGAATTACAGGCGTCGTTGAAACAATCACAAGTCGTCCTCCATGACAAAGGCCAGGTGGCGTGCGGCCACCGCCGCCCGCTTGCCTTTCGACGACTCACCGCAATACTTGTGCCGCTCTCAGAAGATGCGATTGCCCTGGCTGACGCGGCGACTTGTGTCCGCGTCCCGCCGGCGTGACACTTGCCGGCCGCGGGGCGACGACCGGCCCGCCGGGAGATCGGGAATGCGGGCCGCCATCATCGGCATCGGCGCGATTGCGAAGATGCACGCCCGCGCCCTTGACGACATCCCCGGGGTGCAGCTCGTCGCGGCGACGTGCCGCACCGAGGAGAAGGGGCGGGCCTTCGTCGCGGAGTTCGGCGGCCAGTGGTTCGCCGACGCATCGCGGATGCTGCGGAGCGCCAAGCCCGACTTCGTGACCGTCGCCACGCCTTCCGGCGCCCATCTGCCCGCCGTGCTCGCCGCCCTCCGCCGCGGAGTCCACGTGATCTGCGAGAAGCCGCTGGAGATCACGCTTCCCCGCATCGACCGGATGATCGCGGCCGCCGCGACGTCGCGGGCCGCGCTCGGGGCGATCTTCCCGCAGCGGTTCAATCCGGTCGTGCAGGCCGTGCACGCGGCGGCCGCGGCCGGCCGCTTCGGCGCGCTGGCCCTCGCCGCCAGCTACGTGCCCTGGTGGCGCGACGATGCCTACTACGGCCCCGGCCGCTGGCAGGGGACCAAGGCGCTCGACGGCGGCGGAGCCCTCATGAACCAGTCGATCCACGGCGTCGACGCCCTCCAGTGGATCGCGGGGGCGACGATGCCCGGCCTCGAGCCCGCACAGAACCCCGTCGAAAGCGTGGCGGCCCTGACGGCCGTGCGGGCCCACGACGCCGAGCGGCTGGAGGTGGAGGACACCTGCGTGGCGATCCTCCGCTTCAGGAACGGCGGCCTGGGGCAGCTCCTGGCGGCCACCAGCCTCTATCCGGGGCAGCTGCGGCGGTTCCTCATCGGCGGCCGCGAGGGCACGGCCGAGATCCTCGAGGAGCAGCTCGTCGCCTGGCGGTTTCGCGCCGAGCAGCCGGACGACGAGTCGATTCGCAGCCGCTTCGGGGCCGCCAGCGGCACCAGCGGCGGCGCGGCCGACCCGATGGCCATCAACTCTTCCTGCCACACCCGCAACATCGAGGCGTTTTTGGACGCGGTGCGGGGGGGCCGCCCGCCGCAACTCGACGGCCGCGAGGGCCGCAAGGCCGTGGCGATCGTGGAAGCCTGCTACCGCTCGGCCCGCACCGGCCGCGTCGCCCTGGTGAAGTGATCCGGCCATGAACGCTCCCTTCCGCTACGCGATCTGCAACGAGACCTTCGGCGACTGGCCGCTGGCGAAGGCCTGCGACTTCGCCGCGGAGTGCGGCTACGGCGGCATCGAAATCGCCCCCTTCACGCTAACGCCCCTGGCCACCGATCTCGCGCCGCAGGCCCGCGGAGAGCTGCGCCGCACCATCGCCCGCGCGGGTCTCGACTGCGTCGGCCTGCACTGGCTGCTGGCGAAGACCGAGGGCTTCCACGTGGCCCATCCCGACGCGGCCCTCCGCGGCCGCACGGTCGAGTACCTCGGGGAACTCGCCCGGCTGTGCCACGACCTCGGCGGCCGCGTGCTCGTGTTCGGGTCGCCGAACCAGCGGAGCCTGCTGCCGGGAGTGACGCCCGCGCAGGCGATCGACCACATCCACGAGGTGTTCTCGCGGCTCGTCCCGGTGCTGGAGACGACCGACACGGTCGTGGCCCTCGAGCCGCTCTCGCCCGTCGAGACCGACGTGCTCACCACCGCCGCCGAGACCTGCCGGCTGATCGAGCGGATCGGCTCCCCCCACGTCCGGCTGCACCTCGACGTGAAGGCGATGGCGAGCGAGTCGACGCCGATTCCCGAGATCATCCTCGCCAGCGCCCGCCACCTCGAGCACTTCCACGCCAACGACGTCAACCTCCAGGGGCCGGGATTCGGCGCGATCGACTTCGCACCGATCTTCGCGGCCCTCGACGAGGCCCGGTACTCCGGATGGGTGAGCGTGGAAGTGTTCGACTATGCTCCGGGGCCCGAGCGGCTGGCCCGCGAGAGCATCGCGCACATGCGGCGGGTCGAGGAAGCGCAAGGGTGACGACCACCGGATCGAAGCCAGACCAGGGGGGATCGCATGGGTGAGCTGCCGCATTTCACGAGGTCATCGACGGCCGGGCCGGCGGACGGGCCCTGGCACAAGGGCATGACCCGGTACCACTGGTTCGTGCTGATCGTGGCGGCGCTCGGCTGGCTGTTCGACTGCCTCGACCAGCAGCTCTTTACGCTGGCCCGCAAGCCGGCGATGCAGACCCTGCTCGCCTCCGCCACGCTCGACCCGGCGACGATGACGCCTGCGGAGAAGAAGGACTTCGACGCCCGGGTCGACTTCTACGGCGGCCTCTCCACCTGCATCTTCATGCTCGGCTGGGCGACCGGAGGCCTGATCTTCGGGGTCATCGGCGACCGTTTCGGCCGCGCCAAGACGATGATGATCACGATCGTGATCTACTCCATCTGCACCGGCCTCTCGGCCCTCTCCCGCGGCTTCTGGGACTTCGCCTTCTACCGCTTCATCACCGGGCTCGGCGTCGGCGGCGAGTTCGCCGTCGGCGTGGCGCTGGTGGCCGAGGTGATGCCGGACCGCGCGCGGCCCCATGCGCTGGGGCTCCTCCAGGCGCTCTCCACGGTCGGCAACTTCACCGCCGCCCTGATCGGCATCGGACTCGGGCAGGCGCAGTTGCACATGGGCACGAAGCTCTACGGCTGGGAGCCCTGGCGATGGAAGTTCGTGATCGGGGCCCTGCCGGCGGTGCTGGCCCTGGTGATCCGCGCCGGGCTCAAGGAGCCCGAGCGGTGGCAGGAGATGAAGGCCAAGGCCGACGCCAGCGGGGAGAAACTCGGCGGCTACGGGCCGCTGTTCTCGGATCCGCGGTGGCGCAAGAACGCCCTGCTGGGAATGCTGCTGGCCTGCGCCGGCGTGATCGGCCTGTGGGGCATCGGCTTCTTCACGCCCGACCTCGTGCGGAGCGTGTTCCGCAAGGCCTACGAGGCCCAGGGGCTCTCGCCGCAGGAGATCGCCGGCCGGCTCACGATCTGGCCCGCCGTGGCGATGATGATGATCCAGGTGGGCGCCTTCGTGAGCATGATGCTCACCGCCCGCATCTGCCAAAAGATCGGCCGCAAGTCGTTCTTCGCGATCGCCTTCACGCTGGCGCTGTTCTCCACCGCCTTCGTGTTCCGCTACCTCGACGAGCCGAACGACATCTGGTGGATGCTGCCGATCATGGGCTTCTGCCAGCTCTCGGTGTTCGCCGGCTACGCGATCTATTTCCCGGAACTCTTCCCCACCCGCCTGCGGAGCACGGGCACGAGCTTCTGCTACAACGTCGGCCGGTTCGTGGCCGCCGGGGGGCCGTTTCTGCTCGGGCTGCTGACGAGCAAGGTCTACGCCGGCATCGAGAGCCCGGCCTGGATGGCCGAGCCGATGCGACCGGCCGGGATCACGATGTGTGCGGCGTTCCTGCTGGGTCTGGCCGTCCTCCCCTTCCTCCCGGAAACCAAGGACCGGCCGCTGCCCGAAGGCTGAGCGGTGGCGTAGAATCCGGATCCTGCCCTGGGACGGGCGCGGCATCACCCAGGGAGCATCGAGAGCCATGCGTTGGGAAGGGCGTCGTCAGAGCGAGAACGTCGAGGACCGCCGGAGCGCCGGCCAGCAGGCCGTGATCGGCGGCGGCCTGCTCACGCTGCTGCTGATGATCGTGATGATGTTCCTGGGGGTCGACCCGATGCACTTGATGCGGATGGCGCCCCAACTTGGCGGCGGCCCGGTCCCGGCCGCCAAAGCCGGTAAGCCGATCAACGACGACGTCAGCAAGTTCCTCAAGACGGTGCTCGCCGACAACGAGGACGTCTGGTCGCGGATCTTCCCGCGGGCGTTCGGCACGCGGTTCGTGCCGACGAAGCTCGTGATGTTCACCGGACAGGTGAGCAGCCGCTGCGGCATCGCCAGCGCCGGCGCGGGCCCCTTCTACTGCCCGCTCGACAAGACCGTGTACATCGATCCGACGTTCTACGAGGAGCTCAAGCGGCGGTTCGGCGCCCCGGGTGATTTCGCGCAGGCCTACGTGATCGCGCATGAAATCGGCCATCACGTGCAGAACCAGCTCGGGATCGCGGAGCGGGTGCAGTCGATGCAGCGGCGGATGTCGCAGGCCGACTACAACCGGCTGTCGGTCCGGATGGAGCTGCAGGCCGAGTACCTCGCCGGGGTCTGGGCCCGGCACATGGCCCAGTACGCCGGGATCCTCGACGAGGAGGACATCCGCGAGGCGGTGAACGCGGCCGCCGCGATCGGCGACGACCGGATTCAGGCCAAGGCCCAGGGCTACGTGGTGCCGGAGGCCTTCACGCACGGCACCAGCGAGCAGCGGGTGCGGTGGTTTCTCTACGGCCTCAAGACCGACTCGCCGGAACTCGTGGTGCAGCGGATGAACGAGGCCTTCGAGCGGGACTCGCCGTAACGCGGGCGGCCGTCGGACCGCGGGCGGCCGTCGTCGCGCGGGTTTCCCGGTCGTCGCGCGGGTTTTCCGGTCGTCGCGCGGGTTTCCCGGTCGTCGCGCGGGTTTTCCGGTCGTAGCGCGGGTTTCCCGGTCGTAGCGCGGGTTTTCAACCCGCGTCGAACCCGGCACAGGTTGGAAAACCTGTGCTCCTCATGTGCGTCGCGCGGGTTTTCCGATCGTAGCGCGGGTTTTCCGGTCGTCGCGCGGGGTATCCGGTC
>VGYR01000320.1 GCA_016872925.1 Planctomycetota bacterium
GCCGAGGTTGTGGGGGGGGGGGGGGGGGGGGGGGGGGGTGGGGGGGGGGGGGGGGTCAATCCCAATGCATCGTTCTGGTCGCATGGAAGGACCAACCGCGTCACGGGTGGCGCCCCTGCATGCCCGGCAGCGACCAACCGCGTCGCAGAGTTCGCCCTACTGAAACACGACGGTTCGCTTGCCGTGGAGGAAGACCCGCTCCTCGAGCACCAGACGCACCGCCCGCGCGAGCACGAGCTTCTCCACGTCGCGGCCCGCCTGCGCCATCCGCTCGGGCGTGAAGGTGTGGTCCACCGGCGTCACGTCCTGGGCGATGATCGGCCCCGCGTCGAGTTCCTCGGTGACGAAGTGCGCCGTGGCCCCGATGAGCTTCACGCCGCGGGCGAAGGCCTGGTGGTAGGGACTCGCCCCGGCGAAGGCCGGCAGGAACGAATGATGGATGTTGACGATCCGGTCGGGATACCGGGCGATCGCGGCGCCGGACAGCACCCGCATGTATCGGGCGAGGACGACGTATTCCGGCGCATGCTCGTCGATCGCCGCGAGAAACGCCGCCTCGTGGTCGTCGCGGGAGCGGCCTTCGTGCGAGACGTTGTGGAAGGGCACGCCGAACCGCTCCACCAGGCCGCGGAGGTCGGCGTGGTTGGCGACCACGCCGACGATCCGTCCCGGCAGCTCCCCGACGGCATCGAGCAGGAGGAGCTCACCCAGGCAGTGCGGTTCGCGGGTGGCGCAGACCACGATCGGCCGCCGCTCGTCGCGGGTCACGCGCACCCGCGCCGCCGCCGGCAGGACCGCGGCGAGGGCCCCCCGCAGTTCGTCGGCCGGCACCGGCCCGGCGGCGGGGGCGATCTCGGCGCGGAAGAAGAAGTGGCCCGCCGCCGGATCGACGTACTCGTGGTTGCTCTCGATGTTGAGCCGCCGGGCCTGGAGCACGCCGGTGATCCGATGGATCAGGCCGACCTCGTCGCGGCAGTCGACGAGCACGATCTCCCGGTCGATGGCGGTCATCCCCAGACTCCCCGGTCGGCCGTCGGCCGCTCCGCGGGGGGCAGCGGCACCCACGCCAGCGCCACCTCGTCGACCGCGATGTCGGTCTTGCGGGCCGGGACGTCGATCTCCTCCAGGGCGATCGAGTCGGGGCCCGATTCGAGGCGAATCCGCTCGAGCTCGAGCTCGATCTCGTCCTCGAGGAGCCGCTGCCGTTCCTCCAGCGTGGCCAGGCTCTCCTCGGCGTGGGCGACGTCGGCCTGCTGCCGGGTGGCCCGGCTCGCCGATCGCATCGACGTGGCCGCGCGGCCGATGGTGGTGGCGCTGATCTTCTTGCGGCCGAAGAGGGCGCCGACCACTGCCGTGCCGATCGAGACGTAGGTCTGCATCGACTGGTTCTTGGCCTCTGCCTTTTCCTTCTCCACCTTCTGCCGGGCCCGCTCGATGCGGTCGGCCAGCGAGGCGAGCTTGGCCGCCTGCTTGTCGCGCACCCGCTCGATCTGCTCGTCCCGCCACTCCTTGACCCGCTGTGCGATCCGCACGCGAAACTCCCCCGCGCTCTCCCCCGGCCGCGAGACGATGCCGACCGCCGGAGCCGACCAGCAGCTGAGCTTCGAGGTGCGGCCAAGGTGCGCCTTGAACGACGTGGCGAGCGTGGCGTAGCTCCGCGGGCTCGTGAGAGCCGCCGGCAGCGGGGCGAAGGCTCCGCTCCGCGGGGCGGGCTCGAGCTGCAGGCCCGTCGCCAACTGCTCCGCGGACTCCCAGGCAGCTTCACCGAGCGAGTCGCCGGCGGAGGCGAGGCAGGCGACCTCGCGGTCGACCTCGATGCCGGCCGTCGGCTTCGCGTAGCGGACCCGCGCCCTGCCGAGGATCGCCGGCTCGTAGCGGACGACCGCGTCGAGTGGCAGCGGGCCACGGGGTGCGAGAAACACCTCGCGGATGCCGGGGGGCAGGATCGGCCGCGGGCCACCCCCCAGCCACGAACTGGCCGACGCCGCGGGAGCCGCGGCGGCACCGGCCCCGGTCGCCACCGCGGACAGGCCGGCGGCCGCCGCGGTGAGCCGCTTGATCTCCTCGCGGAGCAGCGGCCCGCGGAGGTAGGCCATCGTCCAGCGCGTCTGGAAGAGGGTCTCCTCCTCGCCATGCACGCTGTGCATCAGGAACCGGCGCTGCTCGAGGCCCGAGAGCAGGGAATCGAGCCGGCCGCGGTCGAAGGACCCGCCGGCGGCCTGCGCCGCCCCCTCGAGGCCGTCGAGGACGCGGGCCTTGTCGCGGGCGGTCTGCAGGCGGCCGAGAAACCAGAGCCCCGCGTTGGAGAGGCCCTTGTAGTCGAGGTCGACCGGATTCTGCGTGGCCAGGACCACGCCGAGGCCGTAGGCGCGGGCCTGCTTCATGAGCGTGAGGAGCGGCGTCTTGCTCGGTGGGTTGGCCGTCGGCGGCAGGTAGCCGAAGACCTCGTCCATCAGGAACAGCGCCTTGAGCGACGACGTGCCCCCCTGGGAACGCATCCACGAGATCGCCGCCCCGGCCAGGAGCGTCACGAACGCCATCCGCTGGGTGTCGGCGAGGTGGGCGATCGACACGACCGCCACCCGCGGCCTGCCGTCCGGTGTCCACAGGAGCCTGCCGAGATCGAGCGGGTCGCCGTCGAGCCAGGCGTCGAAGCCCGGCGCGGCAGCCACCGTGTTGAGGCGGGTCGCCAGCGCGAACCGGTCGCCGGCAGGAAAGAAGTTTTCCAGATCGAGAAACCCGATCCGCTCCAGGGGCGGGGCCGGAACCGCCCGCACCAGGGTGCCGAAGTCGACCTTCTGCCCGCTCTTCCACAGGGCGTCGAGGATCGCCGCGAGCAGCACGTGTTCGCGGCTGCGGCCCGGCTCGGACTCGATGCCCACCAGGGCGAGCACCGCCGACACCAGCGACTCGATCCGCTCCCGCCGGGCTTCGGGGTCGGCGGCGATCTCGGCGAGAGGCGCGTCGAGGCTGCCGAGCATCGCCAGCGGCCGACCGGTGCGACTGCCGGGCGTGTAGACGGTCATCTCGGCGGCCTCGTGGAGCCGACGGATGCGGTCGCCCGACTGGCCACTCGCCGCGAGGCCGGCAGACCATGTGGCGGCCGTGCGCTCGGCGAGTTGCTCCAGCGAAATGCCCTCGCGGGCAGCGGCGTCGGGCTCGAGCCAGGGCAGGAAGCTGGCGGGGGCGAGGTCGGGAAACGACAACAGCACGTTCGCGAGATCCCCCTTGGGATCGATCACGAGCGTCGGGATCCCGTCGAGCGCGGCCTCCTCGATGAGGTCGATCAGCAGGCCGGTCTTGCCGCTCCCCGTCATGCCCACGCAGACCGCGTGGGTGGTGAATCGCTTCGCGTCGACGAGCAGGGGCTCGGCCGTCGGTTCACCCGTGCGCGGGTCGACCTTCCGGCCGAGGTAGAAGACGCCGAGCCCTTCGATCGCCGCGGGGATCGGGTCCTGCGGCCTGCTCCGCGACCTGCTCGGCCTGGCGGTCTTCTTGGCGGTTGCCATCGTGATGGTCTCCTCGGCCGGGGGAATCGGGGGCTCCGATTCGACGATGCCGCCGGAGATCGTGCAACCCCGCGACCAACGCCGGGCGGGCGGCTGCCCGCCCGGCGGTGGAGCGATGGGCCGACGGGCATCGGCCACCGACCGGGATACGGTTTTGGAGCGGAGAAGCCCGCGGACCGGAGCGGGCGGTCACCGGGCCTTTCGGAACCGGCAAACGGGCGTCGCTGCGAGCGTGATCACGATCACCCCCTCGCCGGTCGACGGGCTGATGTCGTGGTGCAGGTTCACCGAGGGGCAGCCCGCGGCCTCGTGGACGAGCGTCTCCAGTTCCCGTCGGCCGGCCGTCACCAGGCGGCTGCGGAGCTGCTTGAGCAGTTCGGCGGCACGGCCGTCGGCGGCTCCACCGCCCGACACGAGCCGCTCCTCGGCCGCGGTCAGCACCCCTTCGAGATGCACGAAGACGCGATTCTCGACGAGGTGCGCCTGCACGTGCCGCGGGCCGCGGCCCATGAACTCCTGCTGGAATCGCGCGATGGCGTCCCCCACCGCGGCCTCGATCTCACCCTGCGATCTCACGACAGCCTCCGGCAGTATCCCCTCTCAGGTGGGGTATTGTCAAAGGGTTCTTCGGCACGGCGGCGACGGACGCATGAATGCATTTCGCGAAGCCGACGCGCCGCTCGCCACGGCGCAGCGCCGACGGATCGGGAAAGTGTCGCGCCCGGCGGTCGGACGGGCCCGATGCGGCCGTCCACGGCGCAGCCGACGGCGACGGAAAAATCTGCTTGCGTTGCCCAAACCCCCATCTTTACTTTCGCACGTTCCGAGGACGAGCGACGGCCGAAGTGTCGCGTTTGGCCCGGAAAACCAGCACGAAACAACTCGAACGGAAGACGAGACGAGGGGCAGGCCGGCGGCAGTCGGCGGGTCCATCGCAGCGTAAGCCGGCGAGAGAGAAAGCCTTCGAACCCACTCCTGTTCGGCACGGGCCGTGCTGTCGGCTGATTCTGGGTTCCGGGGCGGTGGTCTCGCTGTGGCCCTTTCCTCCGGGGAGGAGATGGGGAAGGCCAAGGAAAGCGAGGTGAGGGTGTCTCAAGTCTATGAGCGGCGCCAACCGCGCAGCAGCGAACCCCGCGGCACCCTCGAGCGCGCGGAGCGATTACACAGGCTATGGGAGTGACTCGATATGGCGTTCCAGTTCTTCGAGGCTCGCCCATCCCGAGAGGAAGAAGCAGACCATTTCGAAGGTCCGTTTGGTGGGCTGGCGGCCGGTGTAGAGCATGATCAACAAGCAGGCGATGATGCCGCA
>VGYR01000321.1 GCA_016872925.1 Planctomycetota bacterium
TTTGGCCTTCAAAGCATCTTGACCGCCCTGCCGCCGAGCGCTTACCCACTTTGACACCGCCGACTGGGTCACGCCCAACTCGGCAGCCACCTGGCTCTGGGACTTCCCAGAGTCCAGCAACTCCATGGCTTTCAGCCTGCGCGTTTCCGCGTCTTTTCGTTTTCCGCTGTATGGCATGCATGGGGTATCGGCCACCCGGCCCATCGGCCATGAATCTTTTTTTCAAGCGTCAATAGCCCCTGCGGGGCATGGTGTTCTGACGAGGAGCCCGTGCGTCAACCGGACACTACTGAGCACGCGTGGTGAACCCGGCCCGCGGCTTCGCGTCGCTGCCGGTGGCGGTATTCTCACTCCCATCATGATTGGCAGCGTGCCTGGGACAGCCCGTGACCCGGCGGTCGTCGATTTCGGCATCGACGAGCGGGGCCACGGCCGTCGGCTCGAGCGGCTCGGCGGCGTGCTCGTCGACCGGCCGCTTCCGCAGTCCACCGACCGGCGCCGGCAGCCCAGCCTCTGGCACAAGGCGGTGGCCACCTACACCGCCGGCACGGGAACCCCCGCCGAGAGCCGCGGTGCGTGGCACTTCGCGAGCCCGCCCCCGGACCCGTGGCAGGCCATCGTGCCGATCGCCGGGCACGCGGTCGTGCTCGAGGTGCATCCAGCGCCCTCCGGCCAGGTGGGCGTGTTTCTGGAGCAGGTCGCCCAGTGGGAGTGGCTCCACCGGGCGACACGGCTCGGCATGCCGATCCTCTCGCTGTTCGCCCATTCCGGGGCCGCGAGCCTCGCCGCCGCAACTGCGGGAGCCGAGGTGGTGCACGTCGATGCCTCGCGGCAGGCCATCGCGCTGGCCCGCCGCAACGCCGGAGCCTCGGGCCTCGACCACCTCCCGATCTCGTGGGTCTGCGAGGATGCCGCGACCTACGTGGCGCGATGCGGGAAGCGCGGCCGTCGGTTTGCCGGCGTCGTGCTCGACCCGCCGTCATGGGGCCACGGGCCCAGGGGACAGCCGTTTTCGATCGATCGGCACCTCGAAGGCCTCGTCGCCGACGTCGCCCGCCTGCTCGATCCGGCCGCGGTTGGACCGGTGCTCCTCACCTGCCACTCGCCCGGCTGGCATCCGGCGCGGCTGCGGGACACACTGGCCGAGTCGCTTGCGGCCGCGGACCGGCCGCCGGACGGCCGCATCGAGTGCGGCACGCTCGATCTCGTCGACGACACCGGTCGCCCGCTCACCCTCGGCGGATTCTCCCGCCGTGACCCCGCGTCATGATCAGCGCTGAATCGATCACGAGCCCCGCCAACCCGCGCATCAAGCGGGCGGCGGCGCTGCGCGACGCCGACGGACGCCGGACGACCGGGCTGACGCTCGTGGACGGCCGCCGCGAACTCGCCCGGGCCGCCGCCGCCGGCATCGAGATCGTCGAGGTGTTCGTCGACGCCCGCCGGCTCGCGGACGCCGCCGCCGGTGACTTCGGCACGCCGCTCGCCGACTGGCTGGCGACGCTCGCAGCCGGTGGAACGCAGGTGGCGACGGCATCGGAGCGGGCCTTCGCCCGGGTCGCGTTCGGGGGCCGCAACGAAGGCGTCGTGGGCGTCGTCCGGTTCGGCCCGCGGCCGCTGGCTGCCGTGAGCCTCGCCGTCGATCGCCCGATGTTCGTGATCGAGGGGGTCGAGAAGCCCGGCAACCTGGGCGCGATCCTCCGCACGGCCGACGCCGCCGGCCTTGGCGGCGTGATGGTCTGCGATGCCCGCACCGACGTGGCCAATCCGGCGGTGATCCGGGCGAGCCTGGGCACCGCATTCTCCATGCCGCTGGCGACCTGCTCGACGGCCGAGGCGATCGACTGGTGTCGGCGTCACGGCCGGCAGGTCGTGGCGGCGATGCCGAACGGAGCACGGCTCTGGCATGAGGCCGACTTCGGGAGCGGACCGGCGCTCCTGCTGGGCAGCGAGGCGCACGGGATCTCGGGGGCGTGGTCGGCGGCGGCGCGGGCCGGGGCGATCCGGATGGAGAGCGTCCGGCTGCCGATGCGCGGGATCGCCGACAGCCTCAACCTCTCCGCCACGGCGGCGGTGCTCGCCTACGAGGCGGTCCGGCGGATGGAGGCGGGCCGATGAGCGGTGGCACACGCTTCGACGAGCTCGAGCGCACCATCGCGACCTCCGGCTCCGCTGCCATGCTCGACGAACTCGCCGCGTCGCTCGCCGCCCGGGGGCGGTGGCACGGCCTGTTCGACGTGCGGATCATCCAGGCCCGGCTCGCGATCGGCCTGCCACCGGTGGGTTCCCCCGGGGACGTGCCCGCGGCGCACCGCGATGCCTTCGACGAGCGGTCGCTCGCCGCATGCCGCGAGGCGGGCTGGCCGCTGCTCGACCAGGGGCAGGTCGCCGCCTCCTGGATGTATCTGCGGGCGGCGGCCGAGCCCGCCGAGGTGTCGGCGCGCCTCGAGCGCATCGTCCGACCACTGATCGCCTCGGCGCCCAGCGACGCCGAATCGGACCGTATCCTCGAGGAGGCGCTCGGCGTCGTCCTCTGGGACGCGGCCGATCCGGCACTCGGCATCGAGCTCGTGCTCGGCATGCAGGGCACCTGCAACGCGATCACGGCCTACGAGCAGGCCGTGGCCCGGCTGCCGGCCGTGCGGCAACGTCCGGCGGCCGCCGTGCTCGTAACGCACCTGCACGACGAGCTGCGGTCGAACCTCGCCCGGGACGTCGAGTCGCGGGGCGTGGTCCTGCCGGCGGCACCGACGATCCCGGCTCTGCTCGATGCCGTGGGCGAGGCGGACGTCGGGCTGCACGTCGATGCCTCCCACCTGCAGTCGGTTCTGCGGATCGCCCGGATCTGCGACGACGAGCCGACCATCCGCCGCGGCCACGACCTGGCATGCTACGCCTGCCGGCTGCCTGGCGAGGTCGTCTACCCGGGAGAGCCCCCGTTCGAGAACGTCGGCGAAGCCTCGCGACTGTTCTACGGCTGCCAGCTCGGCATCGACGTCGAGCGTGCCCTCCGCTTCTTTCGTGGCGCGGCGGCGACGGCCGAGCCGGAAGCCGGACCGCTTCCCCACGACGTGCTCGTGCTGCTGCTCGCGCGGCTCGGGCGGCCCGGCGAGGCGCTGCACGCGGCCCTCACGCGGCCCCGCGATGGCACCGCGATGCCGAGCCCGCTGCAGGCCGCGGCGGCGTTGCCCGCGCTGGTCGACCTGGCGGCCGCGTCCGGCGAGTGGGAACTGCTCCGCCGCGCCTGCCGTGACCGCGACGACGAGATCACGTTCGCCGCCACGCTCGTCGCCGAGCGTCAGAAGACCCAGGGAAACTGCGGGCCGCACGGATTGCAGCTGCCGCAGGGCGCCGCTCGGTAGCCGACGGCCTGGCCGCTCTGGAAGCCGCGACCCGGCGGCAGCTGCCAGGGGGCCAACTTCTCGGGCATCTGTTTCACGCCGTTGCAGCCCCGCCACCGGGCGCACGCGTCGCACGGATCCGGAGCCCAACACTCGTCGTGCTTCGCGCCGCAGGAGCGCGGGCCGCAGCCGGTGTCGCCGTAGGGGGTCTCGTCGCCCGCGGCGGTCCGCTTGCAGTGGCTGCAATGCCCGCACGGCTCGCCGGCACGGGCTGTCGAGACGAGAGCGAGCAGTGCCAGGCCGAGGACGGTGCGGAGCATGGGAGAGGTATCGGTCGCAACGGTTCGTCCGCCCCCCCGCCGCCGCCACGCCCCGCACGGTCCCGCGCACCTTGCCCCGATTGCCACCGGCGGGACAGCCCATCCTGCTGGCGGCTCCCGGGCCGTCGCGGTGCGGGACCATCCGGAGCACGGGTTTTCAATCCGTGCCGCACACTGGCGCGAAGATCGCTCAGGTTGGAAACCTGAGCTACTTCCCGCAGCCGGCGCAGCACCAGGGGCCAGGATGTGTCCCGGCCTGGGTGCCACGGGTCACGTCCGGCAGATTCGCTCGAAGAGCCGCAGGTATTCGCGGCCGCTCGCCTGCCACGACCAGTCCTGCCGCATCGCGTTGCCGACGAGCATCCTCCAGAGCGGCTTGTCCGCATGGGCTGCCAGGGCCCGCCCCAGGCCGTGCTCGAGGCCCGCCGCATCGAAGCCCTCGAACACGAACCCCGTGGCCGACCCGTCGCGGATGGTCGTCGGGGTGGCATTCACCACCGTGTCCACGAGGCCGCCGGTCGCCCGGACGACCGGGATCGATCCATACCGTTGGGCATAGAGCTGCGTCAGGCCGCAGGGCTCGAAGCGGCTGGGCACGAGCGTGATGTCGGCGGCCGCCTGGATGAGGTGCGCGAGGCCTTCGTCGAAGCCGATCACGACGTCGACCGTGCCGGGGAACGCCGCGGCCGCCTGCCGGAGGGCGTGCTCCTCCTCCGCTCCGCCCGTGCCCAAGACCACGAAGTGCGCCCGGCCCGTGCCGGCGAGCCGAGCGATCACCTCGAGGACGAGCGACACGCCCTTCTGCTCGACGAGCCGGCCGACGAACGCCACCAGCGGCCTGGCATCGGGGGCCACGTGTCCCAGCCGCGCTGCCAGCGCCGCCCGGGCCGCGTACTTGCCGGGGTCGAAGTCGGCCTCCCCGTACGGCCGGGGCAGGTGCGGATCCCGGCCCGGATCCCAGGCGGTCGTGTCGATGCCGTTGACGATGCCGGCGAGCGCGTCACGACGTGCCGCGAGCAATTCCTCGAGCCCGCAGCCGCCCGGCGCCGACTGGATTTCGCGGGCGTAGGTCGGGCTCACGGTGCTCACCGCGTCCGCGAACACGATGCCGGTCTTGAGCAGGCTGAGCTGGCCGTGAAACTCCATCCCCC
>VGYR01000322.1 GCA_016872925.1 Planctomycetota bacterium
GTGTTCTGGAGCGCGAGCGGTGGACGGAACTGCCCGGACGACGACTTCGTTCAAGCCGACGCGCAGGATTGCGCCGATTGAAGCCTCGCTGCTTGACAGCTAGCGGCCGGAGGTTTGTCCCTTCGCATCGTGGCTGACACGACTGACCTCCGAACATTCGCCGGCGCGGCGCCGGAATCGGACGAGTCGCTGAGTTTCCGTCGGGATATCTTTGTTGACCGGCGCTTCGCGCCGCTGGCCGGTCAGGCGGACTCGAGAGTTGGGGGACTACAGGGGGTCCGACTCCGTTTTTGACCGTCACCCTCCCCCTAAACCCCTCCCGAATTCGATCCCCCTGAAAATCCGGTTTCCTTCCAGTAACAGAGATTCGGTCTCGATCGCCAGCCTCCTGAAGACGGCGGGCGCTGACGCTGGCTTCAGAGTGAGAGCCCTAGCAGAGCGTGTCCGCAAGCCAGATGGGACGACGGTCTCGCCGTCGTACATCACCGACATCGAGAAGGGGCGGGGCGTGCCGAGCGATTATGTTGCGCGGCAGCTTGCCGCTGCGCTTCGCGATCGTCCTAAGAGGTGGCTTGCTGCCGCGCAGCGTTCTCGCGAGGGTCGAGAAGCACCAGAATGACACGCGACCAGAAGGATCTCCGGAGGCACTACCTAGAGACGCGACCGATTGCGGTCGACCTCTTCGCAGGAGTGGGTGGTCTTTCGCTCGGCCTTGAACTCGCTGGCTTCAGCGTCGCCTCCCACGTGGAGATTGACGACACGGCTGCGCGCTACGCTGAGTACAACTTCCCGCTCACTACTACGCTCGGAGGCGCCGAACGTGGCGACGTTCGAAAGATGTCCGGCAGCGATTTAATCGGCGGCGTGCCTCCCAAGGCAGACATCGCCCTGATCGCCGGTGGACCGCCGTGTCAGGGTTTCAGCCTCGCTGGAAAGAAAGATCGCTCAGATCCGCTGAACGACTTGGTTCTGGAGATGGCGCGCCTTGTTCTAGAACTCAAGCCGCTATCCTTCATCATCGAGAATGTCCCAGGGATCAAGGCTGGGGACGTATGGCAGCTCGATGAAGCTCTCAATCGACTCAAGAAGGTCTACCGGGTATCGGAACCGAACACCTTGTACGCTCCCGACTTCGGGGTCCCTCAGACGCGGAAGCGCGTGTTCGTGCTCGGGATTAGGCGCGACCTAGGAATCACACCGGAGCATCCGAGCGCGACTCACCTGCCTCCGGGGGCACAGGCGACGCTCTTCTCGCCTCGGCTAGCGACCCCAACGGTGCGCGACGCGCTGGATGATCTACCGGACGTTGACCTGTTCCCCCATCTCGTGAACGGGGACGAAGTGAAGTACGAGAAGCCGCCTCGGACGGACTTTCAGCGTTTGATGCGTACACCCAAACTGCTTGCAGACCGCCGAGGGTACGCCGTGAACTGGGACGCCGCGTTCTGTACGAACTGTCGGCGCACCCAGCATGGTGAGGACTTGCTCGCACGTCTAAAGCTTCTGGAGGCGGGTCAAGCCGACGCGTCGAGTGGGATTCGTCGCCTTGAGCCCGATGGGCTCGGAACAACAATTCGAGCCGGGACCACATCTGAACGCGGCAGTTGGAGCGCACCGAGGCCCTGCCACTTCGAATCCTCTCGGGTCCTCACTACACGTGAGTGTGCGCGCATCCAGACGTTCCCTGATTGGTTCCGCTTTCATCCAGTGAAGTGGCACGGCAACCGTCAAGTAGGCAATGCCGTCCCTGTGCTACTTGCGGAGGCTGTCGGCGCAGCGTTGTTTGCTCAACTTGGATTTCGACCGAAGAAGAGTTCCGTGCCTCACATTGAGCGTAACGAAGCTCTCATCGCAGACGACATCACTAAAGCCGAATCGGCAGGGCTCGACGCGCGCAAGATGACGCATCAGGTCGTCGGAACTCGGAAGCCCGGCAACAGCGCGCGCATCGAAAGGCGTTCGCGAGCGGTGCAATCATGAGCAAGGTGGTCGAGTTCTTTGGCGTTTCTACGGCGAGCCGCGAAGCGACATCCGAGAAACTGCGTGCGCTCGTCGATTCGCAGGCTTGCCCGTACCGCAATAGCAGGTGCATCAAGACTCGTAAGTCCGCACCTGATGTCGCCATTGGGACATGCGTGGTTACCCACTCGGAGAAGCCGGTCATTATCTGTCCGCATCGGATGCTGGAGCGGCGGAAAGTTTTTTCGGACTGCATTCACCTGCTCTCGTTGCATCAGCCTGGCAATGATTTCCACGTCCTGCCGGAGGTCGAGGTTCCGGGGGGGATGGTCGACTATTTCCTTGTCTCCTCACGCGGGGGAAAGGTTCGAGACTTCGTCGGCATCGAGTTGCAGACGATGGATACAACTGGAACGGTTTGGCCTGAGCGACAGCGCTTCCTGAAGTCTAAAGGGCTACGGGTCGACCCCTCTGACGTTGCTTCCAAGAAGCCGTTCGGCATGAACTGGAAGATGACAGCCAAGACGATTCTCGTTCAGCTACACCACAAGGTTGAAACATTCAGCGGCTGGCAGAAGCACTTGGTTCTTATCGTTCAAGATGTGCTGCTTGACTACATTCGGCGCGAATTCGCCACTTCGCACCTCGAGAGCGAAGCGCGCGTTGGTGACCCGATGCACTTTCACGCTTACAGAATCGGCACTTCTGGGCTTGAACTCGCGTCACGTCTCAGTACGGACGTCGAAGGGGTTGCGTCAGCGTTGAATCGGAAGACAACGGCTCCACACGATCTCGCGAAGATCACGGCGACGCTCGAGGGGCGCATCGGCCCCGCGACGAGATTGGTTCTCGCCTAGCCATTCGCGCTCACCACGGGTGGCACCGGCCTCTGCGGATAGGAACTCCAAGCGGATGACATCCGCCGGAGGCGGCCGTCGTCGACCGCGAGAGGGAGGTTCGCCGCGGCTGAGCGATCCGTCAAGTGGACCACCGGAGCCCAGATTGGGCCTGTGTGGCGGTTTTGCGAGGCGTTCGACGCGCGCTGGGGCGGTGGTGCGGGCGCTGTGGACACGACCGGGCCTGCCGGCCGGCGCGGCTCGCGGGCGAGGAGTGTGCTCGGCGGTGCAAGGGGCGCCGACTCAGGCGAAGTCGAGCAGTTCGCGCGGGCGCGGGGCGTGGGGGCTCGTTCGGGTGGCCGAGGTGCCCGAGGATCTTGCGCAAGACGACTGGGTCTGTGAGCTGCGCGATGAGGCGGCTAAACCCCTCCCGGATCCGATCCCCCTGAAGATCCAGTTTCCTAGCAGTTCAGAATGAACCATGGAGATTGATCGCGATCACTCTCTGAAAATCCTCGAATGGGACGTCCGCTGCCAAGGCACTTGCGACCAAAGGCACGCGACCCCATCAAATTGTCAGTCAAAGTAACGCCTCCACTCCATGCCGCTTGTTGAAATTTGGAAGAAGTCGCCCGAGCAACTCCGTGGGAAGACCATTCAGCAGATTCTTGTCTTCGCGGGCGACGGACGCCTCAAGGACGGCAACCCCACTTCCGAAGAGTTTCGGGAATTCCTTGCCCACGTCCCATCTGAGGACTTGAGCACCTTCGCCAGCCAGTGTCTCGAAACCTCCTTCCAAGACAGCGGGCTCGCCCTCCAAGACATCGCCAACCAAGTTGGGAAGCGTCTTGGTTTCACGGTTGAGGACGGCCGTTACCGTGGTACTACCGCCGCGGTTGGCTTCGATGGACTCTGGCATTCAAAGGGAGGAGAAACCATTCTGGTCGAGGTCAAGACCACCGATGCCTACCGGCTGTCGTTGGACACCGCCGCCAACTATCGGAAGCAACTCGTTCGGGATGGAAAAGTCACCGAAGAGAAGTCCTCCATTCTTTACATCGTTGGAAGGGCGGATACCGGCGACCTCGAAGCACAAGTCCGTGGTTCCCGTTTCGCGTGGAATATTCGCCTAATCAGCGTCGACGCTCTTTTGCGACTCCTACGGATTAAGGAGGAATTGGAAGACCAGCAGACCGTTGACCGAATCCGAGCCATCCTGATGCCGCAGGAATACACTCGTGTGGACGGCATCATTGATTTGGTCTTCAAAGCTACGGAAGAGGTTCGGACCGATGTTCCACCCGTAGAAACTGAGATTGAAACTACGGGAGGTGAGAAACAGCCGAAATTTACCCCAGTTACCTTCCGTCCCGCATGCATCGAACGAATTCAGAAGTTCCTCAAAGACAGTTTGGTTCGTCAGTCCGCCGCCACGTTCGAAACGCCTGACGGGAAGACCGCCGTGCTTTCTGCCACGTCGCGTTCATATGGGGAGGGAAACCGGACCGGCTACTGGTTCGCGTTTCACCCCTACCAACAACAGACTCTTGCGGCCTACAAGACTGCGTGGGTCACGTTCGGCTGCGGCTCAGAGGAGAATCTGCTGATGTTCCCGTTCAATGAATTCGCCACCTGGCTCCCCCGCTTCCACGAGACTCATTTGGCCGACCGCTCATATTGGCATGTAAGAGTTCGCCGTGAGGACAATAAGTGGCAGCTTGCCGTGAAAAAGGGCGAACAAAGCATTGATGTGACGAAGTTCCTTTTGCGGTAGCGTCCCGCAATCTTCATCGATGACTCTAAAACAACGGACGGTGAGCGAGGTCGTGTTGGTGGCCTCGTAAGTGTCGGTGGCGTCACTCATGACCTCGAACGGCGACCCCTAGCGGAAGAAAGCCAACACGAGTGAAACTGACCTCTGGTTGGTTTCTGGTTGGTGAGTTTTGACCCGTTTTTCGCCAAATGAGTTGGAACCCGATTGGTTCAAACTGGCCAACAAACACCAAAAGGAAGG
>VGYR01000323.1 GCA_016872925.1 Planctomycetota bacterium
AAGATGCGATTGCCCTGGGCCAGACGGAACGCGTGCTGAAGGAATCGCGTGGCGAGGGCACGACCAGCGCTGATAACGAAGTGTACGAGCTGATCATGTCCAAGAAGGAAGACCTTCTCCTGGAAAGTGAGCCCCTGCGGTTCATCTTTAGCCATTCAGCGCTGCGCGAGGGGTGGGACAACCCGAACGTGTTTCAGATCTGCACGCTCAATGAACGGGCCTCGACCACGACCAAGCGGCAGGAGATTGGCCGCGGGCTCCGGCTGCCCGTGGATCAGAACGGTCAGCGTGTGTTTGACGAATCGGTCAATAAGCTCTTCGTGATGGCGAACGACAGTTACGAGGCGTTTGCGAGCGCCCTCCAGAAGGAGTACGAGACCGATTGCGGCGTGACCTTCGGCAAGGTGCCGATCACCATGCTCGCCAAGCTGGAGCGGATCGTAGACGGCCAGGCCCAGCCCGTCGGACGGGCAGTGGCCGATGCCGTAATGACGGCGCTGGTGGAACGCGGCATGGTCGATCGGGACGGAAAGCTGCTCCCGGCATTCAATCCGCAACAGGCTGACTTCAAGCTGGAATTGCCCGAGCCCGTCGCCGATCTTGCCCCCGTCGTCGTCGATCTGCTTGCCGCCTACCAAATGGAACGGCACGTCCGCCGGGATCGCGAGGAAGGCACGAACACGCTCAAGAAAGAGGTTCTGTTAGATCCCGCATTTCTGGGGCTCTGGGAGCGCATCAAGCCCAAGACGATGTACCGCGTGGAGTTCGAGACTGACAAGCTCGTTGCACAAGCGGTTTCAGCCATCCGTCGGATGCCAAAGATCGAGCCATCACGGGTAATGGTGGCAATAGGCGACGTCGCCCCTGCCCGCGGCGGCGTCCGCGCGACGGCGATGAGCGTGGTCCACGAGACGGTCGACACGTCCATGCGGCCGTTGCCCGATATCCTGGCCTATCTCCAAAACGAAACCGAGCTGACGAGAGGCACCCTTGTTCGCATCTTGAAGGAATCGGGTCGGCTCCCAGAGTTCTTCAATGATCCGCAGCGATTCATGGACGCTGTCGCGAAGATCCTGACGCATGAGTTGCGACGGCTTCTCGTTGATGGCATCAAGTACGAACGACTTCCGGGGGACAGCCCAGACTCCGAGTGGGAAATGGCCCTGTTCAAGAATGAGGAGCTGGTCGATTATCTCAACGCGCTCAAGGTCAATCACTCTCTTTACGAGTACGTCGAATACGACTCTGAAGTGGAGCGGCAGTTCGCTAAGCAGCTGGATGAGCGGGAAGACGTCAGGCTATTCGTCAAACTTCCGCGCTGGTTCACGATTGACACGCCCGTTGGCAAGTACAACCCCGACTGGGCCATCATCAAACACGAAGACGAGACGATCTATTTGGTACGGGAAACCAAGGGCTCCCACGACGTTACGAAGCTGCGAAACTCTGAGTCCGATAAGATCCTGTGCGGCCAGCGACACTTCGAGGCGCTCGGGCTGCCGTTCAAGGTCGCAGTATCCGCAACTGAGGTTTGATCAGGCCGAGCGCGGAAGACGGACAGTGTTGGAGTCTGAGCCAAGAGAGTGTGGTGTGCGTAATGGCCCGCTCCCGCAAACGAGTGCGACACAAGGCACGATGACATGATCAAGTACATAGGCTCCAAACGCACGCTCGTGCCCGCTATCGTTTCGCTCGGGCGGTCGTTGCCTGCGGTGCGGTCAGTTCTTGACCTCTTCTCAGGGACGTCGCGTGTGGGGCACGCCTTCAAACGGGCCGGTTTTCGGGTCGTCGCCAACGACCACAACGCCTACGCCGCCACCCTGGCCCGCTGTTATGTGCAGGCAGATCGGGATGCCATCCTGCACGATGCGGAGCTACTCGTCCGCGAGTTCAATCGTCTGAAGGGTAAGCCTGGCTACATTACCGACACGTTTTGTGTGCGAAGCCGCTATTTCAAGCCCGGAAACGGTGCGCGAATCGATGCAATCCGGGAAGCTATCGCTCGCAAGGCTCTGGCCCCGGAACTTGAAGCGGTCATGCTCGTGGCACTGATGGAGGCCGCCGATCGCGTGGATTCCACCACGGGCGTGCAGATGGCTTTCCTCAAAGCCTGGGCGCCCCGGGCATCGAACCCTCTCGAACTTCGGGTACCCGACGTTTTGCCACGAGCACGTCACGGCAAGGGCAAGGCCCTACAACTCGAGGCGATCGAGGCGGCTCGCAAGGCCAAAGTCGACTTGGCCTATATCGATCCCCCATACAACCAGCACAAGTATCTCGGCAACTACCACATCTGGGAAACGCTGGTCTTGTGGGACAAGCCCGAAGTGTATGGCACGGCATGTAAACGGCTCGACTGTCGAACGCGTGCCAGTGTATTCAACTCCAAGCCTAACTTTGATGCCGCATTCTCGGCGGTGATCGAAGCCGTGAAGGCTCCCTGGCTGATCGTGTCTTTCAACAACGAAGGCTATCTGGCTCGCCAACGAGCGGAGGAACTTCTTTCAGCACGCGGTTATGTGACCGTGATTGAGCACGACTACAAGCGATATGTCGGTGCGCAGATTGGCATCTACAACCCTTCGGGGGCAAAGGTAGGGACGGTAAGCCATCTTCGCAACAAGGAGTTTCTGTACGTCGTCGGTCCGGAAAAGATCGATCCGCAGCCGCACATGGATGCGCACCAACTCGCTTTGTTTTCCTAACGTTATTCACGCTAGGTATTTCTCATGGCTGACCACAAGGAAATCGTGAAGTGGTTTGTCGAGCAGTTTCCATCAATCCCCAAGCCGTACCTGAAAAGAGGCGATTCATTCGTCGATCGGCTGGCAATGGCGATGCTCGCGTTGGGCGGCTGCGACAACGCACGGATCGATGCCATGAAAGCGGGCATCGTCAGCCTTGCCCACGCGGAGCCCCTTACGGCTTCTGGCGTGCGACGCGTCGATCAATGGCTCAACCCAAGTGAGCGTCATGGTGAAGACTTCAGCAAACTGCTTGCCACGCTCTTGGGCGGCACATTTTCAACGTCCGGTGCTGCTGCCATCGGCCGTGGCGAGTTTTTATTTTGGCTGACGTGCCCTACTGCTTCCCCTCAGCAGGCCGATTTTCGCGATCGGGAGGGCCAGGCTTTTAATCTCAAGACTCTTCCGGCCTGCATCGCCCCAGGCCGTAATATCGAGCGCGGCACAGTCGCAATCGATCGCATCAATGCCGAGACATGGGGCAAAGACCTCGTGCCCGGCCAGAAGCGAACGTTTGCCCGCTGGTCTGCGCTGGCCGCCGCAGATCCTGTCCGACTGAAAACGTATCTCGCCCAGATCCTCCCGAACTGGCCACGCACCGACATCGAATCGCTGGCAGCAGCGACTACCGATTACGACCGGTTCAACTTGGTGCACGGCCTCTTGTGCATGCGGAACGGAGCAAGCACGGCCAACCTGCGGGGCTACATTATGCTCGACCCCGCCGCCGCCGAAGTGATCTGCCTACTTTCCGAAGACTTTACCGAGGCCAAGGCAAAGGAACTCCGTCTCAGTTTTCGTAGTCACTTGAGCCGCAAAAGAGACACCAACAGTACGCCCGAGGGCTACACGGTCGTCAAGCGAGCGGGACGCGCCCGCCGCCCTCGAACTGGCGTCACTGACGAAGAGTGATGGGCTCGGCTATTTTGCCGCCGCCAGATCACCATAAAGGGAGATAAAGGCCACCTCTGTTCGTCGACCCTGTTCCTCACACGAATCCGGTGCGAAGCCTTGAGTCTTGTATTGAACGTACTCCTCGAAGTTGATGCATTCGAGGAGGACAGCCAGCGGCAGAAATAAGCCGGCCTCGTGCATGCCGTTCATCAGGACGAACTGCACACGTTTTTCGATCGGGAGTTTGCGCATGCCTTCGGCAAGGATCCGAGCGGCCTCCGGCTCCGGCAAATCGATGCCCGCTCCCCATATCGGCTGCGATAGCAGCCGCCGCTGGGTTTCGAGAAACAGTTGCATCACTTCTGCAGTGACATCTCCAGCCCCATACGCCCATTGGCCTGCCACGAGAGACTGCATCAGGTCATCTGGCATTTCGGTCGGCATATCGAAATCACGATACGTGCAGAAGGCGGAGTAGATGCCGAAGTTTCCCGCCTCGAGCTCTGGAAGCGTCTCCCTTTCAAACGCAATCGCTTCGACAAGACACCGCGACTGGTGGTGGATCTCATGGCCGGCGGCTGTGCGGATACCGCCGTACGCAAACCCCAATTGCGTACGCGCAACCTGCGACCGCGCTGCATTCAGCAGGTTCAGATCAGCCTCAATATAGCTCAGCATTCGCGGCGAAATCGGGACTGGCCTGCCCGAACGGGTCTTGGGCCACCAGTGCGCGATTCCCTCGTCATTCATGCCGACTGCAAATCCCGCGATTACCTTGCGGACCAGGCCCCCGGCAATGCGTGTGCCGTGACCAATACGTAGTTGACCCAACGCTTCGGCCACTGCGAATCGAGGCACGTGCCATTGTCGGATTCCCGTTTGACGCCCGCGGCTTTGATCACCATCCGGCTCCGATCCCACGAAGTGCCACACACCGCACGCATTCGTTTCGCAAGGCCCCCACGCCGTGTCGATCACTTCACCGCCACCCCGCCTGAACGCGGCGAACAAGGCCTCAGTGTCTTGGTTCAGCGTGAACTGGAATCGCGAGGGCAAGGCGTAAGGGAACACCGTGCGGCTCCATGCCGCTGGAGTCGCGGCCTCCGGCCGCGAAGGTTTATCGCATGAGTGCCGATCCCGAAGGGAAGGTCGGGCGGTG
>VGYR01000324.1 GCA_016872925.1 Planctomycetota bacterium
CGGGGGAACCCGAGCGTCGTCGTAGCGCGGGTTTTCAACCCGCGGCCGCGCGTCGTTCGGCTCGGGTTGGAAAACCCGAGCTACGGGGGAACCCGAGCGTCGTCGGAGCGCGGGTTTTCAACCCGCGCGAACCCGTCATGCCTCGGGCGGAATCCCGCGGCCGTGCGGGTCGCTCGTGTGGCCCACGGTCTCGGCCTCCAGGCGACGGCGCATCGCGGCCCCGAGATGGTGCTCGACCCATTCGGCCGGCGGGTGGAGGTGATCGGCACTCAGATCCGCATGCCGGCCCAGCCACGTCTCCCAGAGGCGGTGCGAACGGACGATCATCTCCGCCTCGCGGCGGCCGGTCGGCGTCAGCCGCCAGCGGCCGCCGGCGGAGGTGAGCCGACCGCGCAGCCGCAGCCACCCGTCGGCCGCACGCCGCGTCACGCCGCCGGCGGACGGCAGGCTCGGGACCCCGGCCTCTTCGGATCGCCACGCCGCAGCCAGGCGATCCTCGCAGGCGACCCGCCAGCCCAGCCGCAGCCGCGAGACGCCGCGGGAGATCCAGCCGTCGTCCGGGGCGAGCAGTGCGGCGGCGAGGTATTCGAGCCCCAGCACGACCGCGATCATGCCGGCGGCGCTCGTGTTCCAGCGCCACGCGGCCAGATAGCCGACACAGCCGCCGAGGGCTCCGAGCAGCATCGCCAGGATGGCCATCCGGTGCAGCCTGCGGGTGAGCAACTCCGCAGCCGCCGCCGGCACCACGAGCAGCGCCACCGCGAGCACCGCGCCCACGGCGTCGAAGCTCGCCACCGTCGCCACGGCGGTCGCGCCGAGCAGGCCCGCCGTCGCCGCCGCCACGGGCAGGCCTGCGGCCCGCGCGGCTGCCGGATCGAAGGCCACGAAGGCCTGCAGCCTCCAGGTGGCCGCCGCGGCAGCCGCCAGGACCACGAGCGTGACCACCCCGGCCAGGCAGGCACGGGGAATCTCCACTCCGGCCACGGGCACCGTGTCAAAGGGCAGAAACGCGAGGTCGCCATGCAGCACGCAGCCGGCGTCGAGGTGCGTGCCGGCCGGAGCCAGCGCCACGATCACGACCCCCAGGGCGAACAGCGTGGTGAACACGACCCCCGCGCCCGCGTCCTCCGCCGGCCCGCCCGCCGCACGGATCGCCTGCGTCAGCCAGACCGTGACCAGCGCGGCCGCAGCCGCCCCGAGGATCACGAGGGGTCCGCCCGGCCGGCCGCCAAACAGCACGGCCACGGCGATGCCCGGCAGGACCGCGTGGCCGATCGCGTCGCCCAGCAGGCTCAGCCGCCGCACGACCAGCAGCGTGCCGACCAGCCCGCAGGCGGCCGCGACCACCGCGGCGGTCGCCATCGCCCACGCGTGGATCGCTCCATGCGCCGAAAACGCGCCGGCCGAGTCCCCGTCGACGAGCATCTCCGCGAGCGGCATGGCCGACCTCCCCCTCAGCTGCGGATCGCCGACGAAAGTCCGCTGGCACCCGTCAGGTCGACGGTGGCCAGGCCGCGCGCCGCGTCGGGATCCTCGGCGAAGAGCCGCAGCCACGCCTCGACCCGCTGCCGCCGCGCGGCGGCCGTCGCCCGGCCGGCCGTCGACAGCCGCCAGCGGCCTGCGGCTGCAGGCTCGACGAGCCCCGCCACCACGACGGCCGACCACGCCCGGGCTGCGGCCGCGCGTCCGTCCGCCCGGTCTCCCGCGGCGGCCGCGATCGCGCCCTCCTCGGTGAACGCGCCGGTCGCCTCCGCGTCCGCGTGCGCCGAGGCGCCGCCGCCCGTAAGCCGCAGGCACGCGTCGATCACGAGACCCTCGTCCCAGGAGCGGCCCGCGGCCGCGGCCTCCCGCCGCCGGGCGATCCAGCCGCGACCCGGCGCCGCCAGAAACGAGACCACGAACCAGGCGGCCGCGGCGAGCACCACCAAGGGACCGGTCGCCAGACCAGGACGCGAGGCGCTCACCGCCACGCCGACGAGGGCCGAGACGAGCCCGATCGCGCCGGCCAACGCGAGCATGGTCGAGGCCCTGTCGGTCCAGAAACGGGCGGCCACCGGAGGAATGACCACCAGCGCGGTCACCAGCACGGCGCCCACTGCCGGCAGGCCGACGACCACCATCGTGGCCACCAGGACCACGATCAGGCAGTCGATCGCCGTCACCGGCCAGCCGCTCGCGGCGGCGAACGCCGCATCGAACGCCACGAGCACCGACTCCTTGAACGCGGCCACCACGACCGCCAGCGCCGCGGCGGCCACCGCGGCGAGCACGACGGCGTCGCGGGCGGTGAGCGCGGCGGTGTGTCCGAGGAGAAAGGTCTCCAGGCCGGCGCTGTCGGGATAGCCCCAGGCGGGGATGCCCGAGATCAGGGCGATGCCGAGGCCGAAACCGACGCCGATCACGATGGCGGTGGCGGCATCGTCGCGGGTCCGCGTCCAGCGCCGGATGAGCACCAGCGCGCCGAGGCCGACGCAGGCGGAGGCCAGCCCCCCCAGGAGCAGCGTCGGGAGGTCGCGGCGGCCGGTCGCGAGAAACGCCACCGCCACTCCCACCAGCGTGGCGTGGGCGGCTGCATCGCCCACCAGCGCCCGCTTCCGCAGCACGCACAGCGAGCCGACCACTCCGGCCGCAAAGCCGACGGCCGCGACCCCGGCGGCGACCACGAGCGTGTTGTGGGCCAGGCCGACGCCGCTCATGACGTGCGGCCCCGCTCGGCCACGGCCCGGCCCACCTCGTCGAGGATCTCGAGCTGGCCCGCATAGGTCCGCCGGAGGTTGTCGGGCGTGAGCACCTCGGCCGTCGGACCGGAGGCCACCAGCCGCATGTCGATCAGCGCCGCGCGGTCGAACCACTCGGCGGCCGTGCGGAGATCGTGGTGCACCACCACCACCAGGCGACCGTCGCGCCGCAGTTCGCCGAGGACGCGGAAGATCTCCTCCTGCGACCGCACGTCGACGCCGGCCATCGGCTCGTCGAGCAGGTAGACGTCGGCCTGCTGGGCCAGCGCCCGCGCGAGAAACACCCGCTGCTGCTGCCCTCCCGACAACCGGCCGATCTGGCGGCCGACGAGGTCGGCGAGCCCCACGCGGTCCAGGCTCTCCGCCGCGAGCCGACGCTCCTTCGACCCCGGCCGGCGAAACCATCCGAGCCGGGCATAGGTGCCCATCAGCACGACGTCCATCACGCTCACCGGAAAATCCCAGTCGACCGTCTCCCGCTGCGGCACGTAGCCGACCCGCGGCCGCACCCGGTCCAGCGGCGCGCCGAAGAACCGCACGCGCCCCCCCACCACGGGCACGAGGCCCAGCGCCGCCTTGAGCAGCGTGCTCTTGCCGGCGCCGTTGGGCCCGATGATCCCGAACAGGCAGGGGGCGTCGATCGCGAGGTCGACGTGCCACACGACCGGTCGGCGGCCGTAGGCGACGGTCACGTCGTGGAACTCCAGCAGCGGCTCCCGCGAGCCGTCCACGACGGTCTGCACACCGGCTGCTGCGACGGTCATGGCCGGTCACCGCCCAGGGCCGCGACGATCGTCGCCACGTTGGACTCGAGCGCCGACTCGAGCGTTTCGGCGTTGCTGCCGGGACCGCCGAGCGAGTCGGAGTGGAGGGTTCCGCCGAGGCCCACCTCGTGCCCCTGGGCGGCCGCCCCCTCCCGGAGCGCCGCCACGCTGCGATCCGACACGCTCGTCTCGACGAACACCGCCGGGAGCCGGCGCGACACGACCAGGTCGACGAGGCGGTTGATGTCGGCGAGCCCCGCCTCGCTCTCCGTGCTCGTCCCCTGCACGCCCACGACCTCGATGCCGTACGCGCGGCCGAAGTAGCGAAACGCGTCGTGCGCGGTCACCAGCACCCGCCCGTCGGCCGGAATCCCCTCGATCCGACGGCGGACGCGGTCGTCGACCGCCGTGAGCGTGTCGGCGTAGGCGGCAGCCCGCGTGCGGTACTCCTCCGCGCCGGACGGGTCGACGCGGGCGAGGGCTTCGGCGAGGGCGGTGCCGCAGTGCCGCCACAGGATTGGATCGAACCAGACGTGCGGATCGTGCTGCCCGCCGCCGGCGGGCAGGAGATCCGCCGCCGGAATCGCCTCCGCCACCGCGACCACCGGCCGCTGGCGGGAGAGTTTTCGGAGCATCTCCGCGAGCCGCCCCTCGAGTTCGAGGCCGTTGGCCACGACGAGATCCGCCGAGGCGAGTCGGTCGGCGTCGCGGGGCGTCGGCTTGTAGGAGTGCGGGTCGATGCCCGCCGCCATCAGGCAGGAGACGGCGACGCGGTCGCCGCCGACCTGGCGGACGAGATCGGCCACGACGGTGGTGGTGGCCAGCACGCGGACCTTGCCGCCGGCCGCGGGCTCCCGCGATGCCACGCGGCAGCCCGCAGTCGCCAGCGCCGCCAGCACGAGGAACCCGCCGGCGCGGCACCACTCCCGACGGGCCGACACCACGCCCGCCCCCGTCCGCCGACCCGACCGCAGTTTTGGGATTTCAAAAATCATTTTTTGAGCCGTCAAAATCATACCGACCGGCGGGAGCGGCCCTCAATCGGGCTTCGGGGCACTCCTGTTCGGCACGAGATTTGCGCCAGGCAGTCTCGGTAATTCGGGCTAAATAGGTGGAGTTGCGCGCTGCGGACAAGGCTGGCATAGTGTGGCGCATGGCTGCCGCTCGCCACAAGATTCGCG
>VGYR01000325.1 GCA_016872925.1 Planctomycetota bacterium
GAAACTCCTCATGGAGTGGCGAGTCGCTTGAAGTGGCGCCAACCGAAATCAAGCGATTCGTCGGGGATTTCGAGTTTTTTTATGCGCTCAGCGCGAATCGCGCAAGTCCAAATTCGCTTGGATAAGGACTAGCGGGCCGCGCAAGCAGGCGAAAGGCCGGTTCCCGCGTGATCAGGCGGAAAGGAGCGCCGGGGTTTCCAAGAGGAGAGCGGGTTTCCAACCCGAGTGCACTCGGCACAGGTTGAAAAACCGGTGCTACTTGTTGAGGCAGACGGAGAGCGGGGGGTTTCCAACCCGCGTGCGCCCGGCAGACCTTGGAAACCTCTGCTCCTTCTTCGCTTCCGTCCGCGCCGGCCTACGTCTCCCCCTCCTCCTGCCCCGGCTTGGCCCGCCGCCGCGGGCGGGGCTGGTCGTCGCGCCGGAACACGGCCACCACGTCCTCGATCGGCACCACGTACAGCAGGTTGTCCTGCTCGAAATCGACGGGAATCGAGTTCTTGGGGTGGAACAACACCTTGTCGTACTTCTCGATCGGGAAGTCGGCGTCGCGCTCGACCTGCAGGCTGACCTCGACCACGCGGCCGGTGATCGTGGGGATCTCCGCCTGGTCGGGCAAGACGATCCCGCCTCGGGTGGTATGCCGACTCTCGTCCTTGCGGATCAGCACCCGCATCCCCAGCGGCTCGACGAACTCATGCGTCATTCACAGCTCCTTCGCACGCCGTTGTACGCGATCCCCGACGCCCCGGCCACGGGTGGCACGGCCGGTCAGTGGTCGCGCTGCAGGCGACCCTCCGAGCGGAGCTCGACCAGCGCGTTGGACGCGGCCCGCTGCTCGGCCTCCTTCTTGTTGCGGCCCCAGGCGGGGGCGTAGCGGCGTCCGCCGATCTGTGCCGAGACGTGGAAGCTCTTGCTGTGGTCGGGGCCGACTTCCTGGAGGACTTCGTAGGTGGGCGTGATGCCGTAGTCGCGCTGGGCCCACTGCTGCAGCAGCGACTTGTGGTTCGACCCCATCTCGCCGCTGGCCACCTTCTCGATCTCCGGCACGAGCATCCGCTCCACCAGCGGCCGCACCGCATCGATGCCCCCGTCGAGGTAGATCGCGGCCACCAGCGACTCGAACAGGTCGGAGAGCACCGACGTCGGCACGGCCCGGCTGGGCGTGGCCAGCCCCTTGCCCACGATCAGGAAGTCGATGAGTTCGAGCTGCTCGCTGATCCGGCTGCAGGTCTCCCGGCTGACCACCACCGACTTGATCCGCGTCAGGTCGCCCTCCAGCGAGTCGGGAAACATCCGGTACAGCCGCTCGCACACCCAAAACCCGAGGATCGCATCCCCGAGAAACTCGAGCCGCTCGTTGGAGGCCAGTCGATGCTGGGCTCCGGAGGCATGGGTCAGGGCCGCCACCAGCAGCGTCGGATCCCGAAACACGTAGCCGATCCGCCGCTGGCAGGCGGCGACGTCGACGACGCCCTCGCTGTCTCGTTGCTGGTCGCTGGCGGCCATGAGGCTCCTTTCTGCCCGACCCCGGGAATATCGGGGATTTGTCCGGGGTGTCAACGCGAACCACGGCCTCCGCCGGCCCCATCCCCGGGCGAACCGTCCCCCGCCCGAACAACCCCCGCCTGGCCTGCGTATCGGGGGAAACTGCGTGGTGCGAGCACCGCCGGCCCCCGGCCGGCCGGTGCCGATTGCACGCGTCGGGCCTACACTCTCACGCCGTTGACTCGACCTTGAAAGGAGTGCCTTCGATGTCCCATTCGCTCCCGTCCGCAGAGTTCCGATCCGCCCTCCCCCGCCCGCCGCGGCTGCCGGGCAGGGGCCGGTTCGGCCGGTCCACCATGTACGTCCTCTGCGCCGCGGCCGTTGCCGCAGCCGCCGTGATTGCGGCCGTGACCCCCGCCGCACGGGCGGAGACCACCGCGGAAAACCTCGTCCACGCCAACGCCCTGTCGAAGGCGTTTCGCAACGCGGCCGAGATCGCCTCCCCGGCGGTCGTGGTCGTGCGGAGCGAGGCCAAGCCGAAAAAGACTGCCGGCCGCGGGCCGCAGCGGCGCGGGGAGAATCCCTTCAAGGGCACGCCCTTCGAAGGCATGTTTCCCGACGGCGTGCCGGAGGGGTTCGAGTTCAACATGCCGGACCGCCAGCCCTCGAGCGGCTCCGGCTCCGGTGTGATCGTCGACGCGTCCGGGGTCGTGATCACCAACAACCACGTCGTCGAGGGAGCCGACGTCGTGACCGTCGAACTCTCGGATGGACGCGAGTACAAGGCGACGTCGATCGAGACCGACCCGGCGAGCGATCTCGCGGTCGTACGGCTGGCCGATGCGGAGGGGCTGCCCACCGCCACGTTCGGCGACTCCGACAAGCTCGAGATCGGCGACTGGGTGATCGCCATCGGCAATCCGTTCGACCTGGAGACGACCGTCAGCGCCGGCATCATCAGCGGCAAGGGACGCGAACTGGGGGGTGTCCGCCGGGCCCAGTTCCTCCAGACCGACGCGGCCATCAACCCGGGCAACTCCGGTGGCCCGCTGATCAACCTCGAAGGGGAGGTGGTGGGCATCAACACCGCGATCGCCTCCAGCAGCGGCGGCAACCAGGGCATCGGCTTCGCCATTCCGGCCAACCTCGCCCGCTGGGTGACCGACCAGTTGATCGCCGACGGCAAGGTCGAGCGGGCCTACATCGGCGTGCAGATGGGGCCCCTCGACACCCGGATGGCCGCCAAGCTCGGCGTCAAGGACCATCGCAGCGGCGTGCTCGTCAACGACGTCGTGCCGGGTTCGCCCGCCGCGGCCGCAGGCGTGCAGGAGCTCGACGTGATCACGGCCTTCGACGGGCAGCCCGTCCGGGGCACGCGGTCGCTGCAGGAGATCGTCGAGCGGTCGGCGATCGGCAAGCCGCACTCGCTGACGGTGTTCCGCGACGGCGAGCAGGTCACGCTGACGATCACCGTCAAGCCCCTGCCCTCCGACCTGGCCCAGGAAGGCGGCACGCCCCAGCGACGTGCAGAGCTCGGATCGGAAACCTTCTACACCGAGGAGTTCGGCCTCGAAGTGCGGGACAAGACCACGCTCGCGGAGGACGGCTACGCGGGCTTCGACGGCGTGATCGTGGACCGCGTCGACGAGGACGGCCCGGCCGCCAAGGCGGGCCTCGGCCCCGGGATGCTGATCCGCAAGGTCGGCAAGACGCCGGTCACCACCATCGAGCAGTTCGAGGCGGCCCTGGCCAACGAATCGGCGGCGGATGGCCTCGTGCTCAGCGTGCGGACGCCCCGCGGCAACCTGGTGATGCTGCTCGAGAAGGACTGACCGGCCGAACGTCCAGGCCGCCGCGGCCAGTCGACCAGTCGCCGCGGGCGCCGGCTCTGCCCTTGCAAAGCCGGCGTCCCGAGGCGACGCTCATTCCCCATGGCCACCCTGGGCGTCAACATCGACCACGTCGCGACCATCCGGCAGGCCCGCCGCACGGTGGAGCCGGATCCCGTCTGGGCCGCGGCCCTCGCCGAACTCGGCGGGGCCGACGCGATCACCGTTCATCTTCGTGAAGATCGCCGGCACATCCAGGACCGCGACCTCGAGGTGCTGCGGCGCACGGTTCAGGTGAAGCTCAACCTGGAATGCGCCATCGCCCCGGCGATGATCGAGATCGCCTGCCGGGTGAGGCCCTGCCAGGTGACGCTCGTGCCCGAGAAGCGGGAGGAGATCACCACGGAGGGCGGCCTCGACGCGGTCACGCACCGCGAGGCCACGGCCACGGCCGTGCGACGGCTCGAAGAGGCCGGCATCGCCGTCGCGCTGTTCATCGACCCCTGCTCGAAGCAGATCGACACGGCCGTCGACCTCGGCGTCGCCGCCGTCGAACTGCACACCGGCTGCTATGCCAACGCCACGGTCGACGGCGACCGCCACGCGGAGCTCGTCAAGCTCGCCCGGGCGGGCGGCATGGCCCGGCAGGCGGGGCTCGTGCTCAACGCGGGCCACGGTCTCACCTACCGCAACGTCGTGCCGGTGGCTCGGATCGAGGGCATGAGCGAGCTCAACATCGGCCACTCGATCGTGGCACGCGCCGTCCTCGTCGGGCTCACGCAGGCCGTCCGTGAGATGAAGTCGTTGATCGCCTGATGAAAGGCAATGGACGTGGTTCCGGAGACCGCTCCGCGGCTGGTGGCGGCTCCACGGGCCCCCATCACGCGGGTCACACGTGAGGCTCGCGCGTTGGCGAGGCTCGGGGCTGTCCGAGCCCGAGAGGAGCGCGGGTATCCAACCCGCGGCTGAGTTCATGCCCTTCGTAGCGCGGGTTTCCAGCCCTTGCCTGAGAGGAGCGCGGGTTTCCAACCCGCGGCTGGGTTCCTGCCCTTCGTAGCGCGGGTTTCCAACCCTTGCCTGAGAGTAGCGCGGGTTTCCAACCCGCGGTGCACCTCTCCAGACCCCGCATCGGAAGCCCCGATCTCCGAGCCATGCCCGCTGCCCGCATGCCCGCATCGCTCACGCGATGACAGCTTCTTAACGCGGGCTTCGCCCGCAGCCCACAAGGCAAAACTCGGTACACATAACGCGGCCTATCGGCCGCAACCCAAGAGGATCGTAGCCGGCGGTTCGGGGCTGGTCACGCCCCATCGCCGGACGGTCGAGTAGGCCCGGGGGCTTTCGCCCCCGG
>VGYR01000326.1 GCA_016872925.1 Planctomycetota bacterium
TTAGAGTGAGATCCAACCATCATCCAGCGAGAGCGCCGTTTTTTAATCACCCCACTGCGGCGCCCGGGCACGACGTCACGTCTCAGTGCCGCTGCCTCTTTGGTTGCGGCCGATAGGCCGCGTTAAGTTTTGCCCCAGAAGAGCGCATTCTCGGCGACCCATTCGGCGATCGCATGCGAGTTTGGCCCCCCAGAAGCGCTACAATAGATGGGTGCAGCCGTCGAAAACCCAGCAGAAAGTTGCCGGTTTCAGCGGGCACGAAACGCCAGAATCAGCAAAACGTACGGATTTCTGCCGCGGCTCATGAGGCCCCGGCGCACCAGACGCATCAAGGAGGATGCCATGACCAAGCCCAGCCCATTGGATGCCGTGACCAACCGCCAACTGCTCGCGGCCATCAGGAAGGCCCGCCGCAACACGTATGGCGACCCGATGTATCACTCAGGCCGCAAGAAGAAGGAGTTCGCGTCGCCGTATCTGCAGTTCCTCGACACGCTGGAGAAGGCCGCCCGTAAAATGCCCCAGCCCTACGAGTTCGACCCCGGGCACGCCGACGGGATTAGGCACGCGGATCTGGACGCGGGCGAACGGGTCCTGAACGAGATCATCTACGAGTGCCAGCGGAGCCTCGAGGGTATTCAGCACGCGAGGCTGGACTTGGATGCGCGGTCGTGGGCTCGTGGGGCAGGGTTGAGGGAGTAATCGCCGTGGAAGTCAGCGAGCAATCACGAGCACCCGAACCGCACGCGCCCAACCCACCCCGCTACTGGTTCCCGGCAAAACGCTACGGCTGGGGATGGGGCCTGCCGAGCACGTGGGAGGGCTGGCTCGTGCTCGTGGCGTATCTCGGGCTCATGGTCGGTACCGCGAGGTTGTGCCCGCCCGAGAAAAACATGGCGGGCTTCGTGGCGGCTGTCGTGGCGCTCTCGGCCGGGCTTGTCGCGATCTGCTGGTGGAAGGGGGAGCCGGTGAGGTGGCGGTGGGGGTGAGGACAACTGGAGGTATGCGCCGTGACCACGCGAACGATGAATCGCCGGGCCCCCTTTTCTTGCGGCGATGAAGCCAGACCTGTATCTATAGGGAATGACGCCCACCCCACGAATTCGACCTATAGACGCAGCGTGGGGACTGCTGGCCTTCGCGATCGTCAGTGTCTGCGTCGGTTCCAGCCCCGCCCACGCTCAGCTTCGCATCCTCGACTACAACGTCGGCGCGAGCGAGGAAACCGTATGAAACAAGTATCTGCATTGCTTGCGCTTGCCACGGCTCTGCTTCCGCTAGTCTCGCCCGTGCGCGCCCAGTTTGCACCTCCCGCAGGCATTTACGCCCTCGGTGCGGCGCAGGACAACCCAAACACCCCCGCAGACGAACGTCTGAGCGGCATCCGCAACTACGATTTCGTATCCGGCTTCACGCTGCGGGTGCTGTGGAAGGACATCGAGACCTCGCAAGGTGTGTTCAATTTTGGCGTCATCGACGAGGCAATCCGACGTACCTCGGCCAACGGTCAGCGTCTGAACCTCGAAGTTCTCCAGTCGCTGCCGCAGTACGTCGTCGATGGCGCGAGTGCGACGTACATCAATCACCGCTCGGAGGTCACGCCGGTGCCATGGGATGCGTTTGCGCAGTCCCGATTCGCAGCGTTGCAAACCGCAATGTCGGCGCACGTCGTCGACGACGGAATGGGCTTGAACCTCCCGCTCAGTCAGCACCCGACGCTCCGTTCGGTCGATGCCACGTCGGTGGGCCTGCCCTTCGGCTTGCGCGACCTCACCAACACCATCCGCAGCCACCCGGAATACACCCAACAGCGCTTCATCGACTCCGTGACGCAGGGCGTGGGCGTGGCGCGGTCGGCGTTTCCGCATCACCAAGGCTTTCTGGCCTTCTTCGGCTTCAACGACGGCCAGCCCGGCGTGCCGGTCGATCAGCAACTCATCTCTCTTCTGGACGTCCAATACAACGGTTCCGGGCAGGCGTCGCTGGCGTTCTTCATCGAGAACCTCAGCGATGTGGGGCCCGTGCCCACGGCCGGCAGCGGCGGGGCGGGCAACAACCTGTTGGCGTGGTCCAGTCGCGGCGGAGCGACGATGATGCAGGCATTGAACTCGTGGCTCCAGCCCCCCGCGAACCAAGCTCCTCAACTTGTGAGCCGGAATCCCGGGACGGGCATCGCTCTGGGGTACAACACGTTCGGTACACGATTCTTCGAACTCTACGTCCGCGATCTTGACGGGGCTTTCAACGGCGAGCTCGACGCCACGGGTCGGCCGATCCTTGACGACCTGCAGTATTGGAACAGCTTCCTGTCAACGGCGGCCGTTGAAGCGATCCACGTGATCAGTGGCACGCAGACTCAGAGTCAGGCGGGCTTCCCAAGCATCTTTGGTACGACGTCGATGCAGAAGACAGGTGCCGGCACGGTTATCTTTGACGCAGCCAACACCTACTCCGGTCCAACGAGCATTCAGCAGGGGATTCTGACGATCACGAGCACGAGCGGCATTGCCAGTTCGTCACTCATCAATCTGTCTTCCGGAGCATCTTTGGACGTCAGCGCTCTCTCCAGTGGCTATACAGCCCCCAGTGGCCAAACGCTTGGCGGCTCCGGTTCTATCTTGGGCTCAGTCACGTTCGGCGCCGGCTCCACGCTCTCGCCGGGTATGGTCAGCGCGGCGTCAGGAGCAAGCATGTTGGCGGCCGATATGCAGACCGGTTCGTTGCAGGCCCTCGTGGTCCCGGAGCCGGCTACCCTCGGGCTGGTCGGCGTGGGGCTCGGCTTTCTCGGCCTCGGCGTTCTGCGGCGAAAGCGAGTGGCCTGATACCTAGAAAAAAGCGGCCGGGGTGTGTTTCAACCCCGGCCGCCATTTCCTCACCCCATCCACGCCCGACACGCCTCCCGATAGCCGCAGCCAGAACAGGCCATGACCGAGGGAGCCGGATAGAACACCCCTGACTCAATCGCCCGCCAAACCCGCTCCACGCCCGCCAAGGTGCGTTTCACGGCGACTGGATTGACCTCGCGGACATGCTCCTCGATCTGTGGTTCTTTGGTCTTCGTCAGGACCAAGAATCTCGTCGTCAACTTCTTCCCCGGGCTGATCTCCGAGGCGAGGTGCGAGTACAGCAACAACTGCTCGCCTGAATCCTCGACCTGCTCCTGACTCCATTTGCCACGTGAAGTCTTGATGTCGGTCACCACCAGCGTGTCCGAGTCTTCCGTGAGCAGGTCCACGCGGCCATAGAGGTCCGGCACGCCCTCGACCAGCATGCCGCGAATCTCCTCCTCGACGCCCAGCACCCGCCCCTGAACGCTCGCCGCGGGGCTCGCCAAGAACGCCGTGAGCATCCGCGCGGCCAGAGCATCCAGCGAGGCCCGTGTCTCTGTGCTGCCAAACTGGATCGCGTCTGGGTCATGCGGCAGCCATGCGGACCGATAGGCGAACATCAAGGCGTCGAGGTCGGGCTTGGGATCGCCGGAGAGGATCGCTTGGTAGTGCTGCTCGACGGCCGTGTGAATCCCGGTGCCGAACACGAGCGCGCTGGAGACAGACTCTTCGGGCAGGCCGTCGATGTACCGGAACTTGTACTTGAGCGGGCAGGTCCGGAACGTGGAGAGTGCCGACCAACTCATGTAGTCCCGGCCGGTGAGCCTCTTGGCGATCTCGTTTGCGGGGTTGGTGCTGGCGGGCGTGAGCACCGGCAGCAGGGCTTCTCCTACCCCGGCAATCATCGAGCACCCCCAGTCGTCGCGTAGGCCCCGTTGCCGTTCGAAGGGCTGGGGCTGGCGGTCGGCTCGTCGGACTTCAATTCATCGATGAGGTTGCTGGCTTCCCGAATGCCGAGCTGGTCTGCGGTAGTCAGGCCGAAGCGCTCCCGCAGCAGGCCCACGAGGTCGATCTTCCGGCGAGCAGCGATGGCCCTGATGGCTTTGACCTGCGAAGCCGTGGCGGGACGGGGGCTGGGAGCGTCACGGAAGGCGGCACGGTTGGTCACGGGCAGGTCGGCATGGTTGGTCGTGGCTGGAATGCGCGTGACTGTGGGGCCGCTGATTGCCGGGCTGGTGCGGACCTCGATCACTTCCTGCGGCTGGCTGGGTTCGCTCTGGGGTTCGCTGGTCAGCCGGGCGATCTGGTCCTGTACGGCCTTCTCGCACGACTGGTATGCCCTGCGCACGACGATCTGAAAGCCGTCGGTGTCGTTGAGGAGCGTGCTGTCGAGTTCGGCCTCGACGGTGCATGAAGCCGAGGCACTGGAGAAGCCGGGTAAGCCGACTTTCCTCGAGACGCCTGCATGGAGTTTCAACATGGGTGGGTTCTTTCTGGGGTTGATGGGCGGGGATGGATGGCGGTGTCGATTTCGTTTCCGCCATCCTGAAGTGGGGCCGGACGGTGGCGCAGAATTCATCGCCACCGTGAAATGCCTGAGATACGTGGAAAAAGCGACGGGCGTGGGTGCAGCGAGGCTTGGGCACCTTCACCACACTCCACGCCCGTCACTTGTTGGGGTCGCGGGAATCTTCGAGCCGGTCAGCAGCAGGTCACGCCGCTCGGGCCGCCTGCTTCTTCGTACTCACCTTGGCCTTCTTTCTTCGGGCCTTCAGCGTGCTCGTATAGAACGGCTCGCGGCACCCGAATCGGAGAG
>VGYR01000327.1 GCA_016872925.1 Planctomycetota bacterium
AACCTCGGGACCGGCCCGACCGTGGTGGTCGAGGCGGGGCCGACCGCCGGACTGGTGATCGGCAAGAACGTCAACGGCGTGGTCTTTGCGGGCACCCAGCCGAGCACGATCTCCGGCTTCAGCAGCGCGGGCATCCTGTTCCGCGGCGGCTCGCGGAACTCCCGCATCGCGGGCGTGACGAGTATCGGCAACGGCACGGGGCTGCGGGTCGGCCCGGGCACCTACACGGGCACGGTGATCACCGCCAACACGTTCGTCAACAACTCGGGCAGCGGCGTGATCCTCGCCGAGGCGCAGGGTATCACCCTCGGCGGGGCCGCCGCGGGCGCCGGCAACGCGATCACCTTCAACGATCGCTACGGCATCGACGCCCGGGGCACCTCCACCGGCTCGGTCGTCCGCGGCAACCAGGTGAGCAACAACCTGCTGGGCAACCTCCGCAACCTCGTGCTCCGCAACAACGCGCCGACCGTCACGTCGGCCTGCGGCCTGCGGGTGATCCTCGACACGGTGGGCCTCGCCGCCCTCAAGGCCGAGCAGGTGGGGCAGTACGCGTTCGGCATGACGATCGACATCAACGGGGTGGCGCTGTCGTCCGTCGGCGCCCTCGACTTCGCCAGGCGACTCGTCACGAGCGCCGTGACCGTCCAGGCCGCCCCCTCGGCTCCGGTGCAGAGCACGGAGTTCCGGCAGATCGGCTCGCGGACGTTCGTCAACGCCCGATCACTCGGGGCGACGGGCCTGCCCTGGGTGCAGCTCGACGCCACCGCGCAGGGTGGGCAGCCGGCCGTGGCCGCCACGAACGCGATCGTCACGAGCCTGACGCCCAAGCACGCCCTGCGGTCGCTCGAGTTCCCGGTCGGCACGCAGTACGTCCGTGCCGATGCGAAGGAACAGCTCTACCTGACGAACATGGGGCTGTCGACGTTCGTCGCCCTGCTGCCGCTCTACGACCTCGCCGGCGTCCGGCTGCCGCCGATCGACAACACGCCGACGCCGGTCAACGTGTGGATCAATCCGCAGGGCCAGGTCAGCCGGTTCTCCGCCTCGGTCAACGGCGCCGTGATCACGATCGGCATGCAGGACTTCGGCAAGGCCGTCAAGGTCGCCGCACCGGCGGCGGCGCAGACCGGTGACATCGCCTCGCTGTCGGGCCAGCAGCTGTTCGCCGACGGCGTCGCGGGCACGAATCCCGGCGATCATGGCGGCAACGCCGGCATCATCTACGGCAACGGCGGCGCGGGAGCCGCAGGGGGCAACGGCGGCAACGCCGGCTGGGTCGGCAACGGCGGCGCGGGGGGCGACGCCGTCACTGTTGGCAATGGCGGCAACGGCTGCAATGCTTGCAACGGCGGCGTTGGTAGCGACGGCGTCATCGATGACAGCAACGGCGGCGCCGGCGGCAGGGGCGGCCTGTTCATCGGCAACGGTGGCAGAGGCGGCGCGGGCACAGAGGGTGCCGCGGGCACGGACGGCGCGGACGGTGCCAATCCTGGGGACGCGGGCAGCGCCGGTGGCACCGGAACGGCCGGCGGCCAGGGAGGCAACGGCGGCAACGGCAGCATGATCTTCGGTCGGGGCGGCGACGGCGGCGCGGGCGGTCGGGGCGGCACCGGAGGCAACGGTGGCGACGGCGCGGCGGGTGTCGCTGGCACCGATTCGTCGACGCCTGGCAGCGTCGGCGGCAACGGCGGCAATGGCGGCGCGGCGGGCATCGGTGGGTCCGGCGGCAATGCCGGCCTCGGCATGGACGTGTTCACGGCGAACCCTGGCGCGGTCGGCTTGCTCGGTGCGGGCGGCGATGGCGGCACGGGGGGCGATGGCGGCAGGGGCGGCGTCGGCTATGTCGGCGGGGCAGGCACCGGTGAGGATGGCTCGCGCGGCGGCAATGGCGGCGCTGGCGGCGCCGGCGGCTCCACGGTCACGGGCGTCGCAGGCAACGGCGGCGCGGGCGGCGCGGGGGGCACGGGCGGCGACGGTGGCTCAGGAGCGCACGGGACCGCGAGCAGCGTCGCGGGCGTCGGCGGCACCAGCGGCGGAAACGGCGGCAATGGCGGCAGCGCGGGCTTGGGTGGCGCCGGTGGCGCTGCCGGTGCAGGCGGCGGCGCCGCGGTAGCAGGCACGAATGGCGCTGGCGGCGACGCGGGCGCGGCTGGCAATGGCGGAGCCGGCGGCAACGGCGGCGCCGGCTTCAGCGGCGCCGCGCTCAGCGGTCAGGCCGGCACGAGCGGCGGCAACGGCGGCGCCGGTGGCAAGGGCGGCAACGGTGGGACCGGAGGTGCAACTGGCGGCGCGGGCGCTGCCGCAGGCACCGACACCGTCAGCGGCAACGGCGGTGCCGGCGGACTCGGTGCCGCGGGCGGCAATGGCGGCTCGGGTGCGGTCAGCGGCAGTGGCGGCGGCAACGGCGGCAACGCGGGTGCCGGCGGCGCGGGCGGCAACGGCGGCGTGGGCGGGCTCGCTGCGGGCAACAGCGGCCAGGGTGGCAACGGCGGCTCAGGCGGCAATGGCGGCGCGGGCGCCAACTCCGTCGGTGGCTTCGGCGGCAAGGGCGGCAACGGCGGCGCCGCGACCACGGGCACTGCGGGCAACGGCGGTGCGGGCGGCGCAGGCGGCTCCGGCATCGCCGGCTCGGACGCGACGGCCACGGAGGCAGCGACCGCCGGTGAGAGCGGCGGCAACGGCGGCGCCGGCGGCGACGGCGGCTCGGCGACGACGGGCACGGCCGGCAACGCCGGTGCCGGTGGCATAGGCGGTATCGGCGGGGCGGGTGGAGCCGGCTTCTCGCCCACCACGAACGCGAATGGCGCGAACGGCGGCGTGGGCGGCAAGGGCGGCGTGGGCGGCAACGGCGGCGCGGCGACGATCGGCACCACGGGCAAGGGCGGCGCGGGCGGCACCGGTGGGAGCGGCGGTGCGACCGGCGTCGCCGCCACTGGAGGCACGCATGGCAAAGCCGGAACCGGCGGCCAGGGCGGCCTTGGTGGCGTGGGCGGCACCGCAGGAGCCGGTCAGGGCGGCAACGGCGGCGCCGGCGGTGCGGGCGGCAACGGCGGCACGGCGTCGGCAACGGCTCCGGTGGCAATCGCGACCGGCGGCAACGGCGGCGTCGGCGGCAGCGGGGGCGCGGGCACCGGCGGTCATGGCGGCGGCGCTCAAGCGAGTGGCAGCGTGAATGCCGCCGCGACCGGCGGGAATGGCGGCGACGGCGGCCCGAGCGGCGGCAAGGGTGGCAGTGGCGGCGTGGGCGTGGCCATCGGCGGTGGCACGTCCACCAACGGTTCGCCGGGCACCGACGGAGGCTCTGGCGGCAACGGCGGCAATGGCGGGGCCGGCGGAGTCGGCGGCAAGGGCGGCGATGGCTGAGCGGCAGCAAAGCGCAATCCGCTGCGAGTGGGTCGGGCGGGTCGGCCAGCGGGAGCCGCGTGCCGATGACGCCCACCTCACCCGCCCAGCGGATCCTGCCCGTCCGGCTCCCGGATCTCGACCTCGTCGCCGGCTTTCCGGAGCCCGGCTGCCAGGACGTCGAGCTCGCGAATCGCGACGTTGACGCCGAGGTCGATGTCCTCGGTGTGGCGAACGTACCGGTGCGCCGCGAGGGCTGCGGCACCGATCAATACCGCGTCGATGCCGCGGTCGGCGCGCAGGCCGGCAACACGTTCAGCGTCCGCGAGCAGGCGGTCGTGATTCGGCATCGGTGGAATTCACCTGCGGGCCGGGCTCGAGCCCCGACAACCGCTCCCGCAGGCTGAGCGCCATGCGAATCCGTTCCTCCACCGAAAGCCTGGCGATGCGATCCCGCTCCAGTTGCCGGGAGCGGGACATGCAGCTGCTCGGCCGGGGGCGATGGAGAGGTTGCGATGAACGTGCCATGAGCGGATTATACCGTCGGGCTCCATCCGGCCCGGTCAAACGACCGCCTTGCGATACACGAGCCAGCGCATCTCGATCGGCGATTCGTGCCGCGGCAGGTCGAACACGTCGAGGCCGCTCACCCAGTCGGCATACCAGTTCGTGGGCGGCCAGGCGCCCTCCGGCAGGTGCTGCCGCTCGTAGTCGTGCACCGAGTCGTCGGCCACGAGCGCCAGGGGCAGGCCCGCGACGGCCGCCGCCACCTCGGGGTGGGTGAAGATCGACGTGTAGACCTGCAGGCCGAGTTCACGGGCCGCGGCGTCGGGCGTGTAGCCCACCTGCGGCAGGAACACGTTGAACACGAGCCGCCCCCCGGGCACGAGGCACTCCGCGGCAATCTCGAACATCCGGCGCAGCTCGGCCGTGGTGCGGAAGTCGGACACGACCTCCGAGAGCACGACCAAACGATAGTCGCGGCGCAGATCGTCCAGCATAGCGAACACGTCGCGCTCGACGACCCGCACGGGGAGCGACTGCCGCCCGGCCTCCTCGCGAAGGATCGCCGCGAACCGGCCGCTGATCTCGACCGCGTCTCCCCGTATGCGTGGTACCACGACCGAGACAGGGAGCGGCAAAGACTACGAAAGGTGATCGTGGGGGTGTCTTGGTTCAGCGTGAACTGGAATCGCGAGGGCAAGGCGTAAGGGAACACCGTGCGGCTCCATGCCGCTTGAGTCGCGGCCTCCGGCCGCGAAGGTTTATCGCATCGGTGCCGATCCCGAAGTGA
>VGYR01000328.1 GCA_016872925.1 Planctomycetota bacterium
GACGCCCTCAGAAAGACCCGGGGCGAGCAGCGGCTTCTCCGTTCCTTCTTCCGTCAGGCTGAACTCGACCTGTAGTCACTTGAAAGAACTATTCAAAGCTCAATAAAGCGCTTCTATGCCCCGCGGGGCCGCGCGGCCCCCAGCGTTCTCAGCCCGTGCCGCAGCGTTCCCACCACCTCGTCGATCTCGCCACGCGAGATCACCAGTGGCGGCTTGAGGTTGAGCACGTTGCCCTGGATGAGCTTGAAGGAAACCCCGCGCTCCATCGCGAAGGCCAGGAGCCGGGCGGCAGTCTCCCCGTCGCGGCCCCTGCTCTCCCGGTCGGTGACGAGGTCCACCGCGAGATTGAGTCCCAGCCCCGTGACGTTGCCCACGCACTCGAACTCGGCCTGGAGATCCTCCAGCCCGGCCAGGAAGTGGTGGCCGAGGTCGCGTGCCCGCTGCACCAGCCCCTCCCGCTCGACCGTCTCGATCACCGCCATGGCCACGGCACAGCACAGCGGATTTTTTTCGTGCGTGTAGTGCCCGATCGACTTGTGGGCCGCCGAGTTGAGCTCCTCACGGGCCAGGATGCCGGCGAACGGCACCGCCGCCCCGCCGAAGCCCTTGCCCACCACGAGGATGTCGGGGGTCACGAAGTGCTCGGCGGCGAACATCGCCCCCGTGCGACCGAAGGCGGTGTAGATCTCGTCGAAGATCAACAGCACGCCGTGCCGCGTGCAGAGATCGCGGACCTGTTCCCAGAACGCCCGGGTGGGCACGGTCGAGTTGTAGAACACCGCCTCGCTGATCACGGCGGCGACATCGGGATTCTGCTCGAGCTGCACCCGCAGCTGGCGGACGTACTCGGCGTCGATCCGCTCGCGGTCGGTCCAGCCCCAGGGATTGCGGTATGGATCGGGCAGCTCGAGGTGCAGGGCGCCCGGCAGGAGCGGCCCGAGGCCGTCGCGGAAGTGGGGGTCGGCGCCGACCGACACCGCCTGGAAGCCGGCGCCGTGGAAGGTGCCGTGGTAGGCGAGCGTCTTCCAGCGGCCGGTGTGGAGTTTGGCGAGCATCACGGCCATCTCGACCGCCTCGGAGCCACCGGGGCAGAAGAGCACCCGTCCGAGGCCGGCCGGCGCGACCGACACGAGCTTCTCCGCCAGGCGGACGGCCGGCAGGTTGGTGAACCGCCGCGGCGCGAACAGCAGCCCGTCGCGGAGGCAGTCCTCGATCGCCGCCACCACCGCCGGATGGTGGTAGCCGACGGTGTGCACGCCGTTGCCGTGCAGGTCGAGATATGACCGGCCGGCCGCGTCGTGGATCCGGCAGCCCTCGGCCCTGACGACGGCGTTGGCGACGGGCGTGGAGAGGGCTTGATGGAGAAACACGGCGGCGTCCCGCTCGACGAGGTCGCGGGTTGCGGCGTCGAGTCCGGTCCCGCTCCCTGGCGGCAGACCGCCGCGCTCTCCCTGGTTCACGGCGGAGGAGCCGCCAGGCCCGCCCGCCCTCGTCACGACCGCACCTCGGCGGCGAGGCGCTCGACGTACCAGCGGCGAAAGGCCTCGACGTTGTATTCCTTCTGCGGCGAGAGCGGCCCCGGCCGGTAGCCGCTCGACCGCACGCCCCGCTGGGCCGCGCTGCAGAGGTCCCAATCCTGCTCGGACGTGAACTGCCAGAAGGGGAGCAGTTGCTCGAGGGAGTAGTCTCGGCCCTCCACGGCATCGGCGGCCACCAGCCAGGTGACGCGGGCTCGGGTGCCCGTCGGCCCGTCGGGGAGCAGTCGCGTGGTGACGGCGTGGTCGCAGCTGGCGTGGCACCAGAAGTTGGGCAGCGTCCGCAGCCGCAGCGTGCCCACGTCCGGATCGGGGTACGCGCCCATCAAGGGCGCCACCTGCCGCCCGTCCAGCGACTCGGTGACCCAGCCGTCCACCAGCACCGTCCGGTTCGCCGAGAACCAGCGGTCGTGGTCGGGGTCGGGAAAACAGGCCATGCCGGTCTCCCGGTGCGTGGCCGCGAGCCCCAGGGCGGCCCACTTGGCCTCGCTCCGGGCCGTCGCCGCCGCCATCGCCTCGCGGATCCGCGGGGTGGCGTCGTCGGCGTTGTAGTGGTCGAAGTTGGCCTGGATGTACTGCGGGTGGTTCACGTTGCAGTGGTAGCACTCGCGGTTGTTGTCCCAGACGAGCTTCCAGTTGGCGGCGATGGAATAGTCGCGGACGGCAGCCACCCGCGCCCGCTCCATCCGCTGTGGCCGGGCCATCGGCTCGATCAGCGCCCGCGCCCGGCCGAAGTCGGGGGGCTCGGCCGCCAGGCAGACGTAGACGAGCCCGGCGATCTCCTCGACATGGACCGCAGCGAGGTCGAGGTCCGAGCGGTCGAGTTCGGCGGGCATGCCGCGGCAGGAGACGAGCGCCCCCGAGCGGTCGAAGGTCCACTGGTGATAGGGACAGACGATCCGCCCGACGCGGCCCTGTTCCTCGCGGCACAGCACGGTGCCGCGATGGGTGCAGACGTTGTGGAACGCCCGCAGGCCGCCGTCGTCGCCCCGCACGATAACCACCGGGTCGGTGTCGACCGAGAGCGTGACATAGTCACCCGGGACCGCGAGCTCGCAGGAGTGGGCGGCGAACACCCAGCCCCGTCGCCAGAAGACTTCCACGTCGGCACGGTGCACGGCAGGGTCGCCATAGAACGCGCCCGGCAGCGAGCGGAGCGGCCGGCAGCCGTCGAGAGCCACGGCGGCGGCGATGCGGTCGGCGGCGGCAAGGCGGCTCATGAGCGGGAGGCCTGGCGGGGAACCACTGCCGGCATGGTGTTCCATTGGGGCACGAGCAGCGCTGCAGCCAATATGATGGACGCGCCAAGGAGCGCGAAGACCCAGCCCCACACCGGGCCGCCATCGCTGAGCGTCCGCTGCACGAGCCACGGCAGGGCGTTGCCGGCCACGGCGCCCAGCGACCCGCAGCCGTTGATGATGCCCGCCGCGGTCGAGGCGCCGCGCTTCGTGCCGAAGTCGACCGCCGCGGTGCCCGAAACCAGGGAATCGGGCACGTAGAGCAGGAATCCGACGAGAAAAAAGCCGGCTCCGAGGGCGAGCGCCGAATCGGGCAGAGCGGGAAACGCGAACAGCATGGCCGCCACGCCGGCCAGGCAGAGGACACTCGGCGGGATCCGGCGGGCGGCAAACACCCGGTCGGACAGCCAGCCGCCGAGCAGGACTCCCGCGGGCCCGGCGAGGTCGAACATGCTGCCGACCGCCGCCGAGGTGACCGCTCCGGTGCCGAGGCGTTCGCTGACGTACAAGGGCGACCAGAGCATCACAAGGTAGCGGCTCGGCTTGAGCAGGAAGTAGACGGCCGCCAGCAGCCAGACCATGGGGCTCCGGCAGACTTCCGCCACCACGTGCCAGGAGCCCTCCGGTTCCTCGGCCGGGGTCTCGGTCGGGTCGATCACGGGCACGGCCTCGCCCGTGTACTCCTCGACGGGCGGCAGCCCCACGCACTCGGGTCGGTCGACCTGCCACAGCCAGAACACGAAGGCCACGCCGCCGAGGGCGGCGGCATTGGCCCAAAACGCCCACCGCCAGCCCCAGGCGTCGGCGGCGGCGGCGGCGAGCATCGATGCCGCAAATCCGCCGACGGCGTAGTTGGTGCACCACACTCCCATCACCCGCCCGCGCTCGCCTTGCGAAAAGAACTCGCCCACGTTCTTGGCCAGGGGCGCCCAGCCGCACGACTGGCACAGTCCCTGCACGGCCAACAGCGCCGCCATCACCACCACCGACGAGGCGCAGCCGCTGGCCACCGCGACCACGATCGAGACGAGCATGCCGCCGAGCACCACGCGGCGGGTGCCGAACCGGTCGCCGGCGACACCGGCGAGAAACTGCCCCACCGCGTAGGCCAGCAGGTAGCCCGTTTCCACGAGCGTCATCGAGCCGAGCGAAAACCCGCCGTGCTCGGGTCGGGCGAGGGCGACCTTGGCGACGGAGAACGACTTCCGGGTGAGATAGAACCCGGCATACGCCAGCCAGGTCGCGGCGAACACCCGCAGCCGGAATGCCCGATAGCGCCGGGCCGTGATGTCGGGCGACGCTCGGCTCTGGCCTTCGAAACCGGCATCCATTGCGGGTGACGGTATCGCGGGGACGATCCGGCGGTCAACGACCGCGGCTGCCGCGTGGAGTTGGCGTGCCACCCGGGGGGTGTGGTAAGGAAACCCCGTCCTCGGTCACCGCTGGACGCCGGCAGGCTAGGCCTTATCCAAGCGAATTTGGACTTGCGCGATTCGCGCTGAGCGCATAAAAAAACTCGAAATCCCCGACGAATCGCTTGATTTCGGTTGGCGCCACTTCAAGCGACTCGCCACTCCATGAGGAGTTTCGAGTGAACGCCAAGGTACGACGGCAGCTGAAAGCACGCAAGCGGAGAATCGCCCGGCGATTGGAGCAGGCGGATCAAAGCGGGACGGATCGGCCCGAGATGGCCGCGTCCAACAGGGCGATTGCGCGATAATGGGTAATATGGCATGCTTGGGCAACCGCAGTCTGTGCGGCTTCAAACAGGACTCGGAGCGCTACGAACTGCGATCTTCATGGAGGAAAGATCATGCCCGTGACCAAG
>VGYR01000329.1 GCA_016872925.1 Planctomycetota bacterium
GAGGAAAGCCGTTCCGGCAGCAGCTGATGAGGCGTCGGAAAACGCGGCACCAGCCTCACCAGCCGCCCATCGGCCCGGAAATGCCTGTGGGCATCGTTGCGGAAGTGCCATTGACCGGACTATCCTTTCGGGCCGCTATCCAGACTCAAATTCCGCGTCCGAATTCCACGCGCGTTCAGTCGGCCTTGGCCGGGAGAAAAGCGAACGGCTCCGCTGGCCGGAGTGCGGCCTGGGCGTCGCCGCCGTAGGTCTGGCCGTCGGCGAGCGGCAGCCTCTGTACGGACGATCCGGGAGCGAGCGCGAGATCGCCGATCCTCAGCCAGAACACACTCGGACTCGTCGCCGAGTCGAAATACAGCATCAGATTTTTCTGATCGTAAGCAGTGCGCCAGACGGTGCTGGCGATGTTGGGTTTGCCGGGCACGGTGAACCCCAGCGGCACCGAGACGCCGCGAATCACGCTGAACATCTGGGCGACCGCCCGTTGTGATTCGGCCGTCTGCGGCAGGCTTTTGACGTAGAACGTCCCCCGAACGAAGCGATCGGCCGCCCGATTCGTGCCGGGCAGCATCGTCAGGCCACCGATCTCGCGCCAGTAGGCGTCGAGGGCCAACTGCTCGTCAAATGGCGGGGAGTTGGTCATCACCTGATACTGTCTGCCGTGATGGATGACAAGTTTGCCCCTCACGTATTCGAGAATCGCCGAGTCGCCCGAAGGATCAGAGATCGCCATGTGTCCAACCGCCGGAGCGCCGTTGGGCAGCGTGGGCGCGATGATCGTGAAGGGCTCCTTCTCGAGGCTCGCGACGGCCTCCTGGACGGTTGCGAACGAGTCGAGCACGTACTGGGTCCAGCAGCCGATGGACATCACGGGCCGGCCCGGCATCGGCCTGCCGTAATCGCTCTCGACGAGATAGAGCGTGTTGGCCACGAGTCCCTTTTCGTTGATGCCGTCGAGGACAGCGACCCCGTAAAACGAAACCACGACCGATCCGAACCGGCTCGTCCACTCGAGCGACCGTGGCCCCGCGGCGCCATTGCGGGTCAGGCCTCTCGGGAATACCCAAATCTCGGAGCCAGGATCCTCTTCCCAGTCGAGTGATCGGCCCACGACGACCGTGCCATCCGGGCCAAGATAGACGCATCGGGTGCACGCCCACGCCCCCGTGGTGGGGGCGATGGCGCTGATGACGAGCGCACAGATGACCGAATTCCACATCTTCGTGTGATCCGGTTCTGCGAGGTGGTCGGCTGCCATGACGACGGTAACGGAGACTACCCCACCAGGCGGAAGCTGTCAAACCCGCCCTCGCCATCCTTTCCAGCCCGCGCCGTGGCGTGAAAGGCGGGGCAGGCTGGGCGATGCGGCCGTCTGGGGCGCGGGTCACGGAGAGTCATTCCAGCGCGAATGGCGGCCGGCCGCAGTATCTCAGGAGATGTTCGAGACTCTGAAAATAGCTCGGCACGTCGCGGTGGATGAGCGTGCTCCGGACACTGGCGTCGACTGAAAACCCCCCGATCTCCCAGGCGAGGATGTCGGCAGCGGTCGCGGCGTCGAGCAGCCGCTGCATGCGGAACCACCGGATCACGCGGCGGCGGACCCGCTCGGTGAGCACGGCCAGATTGGCCTGGTTGATTGGGCGGGCGGGCAGGAGCACCGGTGAGACGTCGCACCCTGCTCCGTCAGCAGCCGGCACGAAGATCTCTCTTGCTGAGATCGAGCGACTGCTGTGCACTGCGGCGGGCTCGACCCGTGCCGGCGACAGGCCGAGCGTAGCTCGCCCGTGATTCGGCGCCGTCTCCTTTCTGCACCGCTTCGGATCGGCGCTCAATCACCATGTGCATCTCCATGCGTGCGCGACCGACGGCGTGCGTCAGTGTCATTTTACCGCTCACGGATGCGATCGATAAGCGTGCGGCCACCATCTATGCGGATCTCATCAGCGCCACGCCTTAATCGGCGATGCCGACATCCTGATCGCGGCGACCGGTCTCGCACACGGACTGATCGCTGTCATCAACAACGAGAGCCGCTATCAACGGATCGCCGGCATCCAGTTGGAAGACTGGCTCATGTAACTGGCCGTTTGGTTTTATGCTATCGCCAACGGGCTACAGCTATCATTGATCACCGACCAAAAGGTCGCCAAATCCTCAGGGCGCAAGTGAGCATCCATCTTATACAGCCCCGGCGCGAGTGGGGCAGCAGTGAGCTTGACCAGGCTCAACACCTGCATCGTCACAATCGGGTCAATGAACTCGGTCTTCACCCCCTTTTCGTGGCGGGCGAAGAAATTGACGACCAGGCCGTCGGCCAGCAGCACGACCCGCTTGGCCTGCCCGTTGACCGTCACATGATAGATCGAGCCGATGTCCGGCCGGATCGCTTTGCGAATGTTCACCCGCTGGCGAATCTTGCCGGTGATATAGTCGGCCAGCCGATCGCGCCAGCACGCCTCGCTCCCCTCCGCCAGGCCGATCACCGCAGCGAGCGCCGGTTCAGCCTCGACAAAACTCCGGAAGGCCTGATCGCTGAGCGGTGCGGCGATCAGGCGTTGAAGGGCGGCAAAATCCTGCCCCTGCACGAAGCTCATTGCATCCCGGTAGAGGCCGGCGAACCAGCCGAGGCGCAGATCAGCCGGGAGCGCCAAGCGGGTCTGGAGCTTCAGAAACATGTCGAGCAGGTCAATCGCCCGGCGGAACTCATAATCTTTCGACGACGCGCTGATCAGCGTTAGTTCATCGGTCTGCGACGAAGGATTGGGCCGCATGAAGAAATCGTCGAGATTGCGAGCGCTGAAGATCGGGTAGCCGGTGCTTCCCACAATCGTATTCACCCCATTGCGGATGGGCCGCGAGGCGTCTTTAAAGGTCAGCACCGTGGATGCAGCTAACATCGCTACTGCGCGGCTTTGGTCGCCATTGTGCAACAGGAAGCGTTGGCCGCCGCCTTCAGGCAGTGCGGTGGCTTCAGCCAGCCGGTAACCCGATTGCTGGGCGACGGTCTGCCACAGCCATTTCAGATCGGCCGCCGGCAGCGGATAGCTATTGGTGAGCGCCAACTCCTGGTACCGCGACTGCCCGGCGAGAAAGGCCCGGATCGCCTGCGCGACGCCGATCCGATCGGGAAGGCTGCCCTGGTCGCTGTAGGGCCGATCAAGGATTACCGGCAGGCTGCCTTCGGCGACTACGTAGCGCGGGAGTCGGTGGTATCTGAGGCGTGCCGCCGCGTGGGGCAGGCTCTCACGGTCAATCTCCAGCGCAAACGGGCGCTCGGAAATATCAACCGCAAAGACATTCGCCGTGCTGTTATGGATCAGGGTAAACTGCTCGACCAACCGGGCGCCGATCGCCCCGTTGCCGCCGATAACCGCGACCCGGCGGGCCTGGAAGGTGGGCAGGCCAAGGCGACCGAATGAACTGGCCGCGGCGTGGATGACCGCCTCGGCGACCCCCACGGCCTCGTAGACCGCTTTGATGTCGCTGCGGGCGCTCGAGAGCACCGGCAGCAAGGCGCGGCCGTCATTCTCCTCGATCACCTGCTGATTCTTGCGTTCGCCCGCCACGGTCACCTCAACCGCACCGACGATCAGGCCGTCGTCAATTGCGGCCTTGATCAGCGAGTGCGAAGGGTGGCCGGGGTCGCGGTAGATATCATAGATCCTTGCGACGACATAACCGCCATCTTCGTAAACGATCAGCCGTTCGCCATGCTCGCGGCAGGCGCGCAGCGCACACACCAGGCGATATTCGGCCAGCGCCTGCATCGCCGTCAGATAGTCGCCGGCGATCGCCGGGTCCTCATAGAGCGTTGCAATCGCCTGTTCGGTCTCGACATCCAGAAATGACGATTGGCGGAAATCAATCTGATACTGGTTCGGTTCGGTCGGGTGGGTGATCGTCTTCAGCGAGAGATAGTGGTGATCGGAGGCGTGATCGAGCATGGTGATGTAATCCCAGCCCACATCGCCATATGGGATGCCGATGAACGAATCGATCCGGTAGCCCAGGTTCTGGATCGTTTGCAGGGTGCGGGCGACCTCGTGCGAGCGATGATGAATGACCAGCGCCCGCATCCGCGGCAAATCGATCTCTTGGCGTGGCAGGCGGTCGAAGATGAACTGCTGCACCGGCATGGCGATATTGGCGATCATCTGCCGGGTTTGGTTGCGCGTCGAAAGCGCTTCGTCGGTGTGGATGTACAGGAACAGGTAGGCGCTAGCGGTGCGGGTCGGCGCATGGTAGAAAGCACCCTTGATCTGCCATTTGATGCTAAAGCTGCGGCGATAGCCGTCAATCGCTTTTTCGACCCGCATCGTACCGCTGCGCCAGTGGGCGCCCGGCTCAACCTGGTAGTTGAGGCCGGAGGCGGCGATCCGGTCGGCAATCTGGCCGGACCTGATCACCGAAAACAGCGCGTTGATAATAGCCTCCTCAGCAGAATCTGTGGGTTGATTCTGGCTCCGGTAGTTTGCCAAGGACATGAAACAACGCGATTTCAATGCCTTTCGCGGTCCGAAAGCCGAACGCTTTTCTGGTGGTCAGTTTTACGACG
>VGYR01000330.1 GCA_016872925.1 Planctomycetota bacterium
TGCCGCAGGAGCACGTCCTTGGCCAGTCCGATGAACTCCGGCGTGGTGAGGTCGCCGGTCTGCTCCTGAAACTGCTGCTTGAGCGCCGCCCGGACGTCGGCCTCGCTGGGGGCGAAGTTCTTGTCCCACGCCAGGATCGCCTTGCGGATGCGGGTGCTCACCCAGAGGTTGGCAAGCTCCTTCTCCCAGGTGCCGCCGTTGGCTTCGACGTGCTTCTTCACCGTATCGAGGGCGCCTTCCCGCTCGAGCCAGAGGACGAATCGCGCGACGGGGTACTGCTCCGGCAGGCCGGCGGCGCGGAGGATCACGCCAAGCACGGTCTCGCGGACGCGGTCGTGGGAGCCGGCCAGCAGCGTGCCGGCGGCGGAGAACAGGCCGCCATAGCGGCGACCGGCCTGATCGAGTTCGGCGAAGTGGGCACGGATCTCCTTCGGCATCTCGGGCACGATGCCGCGGGCCGTGGCGCCGTCGGAGAAGGGCGTGTCGGCCCACAGGTGGGCGAGCATCTTGAGCAGATGGCTCTTGCCGCTGCCGAAGAAGCCGCTGACCCAGACCGCCTTCTGCGACGAGTTGCCGAGGTTGCCGAGGTATTCCGAGAGGATGCAGTCGAGCCCGCGGGCAAACTCGCCCTCGCAGACGAACATCTTCAACTCGCCGCGCAGCTCGGCCACGACCTTCGCGTCGGTCTGGTCGGCGAGGCGGGCTTGGCCGTTGTTGACCAGCGGCTCCCGGGAGGGGTCGATGAGGAGGATGTCTTTGATGGTGGCCATGCTCATGGCGGACCTCTACTGGGGTGCTACTAGACGTGCTGGTTGCCGGCGTGGGTGATCGGGACGGCGAGGTAGTTCCAGCCGTCACGGGCGTCGAGGAGCCGGTAGTTGTTCTGCTCGAAGTGGCCCGGGAAGAAGATCACGAGCCGACCGCGGACGTCGCGCTCGATGGCCCGGACGACCTGGGAGACGCGGGCGAATCCGAACAGGCTGCCAACGCCGAACAGGGCGACAACCGAGTTGTCGGTGACGTCGGATGCCGTGAGGGCGTCGCGGACCTTGGCGGCCAGGACATCCACAAACTCGGTCTGGAGTTTGAGATCGAGGTCCTCGGGTGACTCGAAGTAGGCGTCTCGGAAATCATCCGCCGCGATCCAGGCCGCGAAGGCGTTGGAGAGGTCGACCTCGTGCCAGTCGTGACCGGCGGCCTCCGTCGCGGTGGCAAACAGTTGCCGGCGGGCCCGGAGCATCCGCTCGGCCTCCTTGTCGTAGACGACCATGATCACCCGCTGGGCACCGGCGACGCCCCGTTCCCAGGGCAGGGAGACGTGCTTGGCGTAGTGCTCGGCGAGTTCCTCGATGCGGCCCATGGGTGGCGACGCCGTCAGGCGACTCCTTCCGAAGTGGTCGTGCTGGCGGCAGGCGGGCCCGGGTCGAGGCGGTCGAAGGATGCGTCCACCACGTCGCCGGCAGCGCGGATGTCGATGAGACCGGCCCGCTTGGCCTCGATCGCCAGGCTGCGGATCGCGCTGGCGTCGGCGTCGAGGAGCTTCGTCCACGCGCTCGCGAACACGTGCGGGCCGCGGAAGCCGGCGGCGTGGGCTAGGTAGAGAGCGAGCGCCACGGTGGACGGCGTCGCAGTTACTCGGCGCCGCGTCTTGATCGAGCGGCCGGCGAGGTGGCCGGACTGCGTCCACGAGCTGGCGGCGTTGCGGACGACCTTGTCGAGGATCGCGTCGCTGAGCCGGTCGCCGATCGCTGCCCGGATCGCGTCCTTCATCGGGCCGCGGGCGAAGTCGGCGCCGATGGGTAGCAGCACGACGGCGGGAGCACTGGCAGCGAGCATCGGGTCGCGGGCGATGGCGACGAGCAGGGCGAGTAGCGGTCGGCCTGTGGGTTCGAGCGTCCAGAGCCGCCGCAGGACGCGGTAGATCGGCACGTGGGGGTCGAGGGCGTAGAGTTCTGTGAGCCGCTGATGGGTGAGCCGCCGCGTGGAGGTCGTCGACTTGCTCAAGCAGTTGGCGTGGCGGATCGCGACGGTGATGTCGGCGTCGCTCGCGGTGGCCGGCACGGCGTCGAAGAGCGCCGCGAGTTCGGCGAACATGATCGTGCGGCTGGTGTGCGTGCCGACGTCGCCGCGGCGGAAACCGACACCGTCACGCTCGCGGTAGCTGCGCGGCTTCGGGCCGACCTTGATCTCGATCGCGATGCGCTGCGGGAAGAACGGAAGAGCGGTGGCGGCCCGCACAGTCGGCTCCCCAAGGGGGTGGTACGGGGGGCCATCGTGCCAGCGCGGCAGGGGGCCTCGCAAGGGGGTGGCACATTTGGCCGGCAAACCCGCCGGCCAAAGCTAAAAACGCGTATTGTTCGACGATTACGCGCGTTATCGGGAAAAAGCTTGACGCCACTTCGATCGACGCTACATTCACGCCCCGGCAATGGAGACTTTCCCACCCCAGGCATGGATGCCTAGGACTGCAACGGAGGATGACCCATGTCCGCGGACGACGAACAAACCCCGACCTCAACGCGCCAGGACCCCGAGGCGGCCGGTGGGCTTTCTACGACTACATCGACGCGAACCTCTTCTGCAGACTCCCTTCGCATCGCCCGCGACGAGGGGACCGAGGGTGACGTGTCGGACTTTCCCGGCTCGGATTTGGAACTTGAGGACCGAGCGATAGAGGCCGACCTGTGGGCCGAATCATGTCCGCACTGCATGGCCTACGAGTCGGACGCCTACGAAGAGACTGGTGCCTCCGAGACACTGTCCGACGAGTGGCCGGGCCTCACGGAAGCCCTCCATGCGATGGAAATTGAAACCAGGACCGAGGATCGGGTGCTGGAAAGACTGGAGCAGATTGCGCGTCGAATGCAGACCCGCGGCGGCGCGAGGGGCAAGAAGCAGTCGAAAACTGGGGGGGTGACGCTGACCGTCGACGAGAAGCTGAAGACACTCCACGTCATCGCGCCGGACTTCACGGAGGAGAAGCCACTCAAGGAGATCGGCGCGTTGTTCGGCTGCTCGCCCAGCGCGTTCGATGGGGGCGACTATTACGAAAACACGCTCAAGGTGAGGCGGGAGGAGGTGCGGGCCAGAAAGTCGATGAAGCGGGCGGGCGGACCGGACCGGGGCCGTGACGAGAACAGGCAAGTGGTACGCGATAATCGCGATCACGTCGAATCCTACGAAGACATCGACGACCACATTGACGCGACGTGGGGTGAACGTCAGGGGGGCCGCTTTGCGAACTAGGTGAACGGCGGTCGCGGGTGGCAAACAGAACCAAGGGGCTGGGTTCCGGCGGGAATCCAGCCCCTTTTTCGTTTGCACAGCCGTTCACAAACGGTGTTTGGTGAATGAACGCGGTGATTCATGAGGGCTGTGATGGACACCCATCCGGCACCGAACCTCATGGAGAACCCGCATGTGCAGTAAACGCAGAGAGTTGTCCCCCCAGTCGCGAGCCAGCGCCCCGGGGGCAATCATCCCCGACGCGATCTATCGGCTCGATGAAGTAAAGGCCCGAATGGGCTGGCGGGATGCCGCCTTCCGGGCGGCCGTGCGGGCGGGATTGAAGACCCACCGCTCGGGCAAGCGGCTCTACGTGCTCGGCAGCGACCTCATCGCCTTCGTGACCAGGGCGAGGGGGGGTGGCCGATGAGCACGCCCATCGACCTGCGCAAGGAGTTTGGCCACCGCTGGAAGATTGGCCTCGACGAGGCCGCTCGCGGCCGCTGGTCCGACCCGTGGAACTACACGGTCGTCTGCCGGCACGGCGAGATCTGTCCGTGGGGTGGCGACCTGCTCGCGGCGTCTACGACCAATGCCGGTGCGGTCGCGAACCGACTTCGGGCGCTGCCATTCATCGACATCGCCCACGACGGTGACGACGGCGCGACGGTTGTTTTTCCGAGCCGCTATGTGCGGACGGTCGCCGGAATCATGAAGCCGCGACGGACCAGAAAGGCGAGTCCGTCCCAGCTGGCAGCCCTTGAGCGTGGTCGCCTGCGACGGCCGCGCCGTACCTGACCGCGATACCCCGGAACCAACGCCCGACTTCCCCTACCCCAGGAGCGATTCCATGAAGAGCCGATTGAAGCGACCCGCGCATCACTCGAATGGTGCGAAGGCGATGATCCCCTGCTGCTACGGCGTGGTCTACACCATCACCGACAAGGTGCTCGGCGTCATCGCCAGCTCGGCAGACGAGATCCTCGACCGCCTGCGACAGATCGACGGCGTGAAGGTGGTTGAAGTCCACGGCGGCTTGAGCAACCTCACGGTCCCAACGCTCCGCCTGCCGGACGTCACGAGCGTGCTGGTGCCGCTCGACAGCGTGCGGGCCCCGGCGGCCATGTCCATCGCGGCGCACCGCGGCCGGATCCGGTGAAACCCATTGGACTACGACGTTTTTCGGGAGTCAGGAGGGCCGAACGGCGGTCAACCGAGTCCCAAGCCCCTGCGGCGGATAACCCGCCAATGGGTCGGATCTCTACGGACTTTTGCCATTTGGAGGTGAACACCATGGCTTTGATCACTATCGCAGCTGCCGAAAA
>VGYR01000331.1 GCA_016872925.1 Planctomycetota bacterium
GAGGAGAAGTCGGATCGCCCCGTAGTAGCGATGAAGGCCGTGAAAGCGGCTGGAGCGAAGGGGGCGATGGGTTTTGAAGCATGAGATCACGCCAACTGAAGTTCGTGTTCGCCGCCAGCCCGCCAGGGGGCGGGGAGTCAGGACCGTCGGACGCATCCGGCGGCAGAGACTCCCTGCTGCACATAGCGAACCGCAGGACCGCGAACGATCTCGGCGCCAGTGAAGCCGACGCAAGTCGGTTGCACCGGCCTCTGGCCGGACAGCATTGTCCGTCCGCTGAGACCGGAACCCAAAGAGCCGGATGTGTGACCCACAAGTCCGGTTCTGAGAGAGGCCCGGGGGCGAAAGCCCCCGGGCCTACTCGACTGTCGTCGACGGTCGAGTCCTTGGCGGCGATGTAGAGGTCGATCGGCAGCAGGCTCTTGTCGATGGCGTTGACCACCACCTGGATGTCGTCGCTGCCCAGCCCGAGCCCCGCCTCCATCGCCGTCGTCTGGCCATAGCTCGCCCAGAGTTTGGCCGCTCCGGTGATCACGGCGTCGGCGAGTTCGCCCGTGAAGGGCGGCCGCCTGCTCCGCACGGCATTGAGCGCCGTCTCCTCCACCGGGCCCGCGAGCGACTTTCCGTCGGCCTTCCGGGCGAACGAGCCGCCGGTGGGGTTCGGCGTATCGGCGGTGATTCCGGCGGCCTCGAAAGCCCTCGAGTTGCCAACGCCTAAGTGGCCCGATGAATCGACGATCATCACGGGCCGGTCGGCGGCCACCGCATCGAGCTCCTCGATCGTCGGCGTGCGGTTCTCCTTCATCTGCCGCGGCTGGTAGCCGAAGCCCACGACCCACGCCCCGGGAGGCGTCCGCTCCACCTGCTTCTTCATCCGGGCGAGCAGGTCGGCCACGTCGGCACAGCCGAAGAGGTCGGCGTCGACGAGGTTCTTGCCGAAGTAGACGAGGTGGCCGTGCGTGTCGATGAAGCCCGGGAGGAGCGTCTTGCCCTTCAGGTCCACGGTGCTCGTGTCAGGGCCGGCGATGGCCTGCGCCTCGGCGCGCGGGCCAGCGAACAGGATCTTCCCGTCCTTCACGACGAGGGCCTCGACCGTCTCGGGCTGGGGGCCGTGCATCGTGAGGATGTCGCCGCCGGTGTAGATCGTGTCGGCGCGGACGGCGGCCGTGGCGAGCAGGCAGGCGGCGACAAGGGCGAGTTGTGGCATGGGGCGTGTGGTCCGCTCGGGTTCAGAGAACGTCATGCAAAGTGCAAGGGATCGTCGACTGTCCCCTCGCTATCTGGCCAGGGCGTGGACGACATCTGGCGGAAGCGTGGCTTCCAGTTGAGGATGAGCCTCGACGAGCCGGGCGATGTCACCGAGATCTTTGATCGCCTTGCTGGTCCGTGGCTCGGGTGTCCGCCATGCCTTGATCTTGCCGGCGAGCGTGTCCTCGAGCGACGCCACACGGAGCAGGATTCCGTGTACGTCCGCCGGCACCGCATGCGCTGCGAAGTCACGGTAAAAGTCCTCCGTGCTCAGCTGCAGGCTGACCTGGGACCTGCCGCGGAAGTTCACCGACCAGGGGTGCCGCTCCGCGGCAAATCCGACGGCCTCGAGGGCCGCCACCGCGCGGTCGATCTCATCGACGGCGACGACGAAGTCGACGTCCCGGGTGACCATGGGCTCCGCCGCCCAATGATTGACCGCGATACCACCGATCGCGCACCAATGCAGTTCGGCACGCTCGAGCGCGTCCACCATGCGCATGACGTCGTCGGCACCGCCGGCGGTCTGCCAGTCGTAAAACCGTCGGCCTGTCATGGCCGGGAGTGTACTCCACTCTCCCGTACGGCTGCCTGGTCCTAAGGCCGCTCGAGCTGCTGGCTGAGATGCCAGAGCGACGTGGTGGCGAGCGGGAGTGGTGGGCCGGCCTTCGCCCACGCCTCCGCCGCGTCGACCGCGTGATCCAGTGGTCGTCCGCCATTCCCCGCCACGAAGGTCATCGCGAGGCTCGCCGCCAGCGCCGAGACCGCCGCCGAGAGGAGCGACCGCCGTCGCTCCCGCTCGATGACGGCCGGCTCCGGTGGTGGCAGGGGGATTCCGCCATACCAGTGGCGGACGAGGTCCTCCACCGCGATCGCCGCGCAGGCTGCGCGACGAGTGCACGGTCCCGACGTGCACATGAGCCTTGCGTGGGGCTCGGGGCTGCCCGTGCCCCGGCGCCGGACGCTCGCCTCGGCCCTCCAGGCCTCGGCTCACTCGGATGCCGACTTCGCTACGCCATCCTGGCTTCGCTCGTCGGCATACGCCGGCTTGCGGGGCACGGGCAGCCCCGAGCTGAGTTCGGGCTTCAGGAAGCGTCACGGCGTAAGCCGTACGGCTGCGCGACGCTGGATACTTGCCCGCGTGGCTCAGCAGTTCGCGCGGCACGTTGCGTAGAGAAAGTAGGCCGCCTCGTCGGGACGGCGGCTGCTCGTCTCCCGCTCCGTGGTCACGCCGATCTCGTCGAACCCCGCGGCCGCGAGCAGGTCGTGGAGCTCCTGCTCGGTGAAGTGGTGGGTCGTGTAGAGCACGTCGCCGCGGGCATCCCGCGAGAAGTAGGTGTGCCGCTCGCCGGTCAGCGGAAAGTCGTCTGCGTAGAGCCGGCCGTAGCCGGGGTTGATCGTGTCGGAGACACCTGAGGCCGAGAGGAAGAGCCTGCCGGCAGGGCAAAGATTGTGTCGCGCGTGGCGAAGGAGATTTGCCCGCTGCCGGGGCGTGCCGATGATCGAGATCACCAACTGGCAGACCGCCACGTCGAAGGGGCCGCCGTCGAGCAGCGGTGACGCATCCGCCGCGAAGTCGGCCACCTCGAACCGCAGCGAGCGGGCGGTGGCGTCGGTCGGCACGGTGAGTTGCCGGGCCGTGTGAATCGCATCGGGATTGATGTCGACGCCGAGCACGGAGAACCCCTGCTCGTGGACCCGTTGGCTCAGCCGCCCGCTGCCGCAGCCCACGTCGAGGAGCGCGAGTTGCGAGCCGCTTGCTTCTTCGGCGACCGCTTCGAGGAAAGCGTCGAGATGGGGCGTCGATGCCTTGCTGGGAATCGCCCCGGCATCGAAGTGCCGCCAGTCGTCGCGGGCATCACGCATGGCGGTCATGGCGTGTGTGGTCCTGCGAGTCGCGCGAGCCACTGGTCGGCATGCTTGCTGAGCATGAGTTCGCCTGAAAACCGCTCGCCGTGGAGCGTTATGTGCACGACCACGGGCCTGCTGGCCTCGCTGTCCGCCACGGCTGTGAGCGCATAGGCACCCGCGTCGATCCGCCGCGCGAAGCCGCGGCCGCCCGACACGTCGCCGGCTTCGTGATCGAGCCAGGCAAGCCGATGCGGCGACAGTTCGATGGCCACGACATCGGGGCCGCCGGGGACTGGAATCGTGGGGAGCCGCCAGGTGCGGCACCGTGGCCCCTGCTCCAGCAGCAGGTCGTAATGCAGGCCTGCGGGATCGTCGGGGGCGCCGGTGTGCTCGAGAACCGCGAAGCGTGGCATGGCCGTCGAGCCTATCCGATCCGCGGCCGCGGTTCAGTTCGCCTGCAGGGCCTCGACACTGTTGATGTGCACCAAGGAGCAGGTCACGCTACGGTCGTCGTCGGGGTAGTAAACGATCACCCTGGTCTTCATCACGAAGGCGCACTCAGGATGCCGGATCTCATGGACCGCGCCGTTCGACATCCGGATCACGAACGGCTCAAACGGTTCCCTGCGAAGGTATTCCCGGATCGTGTCGGCATTCATGGCGAAGCCCCTTGCTGCCTGGGATGTGTACGCGTGAACATCATACGGTGTTCCGCGGTTGTTGGCAATCCGCGGCCCTCGGCCATCCATGGCTGCGCGGAGGAAGCAACGCCGGCTCCCGGACACGGGCAGCCCCGCGCTGCAGCCTCGTTCCTGCGAATCGGGGAACCCGGTGTGGTGCTGAAGCGACGTGCGAGGATTACGTGGAGTCCGTATCAGGCCCGCTGCCGCCGCGCTAGCCATGCCACGCCCGCGAGCCCGCTCGCGCCCAGCGCCCACGTCGTGGGCTCGGGCACGGGCACGGGAGCGGCAAGTCGAAACCCGATGCCGAAAGCGAAGTTCGAGGGGTTGGTCTCGCTGCGAAGGGTGCGCGACAGGGAAACCGCGCTGGTGTCGCTGAAGCGGCCGCCCCGCAGCCCGCGGACCTCGCTGGCGGTGGCGTTGGGGTCGTTCCACTCCGCGACGTTGCCGCTCATGTCGAAGAGATCGTAGGCGCTCGGGCCGCCATTGGTGCCCACCGTCGTGACGTTGCCGTTTTGGCTGTTCCAGTCGGCATTGTTGTTGTAGTTCGCAGCGTTGCCGGTGCCGCCTGCCGATCCGATGCCGGTGCTTCCTGATGTCGTCGCCGTGGGGGCGGTGCCGGTGACTTGGGTGGCATAGTGCCAGTCAGGGCCGGCGCGCACTCTGGGTAATCTGGGCTGGCGCGGCAAGCCCGTGTTTGCGATGATCGGCTTTGTCAGGATTTTTTGTCAAAGCCTTCGTTGGAGATACAGCTGTGCCAAAGGA
>VGYR01000332.1 GCA_016872925.1 Planctomycetota bacterium
CTGCCTGGTCCACGGATGCCAATACGAGGCAACGTGGTGTCGACTGGCAGATGAGAGTCAAAGACGCCCGCGGAAAACTCAAGTTCCTTTATCCGAAAATCAAGACGTGACGGAGCACGAGCGCGGCTCATCACGGGGGAGGACGGACCATGGGCGATCTCGATCGATACCGCGGGCTGCTCGGTGTGGCGGCCATCCTCGGCTCGGCGTGGCTGTTCTCGGAGAGCCGCCGCCGGATCTCGCCGCGGATGGTGATCGGCGGGCTGGCGATGCAGGTGCTGCTCGGCTACATCCTCCTGCGCTCTGCCGCGGGCCAGCGGGCGCTCGAGGCGGCCGCGAACTGGGTGGACACGGTCCTGGCCTGCTCCGACGCGGGGGCGCGGTTCGTGTTCGGCGACAAGCTCGCCGATCCGGCGGGGCCCACCGGCTTCGTGTTCGCCTTTCGCGTCCTGCCCACGATCGTGTTCGTGGCCGCCCTGTTCGCGGTGCTCTATCACCTCGGGATCATGCAGCAGATCGTCCGGGTGTTCGCCTGGGTGACGGCGAAGATCCTGGGGTCGAGCGGCGCCGAAACGCTCAACGCCGCGGCGTCCATCTTCCTCGGCCAGACCGAAGCGCCGCTCGTGATCCGTCCGTACCTGCCGCGGCTCACGCGGTCGGAGCTGGCCGTGGTGATGGTCAGCGGCATGGGGCTCGTGTCCGGGGGAATCCTGGGGGCGTACAAGGCGGCGGGGTGCGAACTCCGCGACCTGCTGACCGCGATCCTGATGAGCTTTCCGGCCACGATCTTCCTCACCAAGATGTTCGTCCCCGAGATGGGTGATCCGGAGACGCTCGGCACGCTCAAGGTTGCGGACGAGCGACTCGACTCGAACGTCCTCGACGCCGCTGCCCGCGGCACCCGCGAGGGGATGATGCTGGCGGCCAACGTCGGCGCGGTGCTGATCTCGTTCATCGGCCTGGTGGCCCTGGTGAACCTGGCGCTCGGCTGGGTCGGCGGATTCTTCGACCGTCCCGACCTGTCGCTCCAGCAGATTCTGTCGCTGGTGTTCGCCCCCTTCGCCTGGCTGATCGGCGTGCCGGCGCAGGACTGCCAGACGATCGGCGGCCTGCTCGGCACGCGGACGGTGCTCAACGAGATGATCGCCTACTTCGACCTCGGGAAGCTCAAGGAGACGCTCACGCCCAAGGCCTTCTCGCTGGCGACGATCGCGATGTGCAGCTTCGCCAACATCTCGAGCATCGGGATCCAGCTCGGCGGGATCGGCGCCCTGGTCCCGGAGCGGCGGAGCGATCTCGCCCAGTTGGGCTTGAAAATGCTCGTGATCAGCACCCTGGCCAATGCCCTCTCGGCGGCGATCGCCGGCGTGATCATGCCGTGAGGCAGCGCCGGCCCCGGACGACGCGACTGGGCGTCGCCCCCACGCCCCCACCGCAACCGCCGGCTCTCCCGTCCGTTGAACGGGGTGCCATGAGCATCGTTCACGCGTCCTCCCTGCTCGGCTTCATCCTGGCCGTGGTCGCGCCGGCTTTCGGCCGCGCCGCCGAGCCTGTGGAGGCGGCAACGGACCGAGCCTGGGTCACCGAGGAGATCACGGCTCCCGGCGTGTCGTTCCACACCTTCGAAAGCGCGGCCGCGAAGGCCCCGGTCAGCTATCACCTGTTCACGCCGAACGCCTACGAACGCGAGCCGGACCGCCGCTTCCCGGTCGTCTATTGGCTCCACGGCTCGCGGGGCGGGCTTGCCGGAATCCCCAGGGTGGCCGCCCACTTCGCCACGGCGATCGAAGCCGGCAAGGTCCCCCCGTGCCTCGTCGTGTTCGTCAACGGACTGGCCGAGGGCATGTACGTCGACTGGAAGGACGGCTCGGCCCCGCTGGAGACCATGATCGTCAGGGAACTGGTGCCCCACGTCGACGCCTCCTCCCGCACGATCGCGGCGCGCGAGGGGCGGGTGCTCGACGGCTACAGCATGGGGGGCTACGGGGCGGCCCGGCTGGGTTTCGCCTTTCCCGACGTGTTCCGCGGGGTGTCCATCATGGGCGGAGGGCCGCTGCAGGCCGACCTCCTTGCCGACGCGCCACGAGCCGGCCGACGACGAGCCCTGGAGGTGCTCGAGCGGGTGTACGGCGGCGATCCCGAGTACTTCAGGCGCGTCAGCCCATGGGTGCTCGCCGAGCACCGGGCCGAGGCCATCGCGCGCGGCTCGCTCGTTCGCGTGGTGTGCGGCGATCGCGACGAGACCTTCGCCAACAACCGCGAGTTCCACGAGCACCTGGAGCGGCTTGGAATCCCGCACTCCTGGACCGTGCTGCCGGGCGTGGACCACAACCCCCGGCGCACGCTCGAAGCCCTCGGCGATGCGAACTGGGGCTTCTACCGGCAGGTGTTCGGGCATCGTCCCGCCCCGGAACACCCGCCGCGGGCGTCCGACGTCGACGTCTCGTTCGAGGTCGGACGCCAGGTCCGCCGGGCGGTCGTCGTCAACGCGCCGATCGACGGGACGAAGAGGCCGGCCGTGCTCGTGCTTCATGGCGGCCTGGGGAGCGCCGAGCTCATGCGGGCCAACTCCGGCTTCGACGCGGTCGCACGATCTGAAGGCTTCATGGTGGTGTACGCCGAAGGCACGTCGTTCCGCGAGCATCGCCACGCGTGGAACACCGGCCACCTTCTGCGACATCTCGTCGATGATGCCGACGACATCGCCTACTTCGACATCCTCATCGACACGCTCGTGCGGGATCACGGGGCCGATCCGAGCAGAGTGTGCATGACGGGGGGATCCAACGGCGGCATGATGACGTTCGTGTACGCCGTGGCACGGCCGGAGCGGCTCGCCGCGGTCGCCCCGGTGGTGGCTTCCATGTTCACGTTCGATACCAAGCCGTCCATCCCGCTGCCGATCCTGATCATCAACGGCAGCCGGGATGACGAGGTGCCGCTGGAAGGCGGCATGAGCCGAAACCCGATCGTGCGCCGCGCACAACAAGCGCCATTCAAGCCGCTGGACGAGGTCGTGCGGTTCTGGGTCGACGCGAACGGATCTCGGGTCGAACCGATCGTCGAGACCCGCGGCACGGTGACCACGACCCTCCACGAGGCGACGCCGGACGGGGCTGCGACGGTGTTCGTCGTCGACTCGGCTGGCGGGCACGGATGGCCCGGATCCAAGCCGCGGCGGGAGGGCAGCGTGCCGATCGGTTCGTTCGCGGGTGCCGAACGGGTCTGGGAGTTCTTCCGTGACAAGCAGCGGCCGATCCGGTGAACGGCGGCCCACCCCGCAGTCGCGTTGATCGCCGAGGCTTCGGTCAGCCGGCGAATACGGCCGAGAGACGGTAGAGGCCGCCGGCGAGGGCCATCACCACCGGCAGCGTGAACACCCAGGCCGCGGCGATCCGCCGGACCGTGCTGGCCTGGATCCCCGACTGGTTGGCCCACATCGCGCCGGCGATGCCGCTGGAGAGCACGTGCGTGGTGCTCACCGGCATGCCGAGCGAGTCGGCCATCGCGATCGTGGAGGCGGCCACCAGTTCCGCGGCTCCCCCCTGGGCATACGTGAGGTGCTTCTTGCCGATCTTCTCGCCCACTGTGACCACGATCCGCTTCCAGCCGACCATCGTGCCCAGGCCCAGGCACAGGGCGACGCCCATCACCACCCACTCCGGCACGTACTCGACCGGACGTGAGAAGCCCTTGGCGAGTCCCTTGAGCACGCGGCGGCGGTCGTCACCGAGACGATCGCCGAACTCGTGGATCAGCGTGCGGACGGCGGCGCCGAGCTCCACGAACTGCGTGCGGAGTTTCCAGCGATCCTCGGTCGAGAGTTCGGCGAAGTCGCTGCGGTCGGCGAGGCTTTCCCGCAGGGCGGCTGCCAGCGGCAGCGGATCGAGGGTGGCGAGCACGATGTCGGCATGCGGCTCCGGGTGCAGCACGTCCTCCACGAACTCGCCCTCCAGCACCTCGGCCGCCGCGACACCTTCGCGGCGGGCGATCCGTCGGACCCGCGACTCGGCGAGGTGACGGCCCTTGAGCGCCTCCATCATGGCGACCATCTCGGGGGTCGACAGCTCCTCCTCGAGCCGGCCGATCGCCGCGGCCGCGGCCGCGATCTCGGTGGACGAGGACCGCATGTCGAGGGCGTAGGCGGCCGGCACGATCCCGATCAGCACGAGCATGATCAGCCCCATGCCACTCCTGTTCGGCACGGGCCGTGCTGTCGGCTGATTCTGGGTTCCGGGGCGGTGGTCTCGCTGTGGCCCTTTCCTCCGGGGAAGGCCAAGGAAAGCGAGGTGAGGGTGTCTCAAGTCTATGAGCGGCGCCAACCGGTCAGCAGCGAACCCCGCGGCACCCTCGAGCGCGCGGAGCGATTACACAGGCT
>VGYR01000333.1 GCA_016872925.1 Planctomycetota bacterium
TGTGCAATGCCAGCCTCGACCTCGTGCAGCTGCCTCCGGCTTCTGGTTGCCTCCAACAGGCCCCATAAAGGACTCTCACCTTCCGTCATTCATCCATGCCCAACGCACCTCCGGCGGCCTACGAGGCCGCCGTCGATCACGCCGCCTTCCTCGCCGACTGGGCGAAGCCGAAGCTCGCCACGAAGTCGCTCGCCCGCGGCGAGGCGATCTACGGCCGGGTCTGCGTCAACTGCCACGGCACGCTCGACGCGCCGGGGTCGCTCCCGACGGCCCTGCGGTTCGCCGAAGGAACCTTCAAGCGCGGCGCCGATCCCTACTCGATGTACCGCACGCTCACCGCCGGCAACGGCCTGATGGTCGCGCAGACGTGGATGGTGCCGTCCCAGAAATACGACGTGATCCACTACATCCGCGAGACGTTCCTGAAGGACCGCAATCGCGCCGCGTACACCCCGGTGACTGCGGACTATCTCGCCTCGCTTCCGATCGGCACGACCCGCGGGCCGGAGCCCTCGACGATCGAGACCTGGCGGCTGCACGACTACGGCCCCTTCCTGGCGGGGTCGTTCGAGGTCGGCACCGGCGGCCGGAACGTGGCCCGGAAGGGGCTCGCCGTCAGGCTCGATCCGGGCGCCGGCGGCGTGGGCCGCGGCCACGCCTGGCTGCTCTACGAACTCGACACGCTCCGGGCCGCGGCGTTCTGGACCGGCGAGGCGTTCATCGACTGGGCGGGCATCAATTTCGACGGCCGGCACGGCCGGCACCCGCGGGTGAGCGGCGACATCCAGGCATCGCTGCCCACCATGCCCGGCTGGGCGGATCCGGCCACCGGTTCGTTCGCCGACCCGCGACCGCTCGGCCGCGACGGCCGGCCCTACGGCCCACTGCCGCGGAGCCACGTTCGCTTCCGCCGCCTGCACCACGCACCTGCCGTGGGCGACACCGCCGATGCCCCGCGGTCGGCGGTCGTGCTCGACTACCTGGTGGGCTCGACGAGCGTGCTGGAGACGGCGGACCTCGCGAAGCCCCTGCAGCGGGAGGGCCGCGAGATTCCCGTGGCGGTGCGATCGTTCTCGTTCGGCCCGCGATCAGAGCCGCTGGTGGCGCGGCTCGCCGCGGCGCCTGCGGCAGCCGCGATCATCGGCGTGCCACCCGCCAGTGGCCCGGCCGCCACCGTCGTCGCCGCCGACGGCTTCGTCGACGTGCGAATCCCCGCCGGTGACGAGCCGCTCGACGTGGCGGTGGCACTTGCCGCGGCCGACGTCGCGTCGCTCGCCAGCCACGCCGCGTCGCTCGTCGCTCCGCTCCCCCGTGCGCTCGTCGCCCGCCCCGCCCCGCCGCTCTGGCCCGGGGTCGTCACCACGGCGATCGCCCCCGGGGGCGGCACCGGACCCTTCGCGGTCGACACACTCTCCGCGCCCGACACCAACCCGTGGAGCGCCCAGCTGCGGTTCTCCGGGATCGATTTCCTGGGCCCCGACGAGGCGGTGCTCTGCACCTGGGACGGCGACGTGTGGCGCGTCCGCGGCATCGCGGCCGCGTCGGGCACCCTCGCCTGGCGGCGGATCGCCACGGGGCTCTTCCAACCTCTGGGCATCAAGGTGATCGGCGGCCGGATCCACGTCGCCTGCCGCGACCGGATCCTGGTGCTCGTCGACCTCGACGGCGACGGCCTCACCGACCGCTACGACACCTTCAACGACGACCACCAGGTGACCGAGCACTTCCACGAGTTCGCGATGGGGCTCGAAGCCGACGCGGCCGGCAACCTGTTCTACGCCAAGAGCGCCCGCCACGCGCTGCCCGCGGTCGTGCCGCACCACGGCACGCTCCTGAAGGTCGCCGCCGACGGCTCGACCACGGAGATCGTCGCCACCGGCTTTCGCGCCGCCAACGGCGTGTGCGTCGAGCCCGATGGCACGTTCTGGGTGACCGACCAGGAGGGGCACTGGAATCCGAAGAACCGGATCAACCACGTTCGCCCCGGCGGGTTTTACGGCAACATGTTCGGCTTCCACGACGTCACCGACTCGAGCGACGCCGCCATGGAGCCGCCGGCCTTCTGGATCACCAACGCCTTCGACCGCTCCCCCGCCGAGCTGCTCCGGGTGACGAGCGACCGCTGGCAGCCGCTGACCGGGCACCTCGTCGAGCTCTCCTACGGCGAGGGGCGGGTCCACCTCGTGCTCACCGAGCCCGTGCCGGACCGCCCCGGCCTCGTGCAGGGGGGCATGGTGGCGCTGCCGATGCCCGACCTGCCCACCGGCGTGATGCGCGGCCGCTTCCATCCGACCGACGGCCAGCTCTACGCCTGCGGCCTGTTCGCCTGGGCGGGCAACCGCACCCAGCCGGGGGCTTGTTCCGCATCCGCCGCACGCCGGCCCCGCTGGGCATCCCCGTGGCCCTGCACGCGGCACCCGGGGAACTCACGCTCTCGTTCCCCGAGCCGCTCGACGCCGGCCAAGCCTGCGAGCCGGCGGCCTGGCAGGTGCGCACGTGGGGCCTGAAGCGTTCCGAGAACTACGGCTCGGCCCACGTCGACGAGCGGCCGCTGCCGGTCGCCGCGGTGGACGTCTCGGGCGACGGCCGGCAGGTCACGCTCCGCGTGCCCGGCTTTGCCGGCACCTGGTGCTACTCGGTCGAGTGGGCGATCCGCGCCGCCGACGGCTCACCCGTGAAGGGCCTGCTCCACGGCACGCTGCACTGACCCTCGCGAGGGGGCACGGGCGGCCCCGAGCCCGCGCCACGCGCGGCTCAGTCCCCATCGCTTCCGCGATTGGGGCTTCCGGTGCGAGGTCTGCGGAGGTGCGCCGCGGGTTGAAAACCCGCGTTCCTCTCAGGCACGGGCAGCCCCAAGCCTCGCAAACACGCGAGGATCACGTGTGACCCGTATGACTCCTGATCGACTCCAGCGAGAGGTCTATGTCGAGCAGGGGCCAGTGCAGGTGATCGGCAGTGAAGGGCGCGGAGGAGCTTTTATCCGCGCCGCCGGCGCAGCTCGAACGCCGCCGCGGCAGCCACGAGGGCCGCCAGGCCCGTCGCCGGCTCCGGAACGGCCGCCACGGCTCCGATCGATCCGGGGGCGGAGTTGTAGCTGCCCGCGTTGTAGAGCCCGGTCGTCGCGAAGTCGGCGGCGTCGAGCACGTCGACGACACCGTCGTAGTTGAAGTCGCCCTCCATCCAGGTCGCCGCCGCCCCCGTGCCGTACTTGCCCGAGGACGCGAAGTTGGAGGCGTCGATGACGTCGACCACCCAGTCGAGGTTCGTGTCGCCCTGGGCCGCGTAGGTCGTGGTCAGTGAGCCATCGCCGTTGTCCATTCAGCCCACGGCCCGCATCTCGAAGTTCGCCACCTGCGCGGCGGCGACGCTCGAGGTGATGCCGCTGGTGCCGTCCCAGGTACCGCCGTTTCTTCCCTCGATCAACTTGGCCACGAGCGTCGCGGGCGACAGGCCGCTGGCCACGGTCAGCCCGCCGCTCGTGACGTCCACCAGGCCGGTGCCGGAAAGGTTGAGCCCGCCGACGCCCGTGACGAGGGAGGGAGCCACCTGGGCCGTGCCGCCGGCAACGACCTCGAGGGTGCTCGATCCCAGAGCAGAGGCGTTGGGGAGCCGGAGCACGCCCGCCTGCACGGTCGTGGAGCCGGAGAGAGTGTTGGCCTGATCGAGCACGAGCGTGCCGGCGCCGGTCTTCACGACGGGCGTGGTGCCTGCGAGCAGCGGATAGCCGGCCTGCGTTTGCGTCTGCGTGCCGCTGGCCACATTGATCGTGATCCCACCCCCGGGCCCGACGACCAGCCGGAACAGCGATCCGGACACCTCGTCAAAGTACGCCGACTTGCCCCCGCCGAGGTTGAAGGCATTTGCAGAACCGAAGTTGGCCAGGCCCGTCGTGGTGACGTTGCCCGAAATCAGCGTGTAGGTGCCGTCGGCCACGGAGTTCGTCAGCCCGGCGATGTTGGCGACGCCGAAGGTGCTCGGATCGCCGAACGTGACGCCGCCGCCGATGGTGAGAGGGGCTGCGGCATTGAAGAGGAACATCGAGGAACCCGAGGAGAACGTGAGGCCGCCGCCGAGTTCTCCCGTGCCACCGAAGACGGCCCCGGCCGAAACCGTCGTCACGCCGCCACCCCCCATGGTGCCGTTGATCACCAGCCCACCGGCCTGGGCATTGAAGGTCATTCCGGGGCCGGTGCCGGAGAGCGTCTGCGTACCGGTGCCAACTTTGAGGTTCTTCGGGACTTTTAGTGGCACTGCAGCCGGGGCCTGAGATCCAGTTTGCCGCAAAAGAACAGGATTCGGGTGCGGTAATTCGGGAATGAGCGGAAGCCCCGAGCCGCGTATTTCAGGGCCTG
>VGYR01000334.1 GCA_016872925.1 Planctomycetota bacterium
TCACCGAAAGCTGCTGGAACTCCCCCGCCAGGCCGCGGCCGTTTTTGATGAACGATACCTTGTTCACGCTCACGCCCTGGGGCGCGGTCGTCCGCTCGACGAAGCCGCGCACGCCGGCATCGCCCCCTTGCAGCGTGAGATTTTCCAGCCGCCCTCCGCCACCGGGGCCGTAGTTGATCAGGCCGACCGCGCCGGCGAGCGATGCCGCGGGGCGGGGCGTATCGTGGCCGCGGATCACCGGCCGCGCCGCGGCTTTGCCCGATCCCGTGAGACCGACCACGTTCACGATCTTGCCGGCGATCGTGATCGGGTTCGTCGCAACGTCGTAGACTCCCGAGGGTAGAAACACCGTTCCCCCATCTGCGATCTGTGAGACGGCCTCCTGGATGGTGGCCACGTCCCGCGACACGGTGAGCCGCGTGGGCCGGGTATCGACCGGAATCGGTGCGACGAGGCCGCCGGCGGGATTGGCGTTGCCGGCCAGATCGAAGAAAGCTCCGGCCGGGATCGAGATTCCGCCCGCGGTCGTGGAGGCCGAAACGGGCACGAACCGCGCCTTGAAGGTCGTACCCCGTCCGGCGAAATCGACCAGTCTTCCTCCCGTCACCAGGACGTCCTCCGCCGCGAAGCCCGTCACAGGCTCGCTCAGCGTGAAGACCAGCGGCATCGACCCACCAGCTCTGAGCGGTCGGTCCGGCGACGTACCCTTCGGCGCCATCGTCACCGTCACCGTCGGGAGACGGGTGTCGATGGCGAATGATTTGGCGAGACCGCCGGCGAGGCTCGCGTTGCCGTAGAAATCCGCAAAGGCTCCGGCCGGGATTTCGATCCGGCCCGGTGTCACGGAATCCGGTGCCGGTGTGAACAGGGCGGAATAGGTGTCGCCGGAACCGTAGAAGTTCGAGAGCGTTCCCCCCGAGACGACGACGTCACCAACGCCGAATGTCCGCGAACCCCGGCTCAGGGTGAAAAAAACGGGCATTGTCTGGTCGGCCTTCAGCGGCACGTCGGGCTTCAGCGACATGGCCAAAGCCTTGTTTTTCACGTCGGCGATGGTCACCGTCAGTGCGGCCCGGGCAGCGGCGCCGAATGTGCCGCCGAAGCCGAACGCCGCCGCGCCGGCATCGCGCGGTGGCAAGGGCTGCGGATTCAGGCCGACAAGGCTGCCCGGGGCCAGTGTCGGGTTGGAGGCATCGCGAACCGTGAGTGTGATTTGGTACGCCGGCCGGCCCGTGGCATCCCGCGCGACCAGGCGCACGACGCCGCCGGCCTGATCGAGCACGGCGGAATCGAGCGTGAGCGAGCTCCCCTCGCGGCTCACCGAAACGAGCGTGCGGAACGAATCGACGGCCGTGGCCGTCGTAAAGCGTGGTTTGGTCGCTTTCCCGAGGCTGACGATCGTTTCTCGCGGCGGCTCCGGCTGCGGATCGAACGCCACGCGAACGAGGGGTCCACCGGGGGCCTTGCCCTGGAGGGCGACGGCATTGGTCCAGTCGCCCGCCGCGGTGCGGACCGTCACCGTGGGCGCGTCGCTTGGGGCGGCGATCGCAAGCGAAGCGGGAGCAGGGCAGCACACCGTCTCGAGGCCATCGGCCGCCAAGGCCAGTCGGATCTCCAGGCTTTCCGGCGGACGCAGCGTGCTCGGCCTGTGTCGGGCTATTGCTGGCATGGACGTGTCCTTGCTTGTTCCCCCCGCCCGACCTGCGAAAGTACCGTTCCCTGAAGGCTAGCCCGGTCAACGGCACTTCCGCAACCATGCCCACAGGCATTTCCGAGCTGATGGGCGGATGGTGAGGCTGGTGCCGGGTTTTCCGGCACTCAAACAGCGGCACCCGGAACGGCTGCGCCCCCCCCATCGGTGGCGTTTTTCTCGGGTCGGCGCGGACCGCGTCTCGGTCGGCCGCCTGGGGGCTTTGGTTTGACCTCGCGTCCGGCACCGCTCAGAGGCTGTGAACATCGATCGCGGGCAGTTTCGTCGGCCGCGGCTTGAAAGACGTCGCGATCGTCGTGGATCTGCACGAGTTCGCCCCAGTCGGTGGGCGGGCCACGGGCGGGCGACACCGGTGGTGGCTCGAGCGGTTCGCCCAAGTGCGTGAGGATCTTCCGGATCGGTCCGGGCTCGGTGATGAACGCGATCAGCCGGATGTCGCCGCCACAGTTCGGGCACTCGAGTGGAAACTCCTCCCCCACCCGGGCCAGGAGTTTCGCCCAGGCAATCCGCGAGGTGTCGTGCGAGCTGGGCTTTGCCTGAGTGTCGCAGCAGCCTTCTGCGGTATGCGTACTGCCCCCATGCCCGCGGGTCGCGGCCTCGCCCCGCTTGCCGACGTTGCCGATGGCCAGCGCCGTGACGGCCCGTATCCTTCGTGCAGGCGAGGGCAAGGAGGGTGTGTTTGTGGCTCATGACGCCGCAGCATAACGGCTCGCGCGCGAACGTGCAGGCCGACTCTCGAGCCACGCCCGCGGACGGTCCGGTTGCCCGCCGGGGCGGGGCATCGCGGTCAGTGCGACGGCATCGCGATCCAGAGCGGCACCGTCGCCTTGTCGCCCCAACCATTCGCACGGCGGACCTCGTCTTCCGTACGGTGTGGATCGCGGAGATAGATGTAGTAGGCGTCGAGCCGCTCGAAGAGGTCGCCCGTGCCGTCCGGCCGATCGCTCACCACCATCGCCGCGCCGATCCGCACGTGGAGATAGCCCCGGAGCAGTTCGTCGTAGCTCCCCTCCGGCACTGAGAACGTCAGCGGCACCAGGGTCTTGTCGCTGCCGATCGTGCGGATGGCGGTCGGTGGCTTCTCGTGCTCGATCGGGACGTTATCCCAGCGGCCTTCGCGCTGGATTCCCACCTCGAGCGCCGGGCCGAGCACGTGCAGCGGACGCTCCGGGCGGAAGTTTTGGAGATACGCTGTCACGGTGGCTTTGCCATCGGCATCGACGACCACGTCGTCGATGTCGGCCCGCAGATCCTGCATCGCCATGTCCTCGGCGAGCCGCCGCTCTGCCCGCGCGGTTTGCACGACCGCAAACTGCTTTCTGGCGATGAGCCCGTCGAAGAGGGCGACGGCCGCCGCCGCGACTGCGAGCCCGCCCAAGAAAGGCAGCCACGATCGGGCCAGGCTCCCCTCGCTGATCGCCGGCCGAAGCGGCGAGAGGTCGGCCGGAGGCGGTTCGAACACCGCCGCGCCGGACAGTTCCGGCAGCGCCGGAAAAACTGCCGCAGTCGGAGTGGGAGGTGACGCGGCATCGGTCATCGGCGTGCATCTGCCGCGCTCCATCCACAGCCGGCGGTCGGCGATCGCCGCCAGGGCCGGATCGTGCGTCACGAGCACGATCGCAGTGGACTGGTCGGCCCGTAGGCGTGCCAAGATGGCCGCGATCTCAGCCGCTGCCAGAGCGTCGAGGTCGCCGGTCGGCTCATCGGCGAGGATCACCGCAGGCTCCGCGGCCAAGGCCCGGGCGAGGGCCACGCGGCGCTGCTGCCCGCCCGACATTTCCGCTGGATAGGCGTCCCATCGATCGGCAAGGCCGACGAGGCGGAGCAACTCCTCGGCCCGCGCCGTCAGCGAGCCACGCGGCCTGCCGGCGAGCGCGGCGGGAAGGAGCACGTTGTCGAGGGCCCGCAGACCCGGCAGGAGTGCTCCATCCTGCAAGAGGAGCCCGATCTTGCTCGCCCGCAGGCTGCTCGTCTCGCGCCGCGTGCGTGATCGCCACGGGCGGCCGCCGAAGCACACCTCGCCTGCCGTCGGCTCACAGAGCCCGCCGAGCAGGGCCAGGAGCGTCGACTTCCCCGACCCGGATCGCCCCAGGATCGCGACGCATTCCCCCGGCGCGATCGCGAGACACGCGTCGTCGACCGCCGTAATCGGACCGCGGCGGGTGTGGTAGGTGAGGCTGGCATGCCGCGCCTCGATGATCGGCGGATCGCTCATGCAGTGTCGCCCCGCAGGAGCGTCCAGGGCTGCCGTCCCGCCGCCAGCCAGGCAGCGGTCGCGGCGCCCACGATCGCCGTCGCGGCGACGAGCACGCCGCTCGCTACCGCATACAGACCAAGCTCACCAAACCCCGGCATCGCCAGCGCAATCGCCCGCTGCTCGAGCGCAAACCCGACCGTGCGGAGGAAGCCAGCGATCCCCGCGGCGGCGAGGACGATGCCCACGAGCGATCCGGCCACCGCCGCGATCGCCGCCTCGAGCGCCACGGTTGCCACGATCCCGCTGCGGGGCACGCCGAGCGCCAGCATCGTGCCGAGCTCCCGACGCCGCTCCGCGAGCATGCCGGTGTAGGCCACGCCCACCAGCACCGCCGGTGCCGCCAGCGCCACGAGCAGCATCAC
>VGYR01000335.1 GCA_016872925.1 Planctomycetota bacterium
GTTGAAAACCCGCGCTACGAGCCTGCGCCACGCGAGGCTCAGGTCCCCATCGCTCACGCGATTGGGGCTTCCGATGCGGAGTCTATGGAGGTGCGCCGCGGGTTGAAAAGCCGCGCTACGAGCCTGCGCCACGCGAGGTCGCCGGCCATTGCACACCGGCTGCCGGCGTCGTACCGCTCAGCAGTGCCGAGATCGATGGGACCGGGCGGCTCGGCACCACCACGTGGACAGGCGCTTGGGTCGGCGGGGCTTGCCGCGTGGCCCGGGGGCCGGGCGACCGTGCGGCTTCCCCGGGCGTCCTGCTTTCGTTGGGCGGCCGGCTTTCGCTGGGCGTCCGGCGGGGTGGCGCCCACCGGTTCGCGGCGGACGACGAGGGCCGCCGCCTGAACTCACATGGCGGCCGCGGGGCGGCGCGAACATCGCGTCGTCCGCCGCCGGAGACGGTGACGTGGAGGGGGCGAAGTGCTCGAGGATCGCCGCCGCGACGACCGCGGGTGAATGCCCCTCGCCGACCAGCCGGTCCACGATCGGCAGCCGACCGCGAAACCCGCCGCCGGCAATCATGGCGCGAAGCCGATCGAGCAGTCGCTCCGCCCGCCGGGCCTCGACGACCGCGGCCGTCGGCACCCGTTCCCGGCGGATCCTCGTCTGCAGCGCCCGCTCGATGAGCTGGAGCTTGTGGGCCGCCCCGCCCGACACCAGCGTGAGCGCGAGCCCGGCCCGGCCCGCGCGGCCCGTGCGGCCGATCCGGTGCACGTAATCCTCGGCGTCGTACGGCATGTCGTAGTTGACGACGAGGCCGAGGTCGTCGACGTCGATCCCACGGGCGGCCACGTCGGTGGCCACCAGGAACGGAAACGCCCCCTTCTTGAACGCGTTCATCACCCGCGTTCGCTGCGGCTGGGCCATCCCGCCGTGGAGCCGCTCCGCCGGGCAGCCGCGGGCGGCGAGGGCGTCGGCGAGCTCCTCGACCATCTGCTGGGTGTTGCAGAAGATCACGCCCCGTGAGGCGGCGTGAAAGTCGAGCAGGCGGGCGAGCGCCTCGAGCTTGGCCCGATGCGGCACCTCGTAGGCGATCTGCTCCACGGCGGCGGGGCCGGCTCCCGATCGCGGGCCGACGCTCACCGACTCGGCGTCGCGGGAGTGGCCGGCCACCAGCCCGCGGATCTCGGGCGACAGGGTGGCGGAGAAAAACACCGTCTGGCGTCCGGCCGGCGTGGCGGCGAGCACCTTCTCGATGTCCTCGCGGAAGCCCATGTCGAGCATCCGGTCGGCCTCGTCGAGCACGACCATGCCCACGGCGGAGAGGTCGAGCGTGCCGCGGGCGAGATGATCGACGAGCCGGCCCGGAGTGCCGACGAGGATGTGCACCCCGCGGCGGAGCGCGGCGAACTGCGGCTCGTAGGCGGCGCCCCCGTAGACGGCGAACGAGCGGACGGGAGCGGATTCCCCGGCGAGTTTCCGCACCTCCCCCGCGACCTGCGTGGCCAACTCCCGGGTCGGCACGAGGATCAGCACCTGCGTGGCCTGCCGGCGCGGGTCGATCCGCTCGATCGCCGGAATGCAGAAGGCCGCGGTCTTCCCCGAGCCCGTCTCCGACTGCCCGATGACGTCGCGGCCGGCCATGATCGGCGGAATCGTGGCCGCCTGCACGGCCGTGGCCGAGTCGAAGCCCATGGCGGCGATGGCCCGCAGGCTGGCCTCTGACAGGCCGAGGGACGCGAAGGAGACGCGGCCGGGATCGGAGGCGGAATCCATGCAGCAGGAGCCTGGGGCGGGGGAGGGGCGGAGGTCGAAGGGTCGACCGCTCTGGCCCACCTCGCAACGGCTCGCGTCGTCAGCCGACGACGAAGACGACTCTAGGTCACGCCTCCGCGAAACGCAACGTGCCGCTCGGGCTCACCCGGCCCGGTGCCGCCGCATGCCGTACACGGCGAGGGCCGCCAGACCTCCGAGGACCGACATGACGGCGGGCGGCTCGGGGACGGCGACGTAGTTGAGGACCACGTCCTGGCCCGTCAGGCCGACCGAGAAGCTGCCATTCGGGCGGGCGGTCGCGAACGACGTCGCGGTGCTGTCGGGCCAGGTCTGCATCGCGATCGACAGATTGCCGACGCCGCTCGTCACCCCGCCGCTGAGATCGAGGAGGAGCCAGGTGCGATTGACGTCCCAGAAGGCATTCGACCAGGCGACGCTGCTCCCCGCGGGAGCGAAGTTCAGGGTCAGCGACGTCGACCCGGAGAACGCCAGGTTGCCGGCGGGCAGGATGACCTGATCGAACGTGCCCGTTCCACCGGTGGTATTGGCATTGAGGTCCCAGTTGAGAATCGACCCCGCCGCATAACTCAGACCGCCGTTGATCGCCTGCGTGCCGACCACCGCCGTTCCGCCGGGGGCATATGTGCCCGCGATCGCCACGTTGCCGCCGATCGTGCCCGTGCCCCCGAGGATCGCCGCCAAGGACACGTTGACGTTGCCGCCGAGGCTCCCGTTCGCGTCCAGCGTGCCGGCCTGCACGAGCGTGGACCCGGCATACGACCCGGAGTTGCCGGTCAGCGTGACGGTTCCGGCGGCCGACTTCGAGACGGTGCCGCTGCCGGTCAGGCTGCCGGCATACGTCAGCGAACTGCCGCTGTTGAACGCCAGTTCTCCGTTGTTGGCCACGCCCCCCGAGAGACTGCCGTTGGATCCGCCGTTGCCGACTCGCAGCGTGCTGCCGGCCGCCACGGTCGAGCCGCCGGAGAAGGTGTTGCCCGCCGAGGTGAGCGTGAGCGCGGTGCTGCCGCTAACCGTGAGCGCCCCGCCGCCGGTCAGGGTCCGCGACTCGGTGATCGAGCCGCCGTAGTTGTACGTGCCCGACGTGATAGCGAAGTTGTTGAAGTAGATGTTGCGGTTGCTGTTACCGTCGTTTTGGGCTCCGATGTACAGATTGAAACTGTCGAGGGCGGCCGTGGAGTTGATCGTTGTCGAGTAGGTGCCGCCGCCGCTCCGCGAGGTCATCGAGAACGCGTAGGTGGTGCCCGAGGTCCGTGTCGCGGTGACCAGCATCGGCGTGGTGCCGTAGTTGGAGTCTGCAGATCCATTCGAGGTAGTGATCGCCGCACTACTGCCGCCGTTATTGACATTGAAGATGGTGGAGTTGTTCGCCTTGAGATCGAATCCCTTACTGCCACCGTTGGCATCCCAGTTCATCGCCCACCAGAAGGTGAACGAGTCGCCGATCTGCATAGCGGAGTCGAACGCCCGGCCGCCGTTGAAGTAGGCGCCGCCAGTGGCATACAGCCCGAAGGCCGTGGTGCCGATGCCGGTCGTTCCCATGCCGTCGTTGGCGGGATTGCCGATGAAGGCACCGGAGTTGGCGCCCACGCCGAAGCCCCAGGCCCCGAACCCCGTGCCGCCGTCGGAACCGTTGGGCCACCCGCCGCCGTAGTTGCCGCCATTGTCGGTCGCCCAGGTGAACTGGGCGGTGGCGGATCGCACCGGCACCAGGCCGAGAACGAGGACAGCGACCGCGACCAACAGGCTGCGAAGCATTATGGAAACCCCTCCCCGTCCAATCCCCACCGGAGCGGGCGCCGGTTTGCCCTCTCCCACAAGCGACCATTCATGCAACCCATGTGCCAGCCGCCAGCGGACACCTTGCTTTCCAGCAAGGCCGCGAATTTCCCGACAATGAAGGAAGTATTCCGGGCGTTCTGAAGCTGGCGCCTCCCCATCACCCCACCGACTGGTCGCTAGCGACCACCGGGGGTGGTGCGAATCGCTCCAGTGTCTGGGCAGGGGTGGGGCGATTTGCGCCACCCCGGCAGTGGGGATGCCGGTCGGCACTCCGCCTCGAATCCGAGCCTCGGCACTCGGCCCGCAGGCCCGCATCGCTCACGCGATAGCGGCTTCTTGAAGAACGTGTCTCGCGGCAGGGCGGCCCGCATCGCTTACGCGATTGGGGCTTTCTGGGGACGGCGCTTAGCGAGGGGCTGCCCGTGCCCCGGGAGCCGGCATAGGCCGCCGAGCGCAGCCACGAGGGCGAAGCGAAGGCGGCATTGAATGGCAGGAAGTTAAGACGTTATTGACGCTTGAAAAAAAGATTCATGGCCGATGGGCCGGGTGGCCGATACCCCATGCATGCCATACAGCGGAAAACGAAAAGACGCGGAAACGCGCAGGCTGAAAGCCATGGAGTTGCTGGACTCTGGGAAGTCCCAGAGCCAGGTGGCTGCCGAGTTGGGCGTGACCCAGTCGGCGGTGTCAAAGTGGGTAAGCGCTCGGCGGCAGGGCGGTCAAGATGCTTTGAAGGCCAAA
>VGYR01000336.1 GCA_016872925.1 Planctomycetota bacterium
GACAACTCCGCAGCCACGCCTCGCCGCTTCCGTCCAGCCATGACTTGACCTCGCTTGCATGCCGATACACTCGGTCACGCTAGCAGGTCCGCCCCGCCGTTCCACGCAGGCTTGCCGGAAGGACACCGCCCACCGGGATGTCGTGGCTCGAGCCCGCCGCATCGATCAGCGACACTCGCTCGGGGGTCTCTCGCGCGAGCACGCCCCGGAGCACGCGGCCGTCGGCGAGCGTGAGGCCCCAGGCCCGGTACTCCGGCTTCACCCGCCGGGCGGGCCAAGAGAGCGCTTCGGCGATCTCCTCGGGGGTCAGGCAGGTGGCCACGGTCGTGAGTTCCGGCCCCACCACGCCCCCCTGGCCGCCGACCCGATGACACGTGCCACAGCCCGTCGCCGCGGCGTGAAACACGCCGGCTCCGCGGCGGGCGTCCCCCGGCTCGCGGGCTGCGGCAATCGCCTCCGCGACGAACTCGGAAGACCACTCCGGGGCGGCTCCCGGGGACTCGTCCGCGACCACCGAAGCCGACTGCAACACCACGGCCACGAGGACCGCGCACCGCAGGTGAGGACGGCATGGGAGCGTGTCGGCCATGCCGGCATCGTAAGCCGGGGGTCCGGGAGGCGCGGAGATGCCGCGTGCCGAGGCGGCCGGCGGCCCTGTCCGTCTCCACGCCGGGGCAATTCGCCGCTGCAGGCCCGCGGCGGCCGGGAAACCGGTCTGCCTGGGGGAGGCCGCGTCTGGTACTTGTCTCGCGGACGACGCCCCCAGCCGGTCGGCAGGACCTGCCGACATGCGGGCCATTCGGCACCCAAGGGACCCGCATGTCACTCGCCATTCATCTGGGCTGCTGGTTCGCCGCCCTCGTCGTGCTGATGTCGGTGATCGAGCACCAGGTGCACAGCCGCCTGATGCACAAGAAGCCGCGGCACTTCCCGTGGCGCGATCTTGCGGCCCGGCGGAAGATGTTCATGAGCCACGCCGTCGAGCATCACCGGCAGTACCGCGCGACCTTCCACGACGAGCCCGTGCCCCACGGCCAGGACCGCGGCATCAGGCTCAACATTTGGGAGGGCCTGCTCGAGTCGCTCCCCGTGAGCCTGCTGCTGGGCTGCTTCTCGCTCACCGGGGCGGTGATGTTTCCGCTGGTCGTGTGCATGCATCACCTGCTCTGGAATCAGATCCATCTCGAGATGCACAAGCCCGCGCACCGCCCCTTCGCCCAGTGGGCCGTGTTCAAGCACGTGGCACGGCACCACTATCTGCACCACCGCTATCCCGACAAGAACTTCAACGTGGCGTTGCCGGTCGGCGACTACCTCTTCGGCACGGTGGCGAAGCCCACCGCGGCCGACTGGCAGGCCATGCGGGCCGAGGGCATCGCCTGACGCAGCCGTCTCACTCAGATCCGGCTGGCGAGCCGAAAGCCTCGCGCGGCCTCGCCCCATGCCGTGTCCTCGAGCCGGCCCGAGGCGCTCAGGCTCGGCGACGACGAGGACGACACGTACGATCCGCCGCGGATTCCGCGCTCATACCCGGGCGCTCCGGCGAGGTCGTTCCACTCAGCCACGTTCCCACACTGGTCGAACGTGCCGTAGGCGCTCGCACTGCCGACGAAGGCTCCCACGTCCGTCAGGTAGTTTTGGCCGGGGGACTGCGTGGTCGACCGGGTCACGGCGTAGCCCGTGAAGACATCGAAGCAGTTGGCCTGATTGGCGGCGTTGCCGATCGCATTGCCGGGAGCACTGTCGCTCTGCGTGGCGTAGTTCCAGTAGCCCGCACTCGCGCCTCCCCCCTTGTAGAAGGCAGCCTTGTACCACTCGTTCTCCGTGGGGATGTGGAACAATGCTCCCGGATTCCGCGTGGGAGTCAGGCCCCACGTCGCGCCGTCGAGCGTGTAGGCACCGTCCTCGGTGGTCGCGGCCCCCTGCGCTCCCGTCGGCTGGCCGTTGTGCATCCAGTTCGCGAACCGGGCCGCGTCGAACCAACTGGCGAACGTGATCGGTCGGTTGGAGTCGTCTCCGTGGTTGTCCATCACGGCGTAGGAATACGCCCCGGGGGAACCAAGCCTCGCGATTCCCGCGAAGGTGGAAAAGGCCATGTTCTCGCTGTAGAGGCCGTCGGTGTCGGTCCGGGCCACGGCGTTGAGAAACGTCGCGTACTGTCCGATCGTGATCTCGTAGGTCCCGATCCGGTAGTCGTAGCCCACGGCACCGTAGCCCGTATCGTCGGCCGCATTCCCCTTGTCGCCGACGGTCGCCCAGTGGATCGCCACGAAGTTCGGCTGCGAGAGCGACGTGGCCGCGTTGCCGGCCTTGTCGACGATCCGCCCGCGGCCGAGCGTGATCCCGGCGGCCTTGGTGACGACGACGTTCTCACCCGTGGGCATCTCACCCCGAGCGGGCTGGTAGCGAAACGTGAGCACATTCCCACCCGAGCCGCTCACGTAGCCCAGGCGCCGGTCGGCCCCGGCGAGCGTGAACGGGATCGAGGGCTTGCGTGACACGGTGACCGGTTCGCTGAACCGTACCTGCAACGACACGCCCTTCGCAGCGACCTTGACATCGCCAAACTCCGCCACCCGGGGGCCTACGCCATCCACCACGGCCCGCGGGAAGGAACCCGACGCGGCAGGGATCAGGACATTGCCCGCCCGGTCGCGGATGGCCGCACCGGCGGAGAGCCCGATCGACCCGGCGATCCGGACACCAGTCGTGGCGAGGTCGCCCGACTGTACGGCCACCGTAAACACGAGTGACGTGCCGCCGCTGCCCCTGCCGGTCCAGGCGGCCTGCCGCACACCGTCGCCGATCTGGATCGGCAACGTCGGCACCCCTGTGACGACGATCTTCTCGGTGAACGTGACCTTGAAGGAGAGCACGTCGCCCGGGACGTAGGTCTGTGGTCTCGGGCCCGCGACCGACTTCACCTCGGGCGCGATCGCGTCGACCACGGCGAGGGCCCGCCGAGACTCGAGTGATTCGAGGTGCAGGTGACCCGCTCGGCTCACACGCGTCCGGTCGTCATGCATCGCATCGCACTCTCCAGCGGCGGACGGACCAGCCGCGGTGATCCCGACACGACCGGCGCCGCTGCCAGATCGAGTAGCCACCGAACGCCAGGCCAATGCCGAGCGATGCCCAGACCGAGGGCTCCGGCACCACCACGAAGGTCGCCACCCCCGACGACGTGGATTGGGTGTTGCCCTGGATCACCGCCGATCCGGTCCACTGGTTGTAGTTCCAGTCGATCTCGTAGGCGAGCGTGTGCGTGCCGGAGGAGAGGCCTGCGAGCACGTCCACGCTCACGCCGAGGGCCGCCAAATCCCAGTTGCGGTTGTTGCCGCTCACGTTCGACTGCCGCATCGACGCCTGGTAGATCGGAGCGGCGTCCCGCAGCAGCCGAAACGTGGCGGCACTCGCGTTATCGAGCCAGTTGTCGTTGAACGAGCCCCCCGGCGGAATCGAGCCGCCGTTGTAAGCGTAGTTCTCGAAATAAAAGTTTGTCAGCGCGAGCGACTGCCCGGCAGCCACGTTGAACGTGCCGAGGTCGTAGCCTGCCCAGCGCGGATTCGCGAGCTGTCCGATCGTCGAGAGATACGTGGTCAAGCCGCCATTCACCAGCAGGGCGCCGGTCGTCTCCACGACACCGACGTCCGCTCGGGCCCGACCGGCGAAGGCCAGGCTCACAAGCAGGCTCACAAGACCGACAAGGGCACCGCACAGCCTCGGACGAATCATGGATGGGTCCCCCTGGTTCTGATGGACAAGCGCGATCAACAAGCCCGGCGGGAGTCAGCCCCACACGCTCGAGCCGCTGCGTTACGGCAGAGCCTCCCCCGGTCATTGAGAACGTAGGGGATCGCCTCGGTGCGTCAACGTGCAAAACCGCAAAAGGGACGAACCGGGCAGCCGCAGGGACGAATCGGGCACGGGTGGGGACGAATCCGCCGCAGGCTGGGACGAATCGGCCGCGAGCGGGGCGGGGCGTTGCGGCGGCGTCAGGACCGACGACGTACAAGCGTGAGTCCCCCGCAGGCCACCGCCAGGGCCATGGTCCATGCCGAGGGCTCGGGGACGGCCGTAGGAACCAGCGTCACGGGAGAAAAGCTCACGACCGTTGCTTCAGCTGGATCGGAGAGCCCCTCCCCCCTCCTCCTCCTGAGGTTCGTGTAACGTCTCTTCTGTAAATGACCGGTATGGGCCAGCCCGAGTCGAGCGTAGCGAGACGAGGTGCGTTGGGCATGGATGAATGACGGAAGGTGAGAGTCCTTTATGGGGCCGCTTGGAGGCAACCAGAAG
>VGYR01000337.1 GCA_016872925.1 Planctomycetota bacterium
GGCTCTTTCAATCGCTTCTGCTGTGCTTCTCGCATCATTGCCCCATCTGCAATCGACCGATCAACGACGAACTCATGCGGGTCGATTCCAGTTGAGCTAACGTAGTAGTACTAACCCCTGATCAGGAATTACATCGCCATCGATTCTAACAAATACCCGATGCTTAGCAGTCATTACGGTTGCCAGATACGAGCGGCCTGCCGCCAGTATTCGACGAACATCCAGGTGCGCTCTTCCTAGAAGCCACCACTTCGCGCGCCTAGCTGGATCATTGTTATGATCTCGCCCTGGCTTAACTCGATCCAGTATCCACTGGTACACGGCGGGCCACCGGTCCCGGACCTCCTGTTCCGAATGACCGTGGCAGTCGATCAGCCATAGTTTCCTCGGGGTCTTTTTCGTAATATCATTGCCATTAACGAACGACCGTAAGAGCCTCGCGGACACAGCTCCTTCGGCGACCTCAAACGCCTTTGCCTGAGACTCTGCCACGACGAAGCCACCGCCGACAATACACATCCCTCTCGCGGTTAAATCGCGATTAGACCGTAGCCGAGCAACTTCTTTTGCTGCTCCTCCCACATCAAGTGACGCCTGAATGCATCCTCGTCGCTCTGAGAAGAAGCAAACTGGGGCATCATCGGCGCTCGCGATCTCTTGCTCAATATCGAAGACGACTCCCTCAACCTCACCTGCTACTGCTACGGTCATCGCAATTCGCACGTTTGCGGAGTCTTCGCTATCGACCCACGGATGATCAGGAATAGCCATTACAAGTGATATCGGGGACTCTGTGGCAGCCAGGTGCCTTATCACTACCGCCTTGTTCTGAACCTGGCTCACAGCATTAGTTGTGATGTATCCGAATTGCCGCACACCGCCAGCCCTCAGTAGAGTTGCGGCTTTATCCCACCAGTACATCACGTAATTGGCTGAGTCCGGCACGTCGCTGTAGATGTTTCGAAGGGTTTCGGCATAGCCCTCTCCGAACCTCTGCCGCATTCGCCCCGAGCCCAAAAACGGCGGATTCCCGACAATAAAATCGCACTCAGGCCATGCCGCCTTCCGCGGATTCACGAACCGTTCGACCGCCACCGTCGCCGTCTCGTCGGGCACGTCCTCGCCGGTCACGGGATGCTTCTTCATCGTCACGCCGTCCCAGCGCGTCACCGGCTTGCCGGCCTCGTCGCGGACGAGCTCCTTCCTGTCGTATTCCAGCAGCGCGTCGCGGCATTCGATGTTGCCGTAGGCGTGGAGGATCGGCTCCGAGAAGCTGTTGGGAGACACCTTCGCGCGCAGGTGCCACTGGAGCCAGCCAATCCACAGCACCACCTCCGCGATCGCGACGGCGCGGGGATTGATCTCGATGCCCAGAAACTGCTTCGGGTCGACCGTCCGCTCCATCGCCTCGAGGTCGCTCTGCTTCTCGCCGAGTTGCCCCAGCCAGTCGCGGGCCTCGGCCTCGATCTCCTTGAGCTTGACCATCGACACGTAGAGGAAGTTGCCGGTACCGCAGGCTGGATCGAGGACGCGAATGCTTCCCAGACCCTCGATGAACTTCCGCGCCTCCGCCACGGCCTCCTTCATCCGGCCCGCGCTCGCCTCGGCGAGGCTTGCGGCGCGTGCCGCCTCCCAATCGTCACGGACCGGCTCGATGATCGTCGGCACGACGAGCCGCTCGACGTAGGCGCGGGGAGTGAAATGGGCACCGAGCTTGTGTCGCTCGCGCGGATCGAGCGCCCGCTCGAGGAGGGTGCCGAAGATCGCCGGTTCCACGTCCTGCCAGTCGCACTCCCCCGCCTCGACGAGCAAGCCGATCTCCTCGGCATCGAGCTTGAGCGGCTCGTGCTCCCGGAAGATGCCGCCGTTGAAACGCTTCATCTTCTTGCGGAGAGCGGTGGAAAACGTGCCCGAATCCATCGCTTTCCACAGCTCTCCCACCAGCGGCACGAACGAGTCGGGGGAGCTCTTCACGGAGCCGAGCAGCTCGGTGAAGGCTCCCTTGGCAATCAGGCCCACGTCTTCGGCGAAGAAGGTGAACAGGCAACGGATCAGGAACCACGCCACGCTCTCGGGATCGTGCCCCTTGGTTTCAAGGCGTTTTGCGAGAACGGCGATCCGGCCGGCGATCTCGCGCGTCACCTTCGCCGCGCGGCGCGATGGATCGAGGGACAGCGGATCCAGCCAGACGCCGCGGAGGCGCTCCCGGATGGCGGCGTCCCTGAGCGACTCGAGCTTGAAGCGATGGGATCGAGCGTCGGGAAATGCCGCGTAGACCTTGCCGAGCCGCGAGAAATCGGCGTACAGCTCGAAGGAGTGGCCGATGTCGACGACGAGGAGAAATGGCGGGTTGTCGTCGGCCAGCGCCCTGACATAGCTCTCTGCCTGGCCCCGCGCGGCGATCATCGAGTCGTCCCAGCCGATGGTGCCGCGGACGCTCGTGCCGGTCTTGCGCCGCGGCTTCGGGGCGGACGGAGCGGCAAGAGACAGGGCATCGGCCTTCTGCTTCTCCACCCCCTGCTTCGTCTCGCAGACAAACGCACCGCGCCGGTAGAGATCGATGAAGCCGTTGGACGCGGCGCCGTCGGCAGCGGCGAATTTCACCACCTTGTCGAAGACGTAGGTATTCGCCGCGTCATCGGCTTTGCTCGGATCGGGCCGCGGGACCCCGATCACGTCGCACAGCTCGGACAGAAACAGCTGGTAGTTTGCCCGTTCACCGCCGCCGCTCGGCCCCCATCGGTCGATGAACGCCTCGACTTCTGGCGGCGTTGCGGCGGCATCGGGAGTGGTTGCCGGTGTGCTCATGCGAGGCAGCCTACCGCTCGGCGGAGCGGTGTCGGCAGCCGGGTGGCAGCTTCGGCGTCTCCAGCGACGTCCGCTCGCTACCCCGCTCACGCCGCCGACGACCGGTCCGTCTATTGATTTCTGCGTGCATTCCCGCGAGACCGCCGAATTGACGGTCGTTTCGACACATCTTATATTGACTTAGTGTTTTCCGATAAGACCACATAAGTTCTCCATAACTCACGAAATCCATGGCCCTTTGATGGACCCGCGCACGAACCCGTTCGCCCCTGGAGCGGGCAATCCGCCGCCGGAGCTCGCCGGGCGCGATGCCGTCATCGAGAAGGCATCGATCGCGCTGGACCGGATGCGCAACGGACTGTCGTCGAAGAGCCTGATGCTCGTCGGCCTGCGCGGCGTCGGCAAGACCGTCCTCCTCAATCGCATGCATCTCGACGCCGAGGCGAAGGGGATCCCGGCCGTGCTTCTTGAAGCCCCTGAGCGGCGCTCGCTTCCGGCGCTCCTGATCCCGAATCTCCGCGTCGCGCTCCTCAAGCTTGATCGCATGGCCGCCGCAGGCGACCGCGCCAAGCGAGCGTTGCGAGCACTTGGCGGATTCGTGCAGGGGATGAAGATCCGGTACCACGACGTCGAGTTTGGTCTCGATCTCGGCATCGAACCGGGCGTCGCCGACAGCGGCGACCTTGGCGCCGACCTCGTCTCCCTCCTCCAGGCGGTCGGGGAGGCCGCAAAAGAAAAGAACACGGTCCTCGTCCTGTTCATCGACGAAATGCAATATGTCGAGGAGGCCGAGCTCGCCGCCTTGATTTCGGCGCTCCACCGCTGCGCCCAGATGCGGCTTCCGGTGACACTCGTCGGCGCCGGTCTCCCGCAACTCGTCGGGCAGCTCGGAAAAGCCAAGTCATACGCCGAGAGGCTTTTCGAGTTCTCGGCGATCGGGCCGCTCGACCGTGTCGCGGCGACCCTCGCGATCGTCGTACCAGCGCGTCGCGCGGGAGCGGATTTCGACGACGACGCGGTCGACGAGATCCTCCGACAGACCGACAGCTATCCTTATTTCCTCCAAGAATGGGGAAAGCATTCGTGGAACGTCGCGACGACCAGCTCGGTGCGAAGGCCCGACGTTGTGACGGCGACGGCCAGCGCCCTGGCGGAGCTCGACGCGAGTTTCTTCCGTGTCCGTCTCGATCGGCTGACTCCCGCGGAGAAACGGTATCTACGGGCGATGGCGGCGCTCGGACCCGGCCCGCACCGCTCGGGTGACATCGCCGCGGTGCTGGCACGGAGCGTGGAGAACGTCGCTCCCACGCGCTCCAACCTGATCAGGAAGGGGATGATCTACAGCCCCGCACACGGCGACACGGCATTCACCGTGCCGCTGTTCGACGCCTTCATGCGCCGCGTGCTGCCGGATGCAGACTGAACGGCCATCCGCCGCCCCCGCTGAACGCCGCACGCGTGCCCGGGGCCGCGCTCGACCTTATCCA
>VGYR01000338.1 GCA_016872925.1 Planctomycetota bacterium
CCGTCACGAAGCTCTCGAACGTGGGTGTTGTCATCGTCGGAGCCAGTGCTTGCAGCAACCCGATGAATCCGGGTACAAGATTCACGGCGAGCCTCCTTGCTCAAAGTGAATGGGGGTTGAAGTCCACTCACTTTGAAGGAGGCTCGCCGCTTTTCAGAGGCCAGTTTCAGCCCGCGATTCGGCCCTCAAAAAGTGCAAAACCCGAGGTGACGGGTCGTGGAACGGGGCATCGGGCATCGGCTCGGCACGGGTCGCGACCGATGTGGCCGGCAGTATCCAGCGAACCATCGGCTGGATTGCCAACGGTGGCGGCTCTTTCACGGTTGGCTATGCGGCGGCTGGCGACACCAATCTGGACGGCATCTTCGACATCCAAGACGTCTCCAACTTCGTTGCAGCCGGCCAGTTGAACACGGCAAGTCTTTCCGATTGGGAGCAGGGTGATTTCAACCACGACGGCCTCGTGGATATCATCGACGTGGCCGACATGGTGTCGAGCGAACTGTACGGGGCCGGGCCGTATCTGCCATCGGCGCAGGCTGCGTCATTCGCTGCAACGCCGCAGGCCTCGGGCGCGTCCGCGAACGACCTTGCCTTTGCGGCGCTCGCCAGTGAGACGACGGTGGGCACCGGGCGGAAGAAGTCGGTCTTCGCGGTCATCTGACCGAACGCGAGCCATGCCCAGCGTGCGACCGGCTTCATTCGATGCGTGCTCGGCAGGTCTGCAATACGCCACGGGGGAGACAGGCTCGCGTGCCTCATTTTCAACGGGCTCGGGGCTGCGCACGCCCCGTCGCCGGACGTTCGCCGCTGCCTGTTCAGCCCTTCGCCGTCCACCCGTAGGTCACGTAGCGGCAGTCCACCGTGCCGTCGCGATGAAGGTCGACGACCGCGTAGCCGAAGTCGGTGCCCCGGTGCAGCCCCTTCCACCAGCCGGCCGAGACGGCGCCGTTGCAGAGGTAGGTCATGCCGCCGAACTCCACCCGCTCCACGACGTGCAGGTGCCCGCTGAGACAGGCCTTCACGTTCGGCCGCCTCGCGAACAGCTCCTGGAACCGCGGATGGTCCACGTGCACGAGCCCGCCGGAGAGCGCGAAGGAGGGCTTGCCGTCGGTGCCGGGGTGCGCCGCCGTGGTCGAGGCCAGCGGATGCACCGAGAGGATCGGGATGTGCGACACGAGGATCACCGGCGTGGTCGCCGGCACCGCGGCGAGATCCTTGTCGAGCCAGTCCCACTGGGCGTCGTCGAGCCTGCCGATGTAGCCGTCGGCGTGCGGATAGACGCTGTCGAGGAGCACGATGTGCCAGCCGCCACGGTCGAAGCTCTCGTAGGGCAGGGCCCGGCCGAACTGCTCGCAGGCCCACTTCTTGCCGTACAGCGGCTCGGTGCCGGTGGTCTTGGCCCGCGCTTTCGTCCAGCCCCAGACGTCGTGGTTGCCGACCACGCTGCGCACCTCGAGGGAGCAGGCGTCGGCCTTGACCTTCCGCCAGAGGTCCCACTGCGTCTTCGTGCGGGCGTCGTCGGCCTCCATGCAGTCCATGATCGTGTCGCCACCGGTGACGATCAGGTCGGCCGCCGCCGCGCCGCGGTCGGCGAGCGACTGCACGTGGGCGAAGCAGGAGGCCAGCCCTGCGGCACTCTCCCGCTCGGGCTGGACGTGGATGTCGGTGAGATGGGCGATCCGCAGCGGCCGCGGGGCCGGCTCCTCGGCGGCGGGCGCGGCACGCACGACCGCGGGCATGGCAGCGACGCCGGCCACCCCGGCCTTCACGAGCGATCGACGAGTGAGCATCCGACGGGCCTCCAAGGGTTCGCAGGCCGGATCGTACCGCGCCGCCGCCGGGGGCGTCACGTGGGGCCGAGGTCACGTGCGGGGTGCTCGATCCGGAGCGCCGAGGAGTTCGAGCCCCCGGTCGGAGAACCTCGCGGCGGGCCCGCCCGTCAGCGGCCCAGTTCGCGGGCCACGTCGGCGACGAACTCGTCGACGTCCTCGGGCGTCGTGTCCCAGGCGCACATCCAGCGGACCTCGCGGGTGGCCTGGTTCCAGGTGAAAAAGCCATGCCGGGCCTGCAGCCTGGCCGAGGCCTGGGGCGGCAGGATCACGAACACGGCGTTGGCTTCCACGGGCTGCGTGATCGTCACGCCCGGAAGCCCGCGGACGGCGGCGGCCAGACGGCTGGCCATGGCGTTGGCGTGAGCGGCACACCGCCGCCAGAGGCCGTCGGTGAGCAGGGCCAGGATCTGGGCGCTCACGAACCGCATCTTGCTGGGCAGTTGGCCGTGGGTCTTGCGGAGCCGGCGCACGGCGTCGGCCGTCTCCGGATCGAACACGATCACCGCCTCGGCGGCGAGCGCCCCGTTCTTCGTCGCGCCGAAGGTCACCGCGTCGACGCCCGCAACGCTGGTCACCTCCGCGAGCGACACGCCCAGGGCCGCGGCGGCGTTCGCCAGCCGCGCCCCGTCGAGGTGCAGCTTGATGCCGTGGCCGTGGGCCTGGGCGGCGAGGGCCGCGATCTCGGCCGGCGCATAGACGGTGCCCATCTCGGTCGACTGCGTGATCGTGACCACCGCCGGCTTCGCCCGGTGCACGTCGTCGAAGCCCCAGGCCTGCGTCTCGACCAGGGCCGGGGTGAGCCTGCCGTCGGGCGTGGGCACCGTCCAGAGCTTGAGGCCGGCCAGGGCCTCGGGCGCGCCCCCCTCGTCGGTGTGCACGTGGGCGACGTCGGTGCAGATCACGGCGGCCCGGCCGCGGGTCAGCGCGGCGAGCGCCACCACGTTGGCCCCGGTGCCGTTGAACATCGGAAACGCCTCGGCATGCGGCCCGAACTCCCGCCGCACCGCGGCGCCGAGCGCGGCGGTCACGTCATCGCCGCCGTAACTGGCCGCATGGCCTCCGGCCACGGCGGCCACGGCGGCCAGCACCTCGGGGTGCGGCCCGGCCCGATTGTCGCTGGCGAATCCCCGCCGATGTCCGGTCATGCGCTCGCTCCGGTGATGCCGCGGGTCGCCTCGACGGCCGGCGCCACGCGGCGGCGAAGGGCCTCGTAGAACATGCTCAGGGGAAACTCGTCGGGCAGGGCGGCCGCCACGGCGGACTTCTCGTCGGCCGGCAGGGCCGCGCCGCCCCGCGCCCAGACCGATGCTGGGTGGGGCGGGACGAGGCCGGCCACGAACTGGTGCGTCGCCAGCCAGTGGCCGAATCGGGAGCGATCGATGCCCTCGCGATAGAGCTCCTCGACCTGCCCGCAGAGGTCGACGACCGCCGCGTCGACGGCCCGCCAGTCGATCGCGAGCACGTTGTCGGCCCACGTGACGACCCGCCGGCGGTGCAGCCACGCGAACAGCACCTGACCCGCGAGACCGTCGTAGTTGCGGACCCGGTCGCCGCTCACCGGAAAGCGGAACAGGCGGTCGAAGAGGATCGCCAGCCGCACGTGCCGGGCCACGGGCACACCGCAGCCCTCGAGGTCCACCATCTCGCGGAACGTGGCGAGGTCGCACCGCAGCTCCTCGAGGCCATACATCCAGTAGGGCATCCGCTGGCGGATCATGAAGGGATCGAAGGGAATCTGGCCGCGGCTGTGCGTGCGGTCGTGGACGACGTCCCAGAAGGCGAACGTCTCCTGGGCGAGCTGCTGGTCGGCCAGCAGCCGCTCGGCGTCGGGAGGCAGCTCGAGCCGGAGGATGCCCGCCGCCGCCCGCGTCACCCGCCGCCAGCGGGCGGCCTCCCGGTCGCAGAAGATCGCCCCCCAGCTGAATCGCACGGTCTCGCGGGCGGCGACGGTCTCGGGAAACAGCACCGCCGAGTGCGTGTCGTAGCCGGCGGTGAACCCGGCGAACTCCACCGGCACGAAGGCAGGATTGGGGAATCGATCCGCCTCCAGCCGATCGATCCACTCGGGCCACACGGTGCGCATGGCCACCGCCTCGACGTTGCGGTTCGGGTTGCCGTTCTGCGTGGTCATGGGAAACACGACGACGTGCTCGATCCCGTGGCGGCGCTGCCGCTCGGGGTGAAAGCGGGTGAGCGAGTCGAGAAAGTCGGGCCGGGAAAAGCCGCCGCGGGCCCAGGTCCCAAGGTTCTTCGGGGATTTTCGTGGCACGTTTTGTCGGATTCGGGACCGGCGATGGCTTAGATTGGGGGGATGGAAACACTTGCCACCCACTCCTGTTCGGCACGAGATTTGCGCCAGGCAGTCTCGGTAATTCGGGCTAAATAGGTGGAGTTGCGCGCTGCGGACAAGGCTGGCATAGTGTGGCGCATGGCTGCCGCTCGCCACAAGATTCGC
>VGYR01000339.1 GCA_016872925.1 Planctomycetota bacterium
GCTGATGCCTGTGCCATGGCTCATAAACCTCGGGGTCCGGGGCAGAGCCCCGCGCAGAAACACAGGCTTTCTACCCACAAATTCTGCTGAAGACCCGCCATGAAAAGCGTAAGGAAAGCCGCCGAGAATGGCCTGATCGGCGCGCACGGCGTCCGGGATCGGCGGGCGTGCCGATTAGGCAATCTTTGAGCACGGCGAGCTAGCCGATGTTCATGCCCCCACCGGAGAGTCCGTTCGGCAGGAGTTGCAACTCATCGACCACCTGCGCGGTGGCCGCATCGATCCTTCGAATACGGTAATTCTGGCGGGCGTCTGCGCCCCACGTCGCGAAAACGGCCATTCTTGCGTCCCCGTCCAGCAGGCGCACGGCCACGCGGGAAGGAACCGTGGCGGCGAGGTTGGCGCCCGTCTGGAACCCGAACAGCTGCGAGCTAGTTCGGCCGCTGTAGCTACGCACCCACGCGCCGCTGCCTGCGCCCACCCCGGTCACGATGTCCGCTCGGCCGTCGTTGTCGAGATCGCCCGCCGCGACCGTGACGCCGCCGCGATTGTCGGGAATGGTGGGGTCGACGATCTGCAGAAGAGGCTTGAAGGCAGAGGCAGGCGACCGCACATCGAACACCTGGACGTTGCCCCGCATGCCGACACCCGACCCGACGATGATCTGCTGTTTGCCGAGTCCACCGACATCGCCAACGGCCACCGTGCCGCCTCCGATGTAGTTGCCGGCAGCTGGGAATGCATCGAAGGCACGGGCCGCGGGCTGGACGATCGAGGCGAAAGGCTCTCCAGCAACAAGCCTGTTTCGGAAGACCTTGACCGTGGCCCGTCCACGGCTCGGTGAGACCACGATGTCGTTGAGCGTGTCGCCAACGACGTCACCGATGGCGATCGACATGCCGCCCTTGAACTTCGAGCCGTACGTCGCGTCTGCGGCGATGCGGAGACCGACGATCTCAGTGCCCTGAACCCCAGGCTGGGGCACGCCGTTAAAGACCTTGACGACCGGTGCTGCCATGCGGCCAGGGGCAACGGCAACGTCGGGAATCCCGTCATTGTCGAGGTCGCCCGTGGCGACGCGAACGCCGTCGCGGTATCCGACGCCGAACGTTGCCGCCGCATCGATGGTGAACAGCGGGCTGAGGGTCTCCGAGTCGAATACGCGGACGCTGGCGGAACTCGTCGCGCCTGCCTCGGCCGCGACGGCGAGGATGTCGACGTGGTTGAAGCGTTCGATGCTCTCAAACGCCACGGGTTTGTGGCCGGTGCCGGCTGTGAAGTCCCAGCGGCCCTTGCCGCGCTTCTCGATCGACAGCCGCCGGCCACTCGTGTCGAGCCCGAACCCGCGGGGATCGGCTGGGAACGTCGACTTGGTATCGAGCTTGAGGTAATCGCCCTTCGAAGCCTCGACGAACCCGGATGCCGGTAGATTGCCATCGATGAAGTACGACGTCGCCGTGGATGGCAGCACGTCGAAGACGTTGACTCCATCGGTGCCGAGCAGATCGAACGTCTCGGCTGTGGCGTCGTACGTCAGGCCACCGAACCGCGAGCCAGCGACGAGCGACCGCAGGGATCCTTTCCCGGCCGTCGACGTCAGTGACGTCGGTGCCAACCGATAGTCGGCGTCTGCCACGGTCTTGTCGTCATTCACGACGACTCGGTCGCTTGCGCCCGCTCCGGCGACGACGGTCACTGGGCCCGTGATCAAGGAGATGTCACCGTTGCCGATGTCGAAGAGGTCTGAGTTGGCCCTGCCGCGAAAGGTGACGACCGTTGCGCTCGCGCCGAGGCGGAAGGTGTCGATGCCCTTACCGCCCAGTGCCGTCTCGCTACGACCAACACCAGATGCGACAGCGGTGTCAGTGGGGACGACGATACTCGGATCGTCCGACTGGATGAAGTTGCCAGGCGTGATCAGGTTCGCGCCGTCGCCGGCATAAATCTGATCGACGCCGGAGAATGCCGAGTTGTCATAGTCGCCGCCAACGCACACGTCATCGAATGGCGAACCGTAGAGCGAATCGTCACCCTCTCCGCCGAGCATGGTCGCCTTGCCGCCGCTGGTGGCGTCTGGTCGCGGCAATCCCCCCGCGCGGAGCAGGTCGCCAGCGACGAGAAGGTCATTACCCCTGCCGCCGTAGATGAAGTTTGGAGACTGGTCGCCGGTGGCATCGAGGCGGCCACCGACAAGGATCCAGTTTCCGGTCGACCAGGGGCCGACATTCAAGATGTCTTGGCCCGTACCGCCAACCATCATGCCACCGGCACTTGTGACGCCCGGGCCCTCGGTCGGACCTGATAGGGCATCGGAATCATCCCCACCGTCTAACGCTGCGTAACCGCTTCCGGCTCGAAGGACGTCACCCCCTGCGTTGCCGAACAGCGTTGACTTGCCGGCACCTCCGGTCAGGGTGTCGCCGCCGTCGCCGCCGACGAAAGTGACCTCGCCACGGAACTCTGAGTCGCCAGCTCGTGCGGCGAACGTGTCGTTGCCAACGCCGCCGAGGACCCGAACCGCGATTCGTGCAGGCACGTCGCCGCCGATGATGAAGGAGTCGTTGCCGCCCCCGACCGCAAGGCCAGGGCGGATGCGATTACCCTTCGGCTTTAGTTGCCCATCGAAGGAGACCACGATCTCCTTGAATGCGGCGGCGTCGAAAGACTGGGACGAGTCACCGTACGCGACGACAACTTTCGTACCGGATGCCGACACTCGGATGGCGTCAGCGCTGGGAGAGCCATACACATACACCGTCTCGCCGGAAAGCTCAGCAAACTCATTCGGTGTAAATGTGACTTGCCCAAGAACACCGCCGCCTCCGGAGTTGTTGTGCCGCACCCGCGATGTATCGAAAGTCAGCAGCGTGTGTCGACCTGTGCTAAACGACTTGACCCGGCCAAGCGCTTTGAACGTTGCGGCCATCTCGGCTGCGATGTTGCCGCTTGCGTAAAGTGCAGCCTGACCGCCCGCGACCTCGGAAAGCCGCAACTTTCCGACGTCGGCACCTTCAAGAACACCGACGGTGATGCGTCCGCCAATGAGCGCGTCGTACCGTACATCTGGTGCATAAGCAAGGATCTTCTTGAGCCACTCCTTACCGACGTCCGCAATCTCGTTGCCGGCCTCGAGGATCGCATCGACCGCCGCTTGGCCGATCTGTTCCGCTGTTTTCGCGACAGCTTCCTTGACATCATTGAGCCCGCTACTGACCGAGTTCACGACATGCTGCACAAAGCGGGGAGCCTTTGGTGGGCGCCAACCTCGCGCTGCAATCAGTTCAAAACCGTCTTGCACGCCGCCGCCAACGTCGATCGACGAGCCCATGCTCTGCTGTCGCGTTCTGAACGTGTTGAGCAGCGACATGCCCTGCGATACCTGGAACTCGAAGTCAAACAACGGCTTGGACGCGTTGACGTAGATGCTGCTCGAGAGCCTCTGGGCAGCGTTGCCGGGAGCGAGAAATTTCGTGTCAACGCCGACGGTAATGGATGACTGCAGGCCGAGCATCAGCCCGTAGTCGATCGGCATCGCTTGTTTGAGTAGGAAAGACAGAATCTCCTTGACTGCAGGGTCTGCCTTGCCTGCGACGCGCTCGACGATCGCCCTCTTGATCGCGGCGGTGTCGATGTTGACTGCAACGCGACCGTCATTCACCCGAAGAATGTTTCGGTTGGCGTCGGGTGCGGCGTCGTACTTGGCGAGCTCCTCCGCGGACTGTTGGAGTTGCTCTGCGGTGATCTTGCCGTCCGAGATGGCTTTGAGGATGTCATCGACAAAGTCATGCGTAAAGGTGACGAGGGGAACGCTGGTGTCGCCGCTGAGAATCCGCACGACGCTTGGTATGAGCTCGTCCATGATCGGAAAGCGGAGACCAAGTCTCTTCGCCTCATCGAGCGTCGAAGAACTCGCGGCCACGGCGGCTGACCGCGCGTTGCCCCTCGACTCCCATTCGCTCCTCGCTCGGTCGTACAGATCCGAGATACGCAATAGCTTCTCGAGGCCATCTGCCGCTGGGCGGGTCACCTGATACGGTATGCCCGTGAATGCGAAGAGGCCGTATGGAATGAGGTCGATCGGCGAGTCGTAGCCGAGGCCGTATTTCGCGCCGATGAGGTCATTAATGGTGCCTCCTCAGCAGAATCTGTGGGTTGATTCTGGCTCCGGTAGTTTGCCAAGGACATGAAACAACGCGATTTCAATGCCTTTCGCGGTCCGAAAGCCGAACGCTTTTCTGGTGGTCAGTTTTACGAC
>VGYR01000340.1 GCA_016872925.1 Planctomycetota bacterium
GCGCTACGGGCCTGTCAAAAACCCACGCCGAAGTTCTGGCTGGCCTTCCCGGCGTAGCACGGGTTTTCCAACCCGTGCCCGCTGCACCGCGGGTTGAAAACCCGCGCTACGACCTCGTCAAAAACCCACGCCGCAGTTCTGGCTGGCCTTCCCGGCGTAGCACGGGTTTTCCAACCCGTGCCCGCTGCACCGCGGGTTGAAAACCCGCGCTACGGGCCTGTCAAAAACCCGCGCTACGGATTCGCGTCGGCCAGCTCCCGCAGGTAGTCGAGCGTGTAGATCCCGGTGTCGTGGCCGTCGGAGAAGGCGATCGAGTAGGCGTACTGACCCACCGGCTCCATGCCGGCGACCGTCAGGGGCACGAGATCCTCCGGCCGCAGCACCTCGAGCATCGCCGACGGCCGCGGCGCCGCCCGCTTCTCCCGGCAGGTGGCGCAGGGGCACGACTCCCGCAGGAGCTTGGGCGGGTAACGGCCGGTCGCGCCATCGCTCCACTCGATCTCGATCCGCTCGCCACCATCGGCGGCGACCCGGCGGATGGCGGTCGGTCTCGCGGACGATGGCGTCATGCTCCAACCCTCCCGTGCGCGCGGAGATCCACGAATCGTCGTCCCTTGCCCTCGAACCTGGGCAGGCTGCCGCTCGGCACGCTCCGCACGTCGACGCGGAGCCCGAGGCGAACCTTCAGCTCGCGGGCCACGCGGGCCGGATCGGCCAGCCGATCCTCGACCTCGAGCTCGAGTTCGTCGAGGCTCTCGCGGGTGGTGGCGGTGAGCCGGTGCTCGACGATCTCCGGGAAGCCGCGGACGATCTCATCGATCGCCTGCGGAAACACGTTGACGCCCCGGATCACGAGCATGTCGTCGGTGCGTCCCAGGATGCCCCCGTCGAGCCGGACCCACGGGCAGGCGCCGGCCTCGACGTCGGCCGGCGAGGCCCACGTCGGCCGGACCACGTCTCCCGTCCGGTAGCGGATCACCGGCGCCCCGTCGCGGCCGAGCGTGGTCAGCACCAACTCCGCAACCTCGCCGGCTGCCGCAGGCGCGCCGCTGGCCAGCGAGAGAAACTCGGGGTGGAAAAACTCCTCGATCACGTCGAGCCCGTCGCCCCGCACGTCGCCCACGCCCCACGGGCCAACCTCGGTCGCGCCCGCGTGGTCGAGCACGTCCGCCGACCAAGCCGCCGCGATCCGCTGCCGCGTCGCCGCCACCGACCCGCCCGGCTCCCCGGCGACGATCACGAGCCGAACACCGAGCGCGGCGGCGTCGATCTTCGCCTCGGCCGCCACCTCCGCCAGGTGCAGCGCATAACTCGGCGTGGCCAGCAGCACCGTGGCGCGAACCGTGCGGATCAACTCCAGCCGGGCCAGGCTCGGCATCCCGCCGGTCGGCACCGCCATCGCGCCGACGGTTCCGGCGGCGTCGAACCCGCTCCAGAAGCCGGCATACGGGCCGAACGACGAGGCCACGAGCACCCGGTCGCCGGCCGTCACGCCGCCGCGGGCCAGCACGATCCGCCAGCATTCCATCCACCAGTCCCAGTCGGCGGCGGTGTCGTAGGCCGGCAGCGGACGCCCGTGCGTGCCGCTGGTCTGGTGGTAGCGGACGTACCGCTGCTGGTCCCAGGTGAGGTTGCCGGGATGGCCCCCGGCTGCAGCCGCCTCGACGAGTTCGTCCTTGTAGGTGAAGGGCCAGTCGGCGAGGTCTCCGAGCGAGCCGATGCCCGCCGGGTCGGGCACGCGGGCGAGCTTGGTCGCGTAGAACCCGTTCCGGGGCAGCACCTCGCCGAGCAGCCGGCGCAGCCGGTCGAGCTTGCGGGAGTCGAGCGCCTCGCGGGGACCGGATCGGGGCGGGGGGTGATCGCGGGGCATCCCGCGATTATGGCACGCCGAGCGAGGGGATGCCCTGACTGGGGGCGTTCTGCCGCGGAGCCTGTAGGCCGCCGAAGCCCGGCGGCGACGAGCCCTGCGGCGGAGGGAGCACGAGCGGTTGCTGCGCCGGCGCCGGCAGGGGCTGTGGCGCCGAGAACTGCTGGAGCGGAGGCAGCGGCGGCGGCGGGGCGGGGATCGGCTGCGCGGGAGCGCCGGGCGCCAGCGCCGCGGCCGCGGCGACGGGAGGCAGGCTTCCGGCGTTGAGCCTTACCTGCTCCGCCCTCGCGACGACCAGTTCGGGGGGCGTGGCCGAGGCCGGCTGCATCGCCAGGTCGACCACGCGCTCGTCGCGGATCTCCCACGGGATGAGGTTCTCGCTCACGAAGTCGAGCGGAAAGTATTCGTACCACGGGATCGGAAAGGGCTGCCGCACCGTGAGCGTTTCGTAGCCGTCCTTGACGAGCCGGATCTTCCGCGTGCCGTAGTAGACGAAGTCGTGCGAGACCGGCGTCGAGCCGAGCTGGTAGTCGTCGACGTAGACGAGAGCGCCCGGCGGATTCGAGCGGATCGTCATCCGCCGCTGCACGCAGCCCGGCGACACGGCCGCCACGAGCAGAACGCCGACCGCCGCCGCGGCGCACCGCTGGCTGCGCGGCCTCGAAAGACTCAGGGTCCCGGTCATGCCGCGGACGATAGGGCCGCTCCGGGGGCACCGCCAGCCCAGCGGCCGCTTGCGCAGGTTGCCCGGCCGCGCCGTGTCGCGGCGTCACCGCGGGCGGGCTAGAATCCGTCGTCTTCCCGGCCTGCATCCCCACCTTCCGTCGGCGGAATCCCGCGCGTGGCAGCCGAACACACCCTCGAATACGGCGAGCTGTCCGACGTCGGCCGCCGGCGGGCTTCCAACCAAGACTCCAAGGCGGTGGTCGAACCCTGGAGCCGGGATCAGTTTCGGCGCCACGGATGGCTGTTCCTGGTGGCCGACGGCATGGGAGCCCACGCGGCCGGGGCGACGGCCAGCAGCCTCGCCGCCGAACGCGTGCCCCAGGAATACGTGCAGCGTCTGGTTTCGTGCTCGCCGCCGCTGGCGTTGCAATCGAGCATCGAACGGGCCAACGCCACGATCTACGCGCAGGGATCGAGCGCGGACGATCTCCGCGGCATGGGCACCACCTGCACGGTGCTCGTGGTGGTGGCGCGGGGGGCGCTCGTCGGCCACGTGGGCGACAGCCGCTGCTACCGGATCCGCCGCGGACGCATCGAGCAGCTCACCCGCGATCATTCGCTGGCCTGGGAAGTTGAGGCGCAGGGCCCCCCGGGCATGGAGGAGGCGATCCCCAAGAACATCATCACCCGCTCGATGGGCCCCCACCCGGAAGTCCGGGTCGACGTCGAAGGACCGCTGCCCGTCGAGGAGGAAGACGTCTTCGTGCTCTGCAGCGACGGGCTCTCCGGCCAGGTGGCCGACGAGGAGATCGGGCTCCTGGCCGGGAACCTCGCGCCGCAGGAGGCCACCGCCGCCCTCGTCGGGCTGGCCCTGGTGCGCGGGGCTCCCGACAACGTGACGGTGATCGTGGCCCGCGCCGGACGGAAGGAAGTGTCGCAGGCATCTCCGGACGACGAGCCCTGGCCCCTGACCGAGACGAGGTCGGAGCCGGCCGCCAGGCGGACGCTGCCGTGGCCGTGGCTGGTGATGGCAGGCGTGGGCTTCCTGACGGGGCTGGTGTCGCTCTCGTTCACCGGCCTGTTGCGGACGGAAGGCGAGTCTTCGGCCCCTGATTCCCTCGCGCGCGCCGTGGCGCTCGTATCGGCGATCGCGTCGCTGGCGGCATTCGTGGTCGGTCTCGCCGCCGCCATCTTTTCGGCCCTGAACAAGGGCGCGGGTGGTGGCGCGGTGCTGCCGCTGGGCCAGCGGCTGGGCGAGGGGCCCTACCGTGCTTACGACTGTGCCGTGACGGAACCGCTCCTCGAGGGCATCGTCGCGAGCGTGGAAACCGCCGCCGACGGCCTCCCCGACGAAACGCGGGTGCGGCTCCTCGAGGCCGTCGCGAAGGCCCGCGTCGCCATCCGGTCGCGAGATTTCTCAGCCGCGATCACCGCCGCCGCGGCCGCGATTGGCGGTTATCGCGTGGCGGTCGAGGCCGCCCGCCGCGACGACGCAACGCCCGCGTGACACCCGACCGAAAATCCCGCGATTCACAGCGGAAAAAGTTCTCTCGACCGCGATCTTATTGAGCTTTGAAAAAGTTTCTGAAAGTTTTCCGGCTGGGCGTCCGATATCCCATGCATGTCACTCAGCAAACAACAAGAGTTCCGGGAAACACGCAGGCTGAAGGCCATGCAGTTGTTGAAATC
>VGYR01000341.1 GCA_016872925.1 Planctomycetota bacterium
AGATTTCAACAACTGCATGGCCTTCAGCCTGCGTGTTTCCCGGAACTCTTGTTGTTTGCTGAGTGACATGCATGGGATATCGGACGCCCAGCCGGAAAACTTTCAGAAACTTTTTCAAAGCTCAATAGTGCTGACATAACGATGATCTGTCCGCGCCGCGTACACCCCGACCGCGTCTGAGAATAATCGCGTCTTCGACAGCCACGCCCCGCCAAAGCCGATGTTGAGCATCATGCGATCCGTCTCGCACGACAGGGTGTAGCAGGTGAACATCATGCCAGGGTTCCTCTTAGCTGCCCTGCGGACCATGTCGATGTCGGCGTCGAACTGCTCGAGGCAGCGGAAGCCGGTGACGGGGTCACGCCGCTCTTCCCAGCCGGCCTGGACGAACTCGGCGAACGCCTCGTTGACCGATGTCCTGCCGAACCATTGGGTAGCGGTCACGAAAAGTCTTGTCAGTGTTGTTCCGTGGTCTTCTGGCATCGTGTCATCTCCATGGATTTGGGCTTCAAGGTCACTGCTGTTCGGTCTGATGTAGCGCGGCGGCCCCACCCCTGCGCCCGGTGGCAAGGGTGGGCGCCGCACTCGGGCAGTCATTTCAGCGGGGCCACTCCGCGTCGGGGTCGGCACGGAGTTCCAGAATGCGCTCGACAGTTAGAAGGGCCTCCTGAACCTGGTCGAGCAGGTCCTGCAGGTTGTCCCGGGTGACTTCGAGCGGCTCCTGGTCCGCAGCCTTGAGGTCGGCCGGGGTCAGGTCGTTGGCGAGCCCGTAGAGGGCGTCGTCCAGATCCTCCGCGAGCGAGATGGCGTCGCTCGCTGCCGGACCGAATGTCTCGCCGTACCGCCGGAGCTTCTCGGCGACCGGGCACAGCCCCTTGGAGGTGGTGCGATTCACTGCGTTCATTCCATTCTCCTGGTTCATGTGCGAAGCGTTGAAGTGTCGGAGTCGTGACTACGCGATCACGACATTCGCAAGGGTAGAAGCAGTGTTTCGATCGGGCTAGTAGCACAGTCGCTCATGTTCACGATCGACTCCCGCGCACAAGGGGAGTCCAACCCCGGGCATGTGAGGGGTCGAATCGTGATCGCGAGTGAAAGAGCAATTGCTGCCTACGAAGCACGCGTCATAACGAGATGCAGGCGTGCGGCGTGGGATCGCACGCCCACCAAGGAGACAACGAATGTCAAAGCAATCAACGCGAAAGCAATCAGCACGCTCGAAGCCGTCAGCCGGCACGCCTCCTGCACGGAAGCGATCAAGAGCCCGGCAGGCTATCTTTAGTGCGGCAGCGGATCGGAGCAGCGGGGATCAACGCCCGCAGGATGCCCTCATCGAGCACGGCGGCCAAGAAGAGCGCGGGGCGAACGACATACGCGAGTCGCTCGTCAACGACCGCCGGCGGGGCACGAAATACGAGATCACACCGAAGGTCGACGAGGTCGCGGCTATCCACGGCTTCATGAACGATCTCGACTGCAAGGTGTTCGACCCGGCAGTCGTGGGCGTGGAGTGCGTCGAGTCGGCCGAAGCCTTCTATAGCCAGCATGTCCGGCTGTGGCTCGATCGGGATCCCATACTGGCGAAGGCAGAAGTGCGGGACACTGGCGGTGGGCTCCACACCATCTTGTGGCTCGACGAGCCGATCCTCGTTGCAGCCGGCGAGGCTCGAATCTGGAATGACATCGCCCGCGGTATCTGCAATGCCCTTCCAGGTGACCCAGACCTGAACGGTCTCATCGCTCTGACGCGGCCCGTCGCGGCGATGAATACGAAGTACATCCCGCCGCGGGAGGTTCGACAGTTGCGACCCGGTGAGCCTGTCTCGCGTGCCGAGATTCTCGATCTCAGCCGCCTGGTGGCTGAGCAGCCGGCACGCCTGTGGATGAGGCTGTTCTTCGGCGGCGAGCGGGCGGAGCCGTGTCCGTTTTGCTGCAAAGAGTCGCTGGGCGTTGCGGGCTACTGGCAGGTCCGCTGCTACCAGTGCGGCCGTGCCAACGCCGCCTCGCTCGTCTACCGCTTCTATTCGCCCGAGTTCCTCGACAGCCGCAAGGAGGCCCACCATGGTTAGTTTCGCAGAGTTCAACAGCCGCGGCAGGCACAACTGGATCCTGCGCGAAATCCCCAGTGCGCGGCGGGCAGTGACGGCGCTAGAGCGGGGCTACAGTCGGCCGCGGCTGATCTCGAACGTCACCGCCTCCGGGCAGTTCATCGGCGACGCGGACGACACGCTGCAGCGCATGATGGAGAGCCTTCGTGACAGCGGTCGGCTCTACCGGCAGGGCAACACGCTGATCTTTTTGCAGGGGGGAAACCGCCCTGGCGGCGGCTGCAGCCCGACGCCGATCGTCGTGGACGGCGTGGTCTCCAAGATCGCCCCCGCGATCGTGCGCAACGTGATGATGTGCCGGGAGCTGCGCAGCAATCCATCCGGCAAAGGCACGAAAGTCGATCAGCCGGTCGAGTACGAGCTGCAGTTCGCCGTGCCGCAATCCGTTCTGCAGCAGGTGGTCGCCACGGACGGCTTTGTCGACCAGCTACCGATGGCTCAGTACATCATCAACCACCCGGCCTTCGACAAGGACTTCAACTGGCTTGACGTTGGCTATCACCGCGCGCAGCAGATCCTCGTGTGCGGCGAGTCGTTCGAGCCTGCGATTCTGGACTCGCCGATCTTGAGGGGTCTGGTACGCACGGTTGCAGACGCCCTGGACCGTCTGCCGCCCCTGACTCGCCGAATGGTTGAGGGGTTTTATTGGGCTGGCCCGGTGGACGTCATCAACATGATCGGCGCCGCGCTCATGACGCCGCTGATGCCGATGCTCGTGGAGGACAAGCACCCGGGCGTGATGGGGTGGGCGAACAAGCCGAGCATAGGAAAGACGCTCGCGTGCCAGTGCCTCGCGATATTGAAAGATGGCGAACCGGCGGGCGTGACGTCGGTCGAAGGGGGAGCACGAGAGGTCGAGAACCAGATCGCGTCGGAAATGAACGACGGGCGGACGGTGGTATTTCTCGACAACCAGAAGGGCACGATGAACGTGCCGGTGCTCGAGGCCAACATGACGTCCAGCCAGGTGGCCATCCGCGGCTTCAACATCCAGCGAAAGGTGCGACGGGCGAACGACCTTCTATGGCTGATCACGACCAACGACGCGGTGCCGAGCGACGACCTTTTGTCTCGCTGCATCCATATTCGCCTGCATTATGAGGGTGAGCCGGATAGCCGGGCGTTCACGATGTCGGATGGCGAGCTGCTCAACTATGTGCGCGACAATCGGGCTGGCATCCTGGCCGAGCTGGCCGGCATGGTTGTCCGCTGGTTGGATGCCGGGCGGCCTTCTGCACCGGCGCCCTGCCGCTTCACCGTCTTTGGTCAGGTCGTCGGCAGCGTTCTCACCTACAACGGCCTGCCCGGCTTTCTGTCGAACACCAGGGAGGAGGTGCGGCAGCATTCGACCACGCACCAGCAGCTCGTCGCGATCGCAGAGCGGCTCCTCGACGGCAGGGACCGGTCGTTCGTTTGGGAGGTGGAGGGGGACATCGAGGCGGCCGACGAGGCGTTCAAACGCGGCCCCCGACCTGAGAATCCCCGGGAGCAGAAAGACTGGGTGCCGTACCTTACCAGCGCGGGCGTCATCACGGCGACCAGCTCTACGCCGGAGAAACAGAAGGCCGCCGCGACCCAGTACCTGAGGGGAATCGCGAACGTACCCGTGGAGGTCGAGCTCGGGGAGCACACCGTCCAGGCGAAGATCGTCAGCCGCCCTCTGGGCAAACTCCGGGTGGCCTACGTGCTCGCCGTGAAGGGAATGCCGGAGGCCGCGGCCAGTAACTACTTCGCCAATGGCGGGACGGAGGCACTCGTGCACGTCCAGGAGCCCGCCATGGGGCCATCCGTGCCGGCGGGTAGCGGCGGCGCCGCCTCAGCCGGCCACAGCGCTGACTCCGGGCCGGCTGACCAGGCCACGGCCGCTGAGGACGGGCAGGACGACGACCTCTGGGGGCCGACCGCAGGGTGAAAGGGTGAAGCAGGGTGAAGCACTCAAAAAAGTGCTTCACCCTCAGTCGGATCGAGGAAACAAGGCATTTTCGTTCGGAGGGTGAAAGGGTGAAGCCAAAACAAGATTGCGTAGCGGAGAAATCAAAAATCCCGCAAACAGATCCAGAGAAAGAGCCGGCCGGAGGGGGCAAACACAATCCCAGCAACCAACCAGAT
>VGYR01000342.1 GCA_016872925.1 Planctomycetota bacterium
ACCTTGAGCAGATCGAGCCGGTCGTTGATCGCCTCGTCGAGGCCCAGCCGCTTCACCAGCAAGTGAGCCGCGCCGATGCCGCCGGCGTTGATCGCCCGGGTGCGGTCCGCGATCTCGTACTGGATGTTGGACGCGGCCATCTCGGGCCGATCCGTCCCGCTTTGATCCGCCTGCTCCAATCGCCGGGCGATTCTCCGCTTGCGTGCTTTCAGCTGCCGTCGTACCTTGGCGTTCACTCGAAACTCCCCATGGAGTGGCGAGTCGCTTGAAGTGGCGCCAACCGAAATCAAGCGATTCGTCGGGGATTTCGAGTTTTTTTATGCGCTCAGCGCGAATCGCGCAAGTCCAAATTCGCTTGGATAAGGCCTAGTCTCGAGTTGGATGGCCTCGTCGAACAGGCCCAGCAGACGATCACGGCCGAAGAACCGCAGACGCTCAGGCACTCCCACAGACTCCGGCAGATGGTCGCCCGGGGCATCCGCGACGAAGCGATTCTGGATCGCTTGCTGGAATTGGGAATCACGGCCGAAAGCCTGGCCGCCTTGGGTCTGGTGCCGCTGGTCTGGGTGGCCTGGGCCGACGGCGAGGTGGCGGTCAAGGAACGGGAACGAATCGTGGCCATGGCCCAGGCCGCCGGCATCGAGCCGCAGAACGGCCGGTATCCGCTCCTGGAGCATTGGCTGAAGCGGCGTCCCGCGCCCGAAATGCTCGCGGCCTGGCGGGACTATATCAAGCAGTTGCGCGAAAGAATGGCTGCCGCTGACTTGGAAACCTTGCGCCACGAGATCATGCACAGGGCCGGCGAGATCGCCCGGGCCAGCGGCGGCATCCTCGGCTTGGGCCCGAGGGTCTCGCCCGCCGAGCAGGCGGTGCTCGCCCAGCTCGAACAGGCCTTCGCGTAGGCAAGTGGACTCTTGCGGCTGGGCGATCGCCCCTGCGGAACGAACACACGGGCGATCATCACCCGCAGGTCGCTGCCGCCGGAAAATTGCACAGCGGCACACTCTTCGTCGGCTCGGCCAGAATCTCCGCGAGCGTCGATGCGGCAAACGCCTTCTCCATCTCGGCCAAGGCGTTGTCGAGCCGGCGGTGAAGCGGGCAGAGGCGTTTCCCGTGCGCCGCCAACCCGAGAGGGCATGTCGTGATCCGCTGAATGGGATCGACGGCCTGGACGATTTCGAGGATGCGGAGTTTGTGGGGCGGGCGGGCGAGCATGAAGCCGCCGCCGGTCCCGCGCCGGCTGACGACGATTTTGCTCCGCACGAGCTGCTGGAGCACCTTCGACAGATACGCCACGGGAATGTGCGTCACTGCGGCGATCTGCTCGACGGTCCGAGACTGCTGCGGAACCGTCGCCAGATAGGTAGCCGCACGGAGGGCGTATTCGACGGTTTGCGACAGCATATGACACCCTTCAGGTACTGCTTCCCTGTTCTACGGTTGCGCACCCTGGCCGCCCCAGGTACGCCCCGCCTCTGGTTTCGTGGCCACGAGAATCTCGCGAATGGCGGACCGCTCGGCTGGGGACAGGGGCGGATATTTGCCGCCCGTATCCTTCGCCTGTAGCACAGCCCTCATCTTCTCCCAGAAACGCTGCCGCACCTCATCCGGCAGGGAATCGAATGATTTCGAGTAGATCAGAAAACTGCACGGATGCTGAAATAATCGGTCCTTGAGGTCGAAACTCCGCAGCGATCGCCCCTGACCGTCGGTCGGCCCGCGTTTGGAGAACTCCGCGGCAAACGTCGTCGAGCCCTCGATGGGTGCCTGAAAGGCCGGTGCCGCGGAAAAGAGGAAGCAGTCGACGAGCGCCGTCGCCGCGGCATCGAGGATCGTATTCGTGCTCGGCCAGCGGTGACCCGCAGCCTGCCCCAGTTCGCGATTGAGCGCGGCTTCCCGATGGATCGCCATGCGCGCGTCGAACGAGGCCTTCGCAAGGATGGTATGGGCTGCCGCCTGGTGGGCCAGCACGCTGAGCGCCACGAGGTCGCTGTGCGGGGACGGATAGCCGGAGGCGTCGAAACGAGACGCCACGTCAATCTGGTTCAGGCCGGTCGTGTCGCGTTCGCCCTCCGCCCCGGGCCTGTGCCGGTAGGTGATGTTTCCCAGGTGCGTGGTATCGCCGTGTCGGCCTGACACATACCATCCGCCCCAGCGGTCGGCCAGCGGTGTGGTGTCGTCGACCTGATGCGATCCGGCCGAAAAGATCGGCTGTCCGCTGTGATCGACGGAGACCGACCGGACGATGTGGCCGGGCACGCCGCGGGTCCGCGTTCCCCCATGGCAGATGAGGCAACTGTTCGTTTGTCGCATGAACGTGGGCCGCTCGCGGACGCGCTGATCGAGCGTGTAGAAGACCGTGCCCAGTTGCGGGTCTGCAACCGACAACTCGAGCACGTCACCCCCACGGACGAAGCCGACGTACACCTCGTCGTTGAAATAGATGGCCCGCGGGTTTCTCGGGGTGATGTGCCGCTGCTGCATGCTCGTCTTCGAGAACACGAGCGTTTGACTCGAGATCGGAACGTGCAGCAGCTCGAGCACGCTGCGGAGATAACCCAGCGACTGGTCGAAAGCCAGCCGCGCGTCCCCGCGAGCGAGCCGGTCGTTGAGCTCCGCGATCGGATTGGCCGGCTGGCTTTCGCTGCAGGAAATCGGCGGCTGTTCGAAATCGTCGCCGGCTTCGAGCGGCGCGGCGGTCAGCGCGATCCACACGACCGCCAAGCGCACGCCGCAGGCCGGCGGCTTGGGCCACGGATCGAGTGTTCGCGCGACGGCTGCACGACGATTCGAGTTCATCCGCGCTGCTCCCGACCCATTCCGGACATTGACATCCACTTCGACAGAGACTATCGTCGACTCGCAACCGGACGTCAAGGTCCGGTTCTGTTCGAGCTCGCCCCGCATCGGTCGCGTGACCTGACGCGGGGCGACATCCCTGTCATGAAAGGCGGAAACCATGACGATTGCCCACATCGACGAGACGCGGCTGGAGACCGACACCGGCTACCGGTTCGGCTACCTCGCGGCATTCATGGGGTTTGGCGAGGACGACATCGACGCGATCCATGCAGCGGCCCCTCACCTCGGGCCGCTGGTGCCAGCCTTGGTGGACGCCGTGTACGACAAACTCTTTTCTTTTGACGCGACGAAGCGGCACTTTGTGCCGCGGCAGAGCGGTTACGACGGTCCGACCCCCGAGGGCTTGGACGCGGTCACGCTCGACCACCCCATGATCGCGTTCCGGAAGCAGCATCTGGGCCGGTACCTGACGCGGCTCGTCACCGGCGCCTACGACGCCAAGATGGTGGACTACCTCGACATGGTCGGAAAAATTCACACACCGGAGGCGGGCAGCGCCGAACTGGACGTGCCGCTCGTGCAGATGAACGCCCTGATGGGCTTCGTGGCGACCGCGGTGACGCAGACCATCCTGTCCTTTGGCCTGGATCACCAGACGGAGTCCCGACTGCTCGTCGCGTTCGGCAAACTGCTCTGGATTCAGAACGACCTCATTTCCCGCCACTATCAGTCGGCGGCCTAGGGTATTCGCCGAGGCAGGCGGCAGGAATCGCCTTGCCGCCTGCCAAAACCTTCTATAGTGATGCAGCCGCCGAGCCCTCGACACTCGCGGCCACGTTCCGCACGCTCCCTGGAGGCACCCCGATGCGGCTCCACCACCCAGGCTTGTTCCTGTCCCTGCTGCTCCTCGGCGAAGGCTTGGCCGGCGAGCCCTTTCGCGGCGGTCCCCGCCAGATCCCCGGCGTCATCGAAGCCGAGGACTTCGACGCGGGAGACGCGGGCGTCGCCTACCACGACCTGACCGAGGCGAACCACGGCGCCGACTACCGCGGCCCGACGCAGGTCGACATCGAGCGGCGGGCTGACGCCTCCAACGGGCACGGCATCGGATGGGCGCGGGCCGGGGAATGGCTCACCTACACGGTGGAAGCCGCCGACGCCGGTCCGTACACGCTGGAGATTTCGGTCGCATCGGCGAAGGCTGGTGGCCGGTTCCACATCGAGTTCGACGGCAAAGACGCGACCGGCCCGATCCAGGTGCCCAACACCGGCGGGTGGACAAAACTGCAGGCTCTTCGGGGATTTCCGTGGCTGGAGAGTGTCGACGGGCGTACAGGTTCAGGAATGGGGAAGTGCATGGCTGACGGCGTGATCAGTGGGGCCGAAACCCACTGCATTCACCCTCAAAGGC
>VGYR01000343.1 GCA_016872925.1 Planctomycetota bacterium
CGTCGGACCGCTTCTTCAACCTGGGCTTCCGCCTTGCCCTGAGTCCGTCTGGAGCGAGTCCGCCGGAGGCGGAGCAATGAGAGCGAAGCGAGGCTCGGAGGGAGTCCGGCGGATGCCGGCGACCGGAGGTGCCGAAGCGGAGCGGGGGCGCAGCCCGCGGGCCACTCGCTGCTGTGTTTTCGCCGCCGCGCCGAGGCGCAGCCGAGGCGCGCGATTTTCAAGGCTCGTCGTGGCCTGACGCCTCCATACGGTGTGCGATGCCGCTCAAGTTTTTCATCGTTCCGATCGTCGACGCAGCCCCCGCTGAAGCGGAGATCAACGCATTCCTCGCCCGGCATCGCGTCGTGGCGATTGATCGCCGCTGGGTCGACCAGGGCAGCAGTTCCCTGTGGGCGATCTGCGTGGACTATTTCGCGGCAGGCAGCGGCGGCGACGGCCGCCGCGGGTTCTCGCTCGGCCGCAATCGGATCGATTACAAACAGGTGCTTTCTCCCGACGAGTTTCTGGCGTTTTCGCGGCTCCGCGAACTCCGCAAGGAGATCGCACAGGCCGAGGCGGTGCCCGTCTACGCCGTGTTCACCAACGATCAGCTCGCCCAGGCAGTCCAGCACCGCTGCCGCTCCACGGGCGACCTGGCGAAAATCGACGGCTTCGGCGAGGCCCGGATTGAAAAATACGGCGACAAGCTGGTGGCCATCCTCGCCAGCCTTCCGGAGGCCCTCGATGCGGCGGGTGGGCAGCCTGTTTGACGCGATCGCGGAGCCGGCCAACCTGCGGCTGGCGTTCTGTAGGGCGGCTCGCGGCAAGCGCCACCGGCCCGAGGTGATCCGATTCGCGGCGACGCTCGACGAGCGGCTCGCCGACATGCGCATCCGATTGCTCTCCGGCACGTTCCCAGTCGGCCGGTTCCACCAGTTCGAGATCCACGACCCCAAGCGGCGGATCATCACGGCGCCCGTGTTTCCCGAGCGGGTGCTGCACCACGCGATCGTCACCGTGTGCGAGCCGCATGTCGAACGCTGGTTGATCGCCGACACCTTCGCCTGCCGCCCGGGAAAGGGCCGCGAGGCGGCCGTGCTGCGGGCGGCGGGGTTCTCGCGTCGCTTCCCCTGGCTCGTGCACCTCGACGTGCGGCAGTGCTTCGATTCGATCCCCCACGACCTCCTCCGCGCTCGGTTGGCCCGCCGCTTCAAAGACCAGCGACTTCTTGATCTCTTCGCCGCCATCATCGCGCGTTTTCGCGGCGAGATGGGCCGCGGGCTGCCGATCGGCAGCCTTACGTCCCAGCACTTCGCCAACCTCTATCTCGGTGCGCTCGATCGCTTCGCCAAGGAAGGCCTGCGGGCGGCAGGCTACATCCGCTACATGGACGACCTCGTGCTCTGGGGCGAGGATCAGGAAGGCGTGATCGCCCGGGCCGAGCGGTGCCGTATGTTTCTCCAAGCCGAGCTGGGCCTCGACTTCAAACCCGCCCGGCCGCGGGCGGCGGCCCATGGCCTCGATTTTCTCGGCTGCCGCATCTATCCGACCCACACGACGCTTTCCCGCCGCAGCCGCGGCCGCTATCGTCGCCGCGTGCGGCTGCTGACCCGGGCGTTCCAGCTCGGCCTCCTCGACGGCCGTTCGCTCCAGGCGCGGCTCGAGGCGGCGGCGGCGTTTGCCCGCGCGGCCAACGCCCGGAGTTGGCGGTTTCGCACCGCCGTGCTCCAATCCCTCCCGGTAAGCGATCCATGAGCCTCCGACCGGGTCAACCGGGGCGGCAGCTGGAACAACACCGCCAGGAACTGCCGGTCGGCGAACCGCAACAGGAACAACCCGTCGAACCGCAACAACAACCTGGGCTTCCGCCTTGCCCTGAATTCCGCCTTGCCGGGATGGATGTCCCGCACTCCAGACGGAACAGATCGCCTCCCGGTCCACGCCGGACTCGATGAGCCCGGCTGGCGAAATCACACCCGAGACCGCCCGGTGCCAGTAGACGGCGAGTACGCCGGCCGAACGCTCCGGACGGTTTTTGTTTGCAGCTTACCGGACGGGCCCACATCCGGCTATCCGCACCACTCCCGCCAGGCCTCGACGATGAAGACCATCGCGAGCGTGTCGAGTTCGCAGTAGCGCAACAGCGCCTTCTGGACAGCCTGGCGGCGGGCGTCGGTCCAGTCGTAGAGGACGAGGTCGGCGTAGGCCTGCATCGCCGCACCGCCGCTTCGAAGTGTCTTCATGTATTTGCCGTTGCCTTCTCCGGCCTGCGGCGAGCCGCCACCGATGGCCGGCAGAAGCAGGTACGGGTCGCGAATCTTTCCGTCCGACTCGTCCACCCACGCCATGTCGGAAAAATTGTGGCTCGGAATGCCGCCAGAGGCACCATAAATCGGCCGGGAATACTTTCGTCGGAGAAACTCCGATTCGCGGAGGATCGCCGGCAGCACGTCTTTGATCGAGTTGGAACCGCCCATGCTCGGGGCGTAGTAAAACCGCTTCACGAGACGGCAGAGGTCGATCACCTGTCGCGTGGGTTCACCGTCACCGGCTGGTGCGACCGCATTGATGAAGGCGAGCAACTCGGGCGAGTTGCCGATCTCGTCCTGGCGGGAGCGAATCTGACCAGCCAGGGACCGCAGCGTGGAGACCTCGTGCGGGGCATAGTGCAGAATGGCACCGTCGTCACCGGCGACCTGCTCCCGCAGGGCCGCCACGAATGCTGCATTTGGGCTTGCCCCCTGCTGCGTGCAGAGAAACTCACCGGCATGCTCCAGGCGACCGTCGGCGTGCATGACATGGTGCGAAAACTGAAACGCCACGAGGTCGTGCGGCCGGCCGCCGCGGTTGAACGGAATCGCAGATCGGCAGGTTTCGAAGTCGATGAAATGCAGCGGAAACCGCCAGCCGGCCATCTCTGCGCGAAGGTTCTCCTTGTCGAGGAAGAACGAGCCGTCTTCGCTCAGGCACTTCGTCACCTGCAGCCACTGCCGCTGCGACAGGGAAAGCCCGGGCTTACCGTCGTCGCGTGGGTCGATATCGGCCTGCTTCACTGCGGCCATGTGCAGCCGCCGCTCGTCGAGCAGCGTCTTCTTCCTGGCGGCCGAGAGCCCACAGATCGCGAACGCGAGCGGCTTCTCGAAATCCTCCGCGGTCCAGCCGAGCAGACTCGTCCAGCATTCCCGCTTGCCCGATTTCTCCCCCACGGCCAGCGCAAACGGTGACGCATCAAATTCGCACGTGAGGCAGGCGGGCGACAGCGGAGCCTGGAACTTGCGGTCGTCGCGATAGTACTCGGCGAGCGCGGCGACGAAGTCTTCGAACGAGAGCGACCGGTCGCCGAGCGTGTAGCGGTCGCGCAGCACGCGGTCGCACACGCCATCCACGCTCACCGCCCGCATGACCGGTGCGGCGAGGTCTTTGTCACCGAGGGCCACGTTGGAATCCTCCATCGCGGCTGCGGCCTTCGCCGCAAGGCCGTCTGACCGCGCCCGCCGGCCCTTGTCTGGCAAAAATAAAAACGCCTGCACGATCGTGCCGGGGAATGCCTTGGCGATCACGTGCTTCTGGAACGCCACGTCGCGGACATACGACAGCCAAGCCGAGGCGATGCCGGACGCGGTCGTGAAGTCGCCGTCGTCCGATTCGGAGTAGCCCTTCGACTTGACTTCATAGAGTTCGACGCCCGTCGGCGTCTTGCGGAGAATGTCGGCCCGGATGAACAGGTCACCGTGGCGGATCGCGGCCTCGAAGATCGTCACGTCGGGCCGAGCGAGCAGTTCGTTGGTCCGTCGCAGAGATTCCTCGATTTGGAGCGTGTCGACGAGCACGCCACCGGGAAAATACAGGCGGGCGAGCGCCGCGACGCGGTTGCCCTCGTGGGCCAGCGACTCCATCGTGGGATCGCTCTGCCATTTGTTGGCATATTCCCCCGACTTGCCGGTGTAGAAGAGTTTGGTCGGGCATGTGCAGGCCATCGCGAAGCGGGACTTCGTGAGGTAGCGGGGCTTCGCGTGTGCAGGGGCAAACCAGTGTCGCAATTGCTCCACGCCGCCTGCGGCCGGCGCGGCCACAACGGCCTGAATCGCGAGCGACACGCCCGATGACGGGGCATCGGCCGAGTCATACACAGACTTGCCGCCCTGCAGCGAGCCCTCGATCTCGATGCGCACGCCCTCGCAGAGCAGCTCGATATC
>VGYR01000344.1 GCA_016872925.1 Planctomycetota bacterium
CGTTCACGCTCTGGAGAAAGTTACGCCTTTCTCCCGGCCCCTACACGGTTTTACGCTGGTGGAACTGCTCGTCGTCATCGCGATCATTGCCACGCTGATAGGGCTCCTGCTGCCAGCCGTGCAGTCGGCGCGGGAGGCAGCCCGCCGCATCCAGTGCACCAATCAGGTGCGGCAGATGATGCTCGGCATGCACGGGGTCGTGTCCGCCAACGGGTATTTCCCGACGGGGGGCGTCTATCCGTGGCCCGAACTGGAGGACTTCGTGCAGGGGGGCAAGCCGCTGGCGCCCAACAAGCAGGGGCTCAGCTGGGGCTTCCAGATCCTGCCCTATCTCGAGGAGGCGGCGACCTACAGCATCGCCGAGACGTCGCAGCTCACCAACACGCCTGTGAACCTCTACTTCTGCCCGTCGCGGCGGCCGCCCACGAAGTCGACGTATTCCCCATCGTGCTGGCTAATGGACTACGCGGCGCTGGTGCCGATCCAGAGCCGGACCCAGCTCGGCGATTCGACATTCAACTTCCTGATGTCGTCGGTCAATCCGGGAAGTGGTGCGTGCGCCCGCACGTGGGGATTCTGGGGAGTCAAAGACAGCAGCAACGGCATGACTCCCAAGCCGGCCAGCAAGCTCGGGACGAGCTACCAGGGCTTTTGGGGCGTGATCGTCCGCGGCAGTTACGCCGTTTCGCGCGGCACCCGGGGCGCGAGCGTCGAGGATCTCGGCTACGGTGGCCCCGTCAAGCCGGCCAAGATCACCGACGGCACGAGCAAAACTGCCGTCGTGACCGAGAAGCGACTCCGCCCTTCGACGTATTCCCAGAGCGAGTGGTACGACGACCGCGGGTGGTCCGACGGCTGGGACCCAGACACGCTCCGGCTGACGGCCTGCTGGCCGCAGCCCGATGGGGACATCTACAGGTTCCCCAACGGAGCGGAAGTGGATGTCGCCGGACTGGTCGCCGGCTCAGCCCATCGGAGCGGATTCACCACGGGCTTCGCCGACGGCTCCGTTCGCACGCTGGACTACGAGATCGACCTCGAAATCTTCAACTCGCTCGGGCACCGAGCCGACGGCCAATGACCACCGTGGCATGCTCACCGACGTCTTCGGCAGAGCGGGCTTGCGGGCCCGGCCGGTCGACCGCGCCGTCGATCAGGATCGATGGCCGCCTTCGCGGGAGTCGCTGGCGCGCGGGTGGAGTTCGGGGCCGCGTCGCGCCGGCTGCGGTCTTCGCCTGGTGCGCGGTGTCGTCTTTGGGGTTGGGCGGCTGCGGTCGGCCCCCGGCCGCCGCCTCCGGCGGTCGCGGCCGCGCGGTTCTCGGGGAGGTGACCCGCGCGTACGTCACCCACCTTCGATCCAACGCGTATCGCCCTCCTGCTAATGAGGCGGCCTTCAGGGCGCTCCTGGCCCAAGCCGGGGACGCAGCCCTGCGGCGGGCCGGAGTCCGCAGCGTGGACGAACTACTGATCTCGCCCCGCGACTCGCAGCCATTCGTGATCCGCTACGGCGCCGAGGCAAAGGACATGCTCGATCGGGGCGTCGTCGCCTACGAGCGGTCGGGCGTGGAGGGCCATCGGCTCGTCGGCTATGCGTTGGGCTACGTCTCCGACCTGGATCAGCAGGGCTTCGAGCAACTCGTGCCCGATCACACAAACTAACGATCTCGTTTGGATTCTCTGAAACCTTGTTGAGGCCGATGGTTGACACACTGCTGGCGAAGACTTACCGCTTCCCTCGCGGGTGGTGAGGCGGCTGCCGGAATATTCGTTTGTCGAAACATTTTTGGATTTCACCTTTTAAGACCAATGAAATGGGGGGGTTGCGATGCGACGCGCTGCTGGCAGAACGCTTCGGCGAAAGCTGAATCCTGGCATGATTTTGGCCCTGATCGTGGGGGCCGTGGCCCTGGGTGCCTGCACCCGGACAGTGTTTGCCCAGGCCAACTGGAACGGCTCCACGAGTTCCGACTATTTCACCGCGGCCAACTGGACGACGGGAACAGCCCAGGAAGCCCGTCTCCCCGACCCCGGCCAGGAAGTGAACATCGGCAACATCTCGTTCACGAATAATCCCGTCTACAACGGCGACAACGGCTCCGCCACGGGGCAGTTCTCCGTGATGCCGGGCGCCACGTTCACGATGAACAGCGGTACGTTCCGCACGGGGCACATGTACCTCGGCAACAACAACACCGTCGGCAGCATCGCCACGTTCAACCTGACCAGCGGCAGCGTTCGGGTGACCGGCGACTTCCGCACGAGCCGAATCGCTCCCTCGAACCTCTCGCCGAACTCCGGCAGCGGGACGAATACCGCGTGGAACCAGTCGGGCGGGTTTCTGTACGTCCAGTCAAGCAACGGCAGCAACGAAGCCGCGTTCGCCAACTCGGGCAGCACCACGCAGGTCGTGACCACGGCCGTGATGACCGGCGGCACGTTCATGAGCAACGGTCGCATTCTCTTCGGCGCGTCGCCGGGCAACACGACCAACAAGCCCGCCTACGTACAACTGACGTTGTCGAACGGCGTGATGGCGGCCACGAACATCTCGAACACAGGCGACGATGGCCGGGGAACGCTGCAGTTCGCCGCCGGCGACATCACGCTCTCGGGCGGCATCCTCCGCGGCACGGACCTGTCGTCCCGCGATGGATTCAACATCGGTGGCATGGTGCCCAACGCGGGCGTCAAGCTGAACGGCGGCGTGATGCAGATTCACACCAATCGCAACGAGGGCACGATGTACGTCGTGCCGCAGGGCGTTGATCCGGTCACCGTCACCGGCATTCCGCTCAACCGCGGCCAGTGGCGGATGCTCGACGGGTCCCTGGCCCTCAACTGGGGCGACCCCAACCTTGCCGGCTCCGGCCGCGGGTATTCGGGGCTCTCTGCGACGGGTACCAGTTCGACCAGTTACCGATATGCCGGTCGCGTCTGGATGAGCACCGGCACCAACGACGCCGGCCAGGCGAAGAATCAGGCCAACGGGTTCGGATCGAACCCCGGCGATTTCAACCTTGACGGCAAGGTCAACATGGCCGACTACAACTATCTGCAGTCGCAGTGGGGTAACACCTACACCGCCGACCCGTTGGACGTGGCTGGCGGTCTCGTGGCGTACTACGGTGCGGACGGCAACGGCGACGGCGTCGTAAACCAAGCCGACCTTGATGTCTGGAACGACCTCTACGGGCAGCGGACGCAGGGGGGCATCTACGCCTGGGCCCAGCCCGTCACCATCAACGTGACGAGCGGCTCACAAAACCAGACGTCCGCCGGCTACTCGAACCTGTCGTTCACGACGGCCAGTTCCGTGACGAAGAACGGAAACGGCACGCTCGTGTTTGATCAGGCCAACACGATGACCGGCACGGTCACGATCAATGCGGGCGTGGCGCAGATCACGACGGCCGACACCCTCTACTCGGCTTCTCTCAATCCGACGGGCGGCACGGTCAAGCTCTCCTCCGGCGTCCAGACGACGGTGGACGGACTCAAGCCGATTGCGGGCGGACTCGTCGACGTGGATAACGGCAGCGTCACCATCGCCCCGGGCGGCGTGTCGCTGGCCGAACTCAACTCGGCGCTCGTCATAGGCCGCAACGGTGGCACCTGGGACGGCACCAGTGGCATCACCTCGAGCGTCACCGCCGCGCAGGTCGCGGCCTTCAAGCAGCGGGCGGTGGGCTGGATGACCAATGACAATGGTTCGGTGACGGTCGCGTATGCCGCGCCCGGCGACACGAACCTCGACTGGACGGTCGACATCCTCGATGCCACGAACTTCGCGCTCGCCGGGAAGTATGGAACCTTCCAGCCGGCCACGTGGGCCGAGGGCGACTTCAACTACGACGGCATCGTCGACGTGCAGGACGTCGCCGACTTTACGAGTTCCGGGCTCTACAACGCCGGGGCTTACAACGGCGTCGCTCCTCCGGCTGCCCCGCTTGCGGCGGTGCCTGAGCCCTCCACCTGCCTCGGAGCGGGTGTTGCGGGCCTCGTGCTCGCCTGGCGGCTCCGCCGTCGGGTGGGCTAGCAGGCCGTGGAAAAACTCGCCTTCACAGCCGGAGAGAGGGCGCTAAACTGCGGCCGTGGGCCTCGTGCGTCTGAGGCTCGCCAGCCACGGAGGGAAGTATGGCTCTTGGGAAGCGAAAACGGGAGCGGCAACTGG
>VGYR01000345.1 GCA_016872925.1 Planctomycetota bacterium
ATGGGGGGTCCCGGGGGGGGGGGGGGCGTGGGAAGACCTGCCAGCTCAACCGGGTGGCGCCGGGCCGAACGCGGCGGACGCCCGCCGCTCGATCGAGGATCTCGCCACCAGCGCCATCAGCATGCCCCAGGCCATGATCGCGACCAGCGGCCCGGCGCCGAACGTGCCGATGATCTTCGGGGCGAAGATGCCGCCGCAGTTGGCCACGGAGTTGACCAGCGCGATTCCAGCGGCGGCCGCCGCCCCCCCGAGAAACAGCGATGGCAGCGTCCAGAACACGGGCAGCACCGCCATCATCCCGGCCTGCGCGAGCGCCAGCCCCGCCAGCCGCAGCCAGGGGTCGACCGACGTTGCCGTCACGAACCAGCCGGCTGCGGCCGTGGCCAGGCAGGCGAGGATGATGCCGGTCCTGTCGCCGCTGGCATCCGAGAGCCGGCTCACGGCGAGCATCGCCACCACCGCCGCGATCTGCGGCACGGCCGAGAGCATGCCCACCTTCCAATAGAACCCGCCCGTGCCTCCCGCCGGGCCGACCAGCAGCGGCTCGAACGAGTCCTTGACGAGCTTCGGCAGGTAGGACCCGGTCGCCCCCGTGCCGATCGCCACGGCGAGGTAGAGTCCGATCAGGATCCAGATCCGCACGTCGGCCAGTGCGGACAGCTTCTCGCTGCCCCCCGCCTCGAGCCGCCTGCTGTCCTCGCCCGCCCGATCGGCCTCGAGCCAGGCCCGCTCGTCGGCAGTGAGCCAGGCCGCGTCGTGCGGCCCGTCGGGCAGGAGAAACAGCACCGACGCACCGAGCAGCACCGATGGCAGCCCTTCGAGGATGAACAGCCACTGCCAGCCCGCGAGCCCCGCCACGCCCTCCATGCGATCGAGGATCAGCCCCGAGGCGAGGTTGCCGAGCATCGTGGCCAGCGGGATCGCCATCATGAACCAGGCCACCACTCGGGCCCGCAGCGTGGCGGGAAACCAGGCCGTCATGAAGAAGATGATTCCCGGAAAGAAGCCCGCTTCGGCGACGCCCAGGAGGATCCGGGCCGCGAAGTAGCTCGCCGGAGTGACCGCCCACGCCGTGAGCGTGGAGACGAGGCCCCACGAGATCATGATCCGCGCGATCCAGCGGCGGGCCCCGAACCGGCGCAGGAGCATGTTGCTGGGCACCTCGAACAGCAGGTATCCCACGTAGAAGATGCCGAAGCCCCAGTCGATGACGTTGTCGGAGAAGCCGACGTCCCGCACCATGCCCAGCCGGGCGAAGCCGACGTTGGCCCGGTCGATGATGTTGAACATGTAGAGCAGCGCGAGAAACGGCACGAGCCGCCAGACGACCTTTCGCATCGTCCGCTGGCCGAGCCCGTCGTTCATCGGTCCGGTCCCGCCGGGGTCGCCACCAGGGCCAGCCCGCGGCCATACCCCCCCCGCGTGCCGGCGAGCTTGATGGGCGCGAAGATGAAGAACGCCTCGCGGTCGGCGATGGACTCGAGCCGCGTGAGCATCGCCACCACCACCAGTCCCCTGCTGCCCGCCAGCCAGTCGACGTCCAGGGACGTGCCGGGGTCGACGCCGCCGAGCGTCGGGCCGTCGGTGCCGACGCACGCGATCCCTTGTTCGGCGAGGTAGGCGACCGCCTCGGGGGCGACCGCGGGCCAACCCTCCGCCGTGCCCGCCAGGGGCGCGGCGAAGCAGCCGTCGAGTCGAGGACCGGCGGGCAACGGCCGGAACGTCCGGTCGGTGTGTCCCGTGAGAAACAGCACCACCTCGCCGGATCTGAACGGCCGGATCGCCGCGTGCTCCTCGAGCAGCGCCCGGCTGACCACCGGGCCGCGCGGCTTCCCCTTCGCGAAGGTCGCGGTGCCGACGAGGTTGCGCACGTCGACGACGTGGGCGGGCCCGAGCATGCTCGCCAGCGGGGCCTCGGCGGTGCGCATCGCCGACGTGCCCAGCGCCCCGTGCCGGCGCTCGAAAGCGGCCACGGCCTCGCGGACCGCGGGGTCGGCGGCAGCCAGCTCCCCACGATCGGCGGGCAGCGGGCAGCTCGGCAGCACCGCATGGGTACCGGCGAAGCTGTCGAACAGGTGGCCGAGGGCGAAAAAGGGGCCGCGTTCCTTCGAGAAGGCGTTGAGAACCTTCGACACGTACCGCGCGCCCTCCTCGCCGGGCGACCAGCCCGGCCAGACGACCGGCAGGTTCTCGTCGAGCGTGACGGAGAGATCCTCGACGCCGTGGGCCTTGGCCCGGTCGATCAGCGTGGCGGCGAGCTTTGGCTCGGGGATCGCGATCACCCGGCACTCGCCGCCGGATCCGCCGGCGTGCTTCGCTGCGAGGATCGCCAGGAACGCCCCGGTCGCCGGCAGGCTGCCGAGATTCGTGCCGCACTCCACCCAGATCATGCCGCGGCGGCCGCCGGCGACATGCGTCGCCACCGCAAGGTCCGGCAGGGGCCCCATGCTCGCCCCGTCGGTCACGAGGGTCGTGACGCCGCGGTCGGCCAGATAGGTCATCGTCTCCGGTCGCGGTGCCGCCCAGCCGGGCGTCCTCCGGCGGAGGGCCTCGGCCACGAAGCGGTCGCCCGCCGGGAACGGGCGGTAGTAGGCATCGGTGTAGCCGGTGCGGAAGCAGACGACGTCGCCCGGGCCGACGGGGCGGTGTGCCAGTTCCCACTCCCGGACGTGCTCCGGGCCGATCAGGAAACTCTCACCGGCGGCGGCCTCGTCCCGATGCCTCGTGAGGTCGACGACGCAGGCCTCGCCGCAGAACTGCCAGGCGGGCACCTTCTCGCCGGTGACGCTCCCCATCGGCCCGGCGTTCTCGAGGCCCGACTCGGGCGGGGGGACGAAGTGGGCCGGCGCATCCCACTGCGTGCCGGTGTGCTCGTCGATCACGAGCATGTCGCGGTGCCGACCGGTGCGGCCGAAGGTGGCGGTCGGCACGACCGCCAGCGGCGTCATGCCGACGGGCCACACGCAGGGACGGTCGGCGGCGACGGTCAGCGAGAGGTCCACGACGACCGACGGCGCCGTCGGCTCGGCCGCGACGCTCACGGTGCCGAGGACCGGCACGAGTGAACGGATCGCCAGCCGGATCAGGCCTACCCCCCCAGGGCGCTGCCGTTGCATGCATCGAGTCTCCGCGGACCGCCCGTGAACCTAATCTGTCGACAGTTCTGCTGCAATCGGCCGCCGCCGATCGCCGGCGGCTCGTGCTCCTTCGGCCTCCCCGCGGCCCAGGCGTGCCGGGGCAGCACGACCCTCTGGAGGCAATCGAGCCCGCTTTTCGTCCCCCGGCGGCCAACCCCTTACCGTACCCGCTCCAACACCCGCGGCTCGACCGGAACCGACCGATCATGACGCAGCAGTTTGCCGATCTCGCCAGTCAGCCGCAGGTAGTGATCACTCGGCAGATTGTCCATGCCGACGAAGTGTTCGGCGAGTTCGGCCGTGGGCGGATCGATGCACTTGAAAATGGCGGTGGCCTCATCGACCTCGTCGAACATCGCGACGTGGAGCGAGTCTGCGCCGACACGGCGAGCTTCGACCGCCTGGGTCCACAGGAAGCGGCCACCGAGCCGCGGAATCTGGTCGAGAGTGCCACCTTTGAGGTTGTGGACACTGAAGCCAGGGAACACGACCGGGAGGTAGTCGAGCATTCGCTGGCGGCACCATCCGATGTCGGGCTGCCAATAAACATCCGCGTGGAGGCCCGCCTGATCCGGTGTCGTATACCTCCCGACCGTCCATGGAGAGACGACGTCGCACATGGAGACGACTTCGTGAAGTGCCGGATCGTCGATGCTGTCTCGGCTCAAGGTCCTCCAGCCCGTGGGAACGCCACAGAGAACCGCGCACCCGTCGGCCTTCAGCGCCGCCACCAACTGGCGGCAGTCCTCGAGCGTGTAGGCGCGGTCTTTTCGGAAGCCGATACCCCACACGGCCACGAGCGGGTGTCTTGCTTCCGTCGAACCTGGAATCTCCGCGGGCAAGGTTTAGCTTACCCTTTCCCCCGGAGGATTCCATCCCATGACCCAGAAGCGCAAGCGGCTGTCGGGCCCCGAGAAGCTCGCCATCGTCAAGCGATACCTCGTCGAACGGGTGCCGATCTCAGACCTGTGTGACGAGCACGGACTCCAGCCCAGCCAGATCTACCGCTGGCAGGCGGCCAT
>VGYR01000346.1 GCA_016872925.1 Planctomycetota bacterium
GGCCTTTTCGATCTCCGCGAGGGCATACGGATTGTTAAGGATGTTCTGCCGATCGATGGCGGAAGTCGTGAGGTCTTTGGACATTGCGGTACCTCCTACAGGCTCACGACGAGCTTCTCGTCGAAGCGCTTCTGTTTGAGGATCGCCGCCAGGTTCGTCTTGGCGACGTCGGTTTCGAAGGCGCTATCGCGGAAGACGACGCGGCTGAGCTCAGGATTTGCCGGAGCCAGATCGTCGCGCCACTTGGCGATGCCGTCTGCCAAGGGCTCGACATCCGCCGCCGTGATCCGAGAGCCGAAGCAGGTAAAGACGACGCCTCCCCCGACGGCTCGCACCTTATGCCCGCCGATCTGCTTCTCGTCGATGGCTGAGCACAGGTCCAGGCCGTGCTTCAGAATCATGTCGTAGAGCAGATCATCTTCCGTACGATCCGACTTCACGTGATCCACCGCAGCCGTGAGAGCCTCGGCGAGCGTGTCGCGACTGGCTTCCCATGGCCGAACATTACCGGTATCAAGCTTGTAGACACGGAAACCCGCCTTCGCAGTCTTGCCGTGCCGCCTTCCAGCAGACTGGAGGCGTGCCTTGGTAATGTCCGACAGGGTCTTGAAACGGGGTTCCGTTTTCGGGAGCGGCTCCTGTAGTTGCACCCCAATGAATCGGCGATCACCCCCGTCCGCTGCGTTCATCGCCATCAAGGCATCGCCGGTAGTACCACTGCCAGCGAAAAAGTCGAGAACTATATCGCCGCCGGATTTGCTCGTCCCGATTCCAAGAAGGTGCTTGAGGAGTCGAGTTGGCTTGACAGAGTTGAGGACGTTTTCCGTCTCCGCAAAGTCAACGGCAGCGAGCAGCTCCTTTTTCGCCTCCTGCGTGTTCCCGACCGCAGTGTGTAGCAAGAGCGTCTGAGGGGTAACGCCATCCTTGACCTCCGCCAAAAACCGCTTCGTCCGAGGCATGTTTCCGCCGTCGCTTCCCCACCAAATACGGCCGTCGGCATCGAGCCGCGCGAACTTCTCCTTACTCACACGCCAGTAAGTTCCCCGGGCTGGCGTGAACGTCTTGCCTGTTGGGCCGGTCACTTCGTATTGACCATCTCCGTAGTAGTTGCGTGCCGTGAGGTCACTGGATGCCCATGGGCCGCGGGGGTCGTTGTCTGGGTTGTCGTAACGGGCCGTTGCCTCCTCGCTGCGCGGAAGAAGCTGCGGCTCCCATATCTCTTTCGACTTTGCGTAACAGACGATGTAGTCCTGATCAACGGAAAAGTATCGCGCCGTATTCTTGGGCGAGAATACTTTTTGCCAAATAAGCGTCGCAATGAAGTTGTCGGCACCGAATATGTCGTCGCACAGGCTCCTCAAGCCAACCAATTCGACATCGTCAATTGAGATGAACATCACACCGTCAGGCTGCAGTAGGGTTTGAGCCAGCTTCAGCCGCGGCGTCATCATGCTGAGCCAATTGGAGTGATAGCGTCCGTCAGACTCGGCGTTGCTCGCGATCTTTTGCTTTCCGTCAGTCTGGCCCGTGATCGCCAGATAGTTCTGGATATTGTCCCCGAAATCATCCGGATAAATGAAATCGTTGCCCGTGTTGTAGGGCGGGTCGATGTAGATGAGTTTCACTTTGCCTGCGTAGCTCTTCTGCAGGAGCTTCAGGACCTCGAGGTTGTCGCCCTCGATGAAGATGTTTTGGGACGTGTCCCAGTCGACGCTTTCCTCAGGGCAGGGCCGCAGCGTTCCCGTGCTGGGCGTCAGCGCAAGCTGCCGTGCGGCGCGCTTGCCATGCCAGTTGAGCCCGTAGCGCTCCTCGCCGTCATCCACCCGGTCGCCAAGCAGCTGCCGGAGAACGTCGAAGTCAATCTTCTCCTCGTTGGCAAACGCCTCTGGGAAAAGCTCCCTGAGCCGCTCGATGTTCTCCGCCACGAGATCGGCGGACTTCAGTTCGGGGGAGTCGGGGGTGAGTCGCTTCATCGGCCTGTCCTTTTCACAGTCGCTCTTCAACCGTCCTACAAATCCGCTAGAGCCGCAGCCAGCTTCGCGCGAACTGCACCGAGTGCCTGGTTCAACTCTGCCTGGCGGGCCACTTGCGTCTCCCGGGCGGCTGCCGCCCGGATCCGAGCCACCTCGGCATCCGCGGAGGTGCAGGTTTCGAGAGCCTGCCTTCTCGCCTCGGCCGCGGCGCGAGTATCGCACAGTCGAAAGCGCCCGCTGCGGCCAGCCGCCAGCAAGGCCACCAGCGTATCGAGCCAGCCGGAATAGAGGGCATAGAGCGAGCTTTGAGGCTGCTTGGTCAGAGGAAGCGCTGCCGCAAAGTCGCCCTGAAACCGCGCGAAGGCATGGCCACCGACATCGACAGCCACCGGCAGGGATTCCAGCACGGTCTTGCCAGCCTCCCCCAGAGAGTGCCGCTTATGGGCCGCCGAGAGCGTGAGGGCGCTAGCCTGCTCGTGAACGAGGAGCATCGGGTATGGAACCGCTCGGTGGATCAGTTCGATCAGGCGTGTGGTCTTCGCGTCAGGCGCCGCCGTCAGTTGAAGGATATGGATTTCGACGTATTCCCGATCGGCGTCTCGGTAGTCGGGTACCCCGATCGTGTGGGGCTTGAGGGCGGCCACCCAGCGGCACTCCTCTACCCCCTCGGTAATCGCCCGGCGATCGGCAGCCGTCGGTGCGCCGTTCTCCAGAAACAGCTTCTTCGGCACCCGCTGATCCACGCGGGTCGCCACGGGCAAGTCGAGCGCCGCCAGAAGCTCGTCGGCCGTCATGCGGCGGCCTCCGCTGGCAGCACGACCAGGTAGGCAATCACCTCGAAGTCGTTCGTGCCCGCAAACTCCCCTCGGGCCGCTTGGGTGCCGCCGGGGCTGAACAGGCTCTCCACGGCCTTCTCCTCGGCGCGGCCCAGGATGGCGGCGACGGCGGCTGCCAGCTGCTTCTGAGCCGTGCGCATGTCTGCGCCAGCCTTTGTGGCCCGATCGAGCCGTTCAATGGCGGCGGGATCGGTCGAGTCTCGGCTGGTGCAGGATCGCTTGAGTCGGTCCAGAATCTTTTTCGCTTGTGTGTGCGAGAGGAGAACCGTGCCGTCCTCGCCAACATGGACGAGGTAGTGCGGGGCCAGTGGATAGCCCTCGGCCGCTACAGCACCCGCGGCCTGGGATTCACAACGCAAACAGAAAACCACTCCAGGCGGAACGTCGGCCGCATCGGCAGTCACGACTGCGCAGACACCCAGCGGAACCGCATCGAAGGCCCCCGGCTGAGCCCGGAGATATTCCGCGAGATCGATCCGGAAATCCGTCAGCGTCAGGTCTGCAATCGACACGCCGGTCGAAAGGTCTTCCAGATCGATGACGGCGTCTTGGAGCTTCAGGAGCTGCTTGCGCCGGTATTCCAGATCGTTCATCTGGTTGCCCGACTGCTGCTCGATCAGGTTTTCCTCGCCCGTGGCGGAGATATCGAGCAGCACCATCCGGCCACTGACCCGCTGCTCGAGGTTGATGTATTCCTCTAGCTCGATGTTGGGCCAGAAGTTCGCCAACTGGATTTTCGTGTTTGGCGAGCCAAGGCGATCGATTCGGCCAAACCGCTGGATGATCCGCACGGGGTTCCAGTGGATGTCGTAGTTGACCAGCCAATCACAGTCCTGGAGGTTCTGACCCTCCGAGATGCAGTCCGTGGCAATCAGCAGGTCGAGTTCACCCTCCGACGCCAGTTCCGGTGGCCGCTCCTTTGATCGAGGCGAGAACGCCGTGAGGATCGACCCAAGATCTTTCTTGAGGCTCGGGATGGTCGAGCGGTTGCCACCGGACCCCGTGACCAGCGCCGTTTCGATGCCGTGCGTCTTTCGCGCCCAGTCAGCGAGTTGGTCGAAAAGGTACATCGCCGTGTCGGCAAACGCGGTGAACACGATCACCTTGCGGTTTCCCGGGTTCAGGGGCTCGGCGACCTTCCGGCTGATCATGTCGCGCAGTTCAGCGAGCTTGGCGTCCCGGGTCGCGCCCACCTGCCGGGCGGCAGCCACAAGAGCCTGCAGTCGGTCACGGTCAGCGACGAGGTCCTGCTTCCAACGAATCAGATCCACGTCCTTGAGCAGGACTTTCACCTTGCGGCCGACGAGCAGGCTTTCCATGGCCGAGTCGTCGATATCG
>VGYR01000347.1 GCA_016872925.1 Planctomycetota bacterium
GACCGCCATGATGCAGATGACCACCAGGTCGCTCAAAAGGTGCAGGCGGTTGACGTGTGATCGTGGGTCCGGCAGGAGGGCAAACTCCTCGAGAATGCCTTTGACATCCATGTCCAGAACGGCTTCGGTATCCTTTGGCACAGCTGTATCTCCAACGAAGGCTTTGACAAAAAATCCTGACAAAGCCGATCATCGCAAACACGGGCTTGCCGCGCCAGCCCAGATTACCCAGAGTGCGCGCCGGCCCTGGGGCCAGCGCGGCACCGATCACGATCGCGATCATGCCCCGCGTCGACTGCAGGATGTTGCCGAACACGGCGCCCACGATCCCGAAGCAGACGTACAGGCCGACCATTCCCGCCAGCCACATCGCGGCGTAGGTCACGGCGGCCGTCCAGTCGAGCCGCGATCGCGGCCGGGCGGCAGGAGCCAACAGCGCGACGACGGCAAGGCAGCCGCAGACGACGTAGGTGACCGCCATCGCCAGGCTGCCGGCGGAGAGTCGGTCGATCGGTGCGGCGGCGAGGTCGGCCGACCGCTCGAGGCCGTCGATGAGCCCCACGATGAACAGGTCGGAGACGGCGAACGTGAGGCAGGCGGCCAGCGTCAGGGTCAGGGCGGCAGCCGACACGCCGCCGCCGCGCTGGAGCATGGTCGCGGCGGCGACACTCATCGCCACGGCCGTCCACTGGGATGCATCGAGGCCACCCCCCGGCCGCGCCGCGGTGATGCCGGCGAGCATCGCGATCTTGAGGCCCAGCAGCGGAGCCACCCGGGAGGCGTCGGCACGCCGGAGGGCCGCGAACACCAGCCCCTGCCCGAGCAGGTAGCAGAAGGTCGAGCCGGCGAGCGGCAGCAGCCAGCGCGGGTCGCCGGTCACCCCCTGCGGCCAGAGCCACCGGGCCACGGGCAGGCAGACCGCACCCATGACGGCGTGTCCCAGAACGAGCAGCCGCGGGCTCGTCCCGCCGCGGGAGGAATAGTCGCGCGACACGAAGTACGACAGCGCGCTGAACAGCGCGGCGGCGAGCCCAGCGACGACGCCGACGGCGAGCGATGCGTCGCGGGGGGAGAGCCCGATCCCGGCCGTCGTCGTCACCGCGAACGCTCCCGACGGAGGGAGTCCTTGAGGCTGATGAAGTCGGAGAGCAGGAAGATCACCGTGAAGAAGGCCAGGATCACCTCCAGCAGCGTGACCAGCCGCGCGGGCACGGTGAGCGGCAGGATGTCACCGAAGCCGAAGAAGGAGAAGTTGAGAACGCTGTAGAAGAAGCAGTCGAAGAACACGCGGGCCGGCCCGCTCGCCGCCTCGAAGCCGCTGAAGCTCCCACGCTCCGCCGACTCCAGAACCCAGAAGTCGAGCGCGAAGGAGATCGTGATCTGCGCCATGTTGACGCCCATCAGCGCCAGGAAGCGGTGGTAGGGGATCTCCTGGGCGGTGGCGAGCAGGATGTGCTGCAGGTTCTCGACGAGGAAGTAGCAGGTCTTCGCCGCCGCGAGCGCCACGACCACCCCGCACACGGCGCCGGACGACAGCGGGATCCACCGCCAGACGGCGACGAGCAGCGCCGTGGCTGCCGCGATCGCCACGAGTTCCAGCACCTGGCGGCCCGCCTGGCGGGCGAGTGGGCCGGCGGGCGAAACGGCGATCGAGCGTTCCGGGACGGGATGGGTCACGCGGAGAGCGTACCCGACGGGCTCCCGCGCCGTCGGCATCGCCGGCACCACCGGCGCAACCGGCAGCGGCGGCCGGCGGAGCGGTCTCCCGGGTCGCCGCCCGGCGGTCCAGCGGCCTGTAGAGTTGCGCAGGATCGTTTCTCCCGACAAGGATCGTCGCATGGCGTTCGCCGACCGCAGCCTGGCCCCCCGCTTCGCACCCGTCGCCCGCGCGGCCGCGCCGGCCATCGCCGCCGCGACTCCCGCCGCCACGCCCCGCAACCGGGTCCGCGACCTGACCGCGCTGTTGCTCCTCGCCGGCTGCGCGTTCCTCGTGGTGTCGCTGGTGACGTTCGACGCCGGAGATCTCCCGGTGCCGCGCACGTTTCCGCCGAACGCGCGGACGGCCAACGCCTGCGGCGTGATCGGGTCAACCGTCGCGGGTACCTGCCTGGAATGGCTCGGGCTCGGAGCCTGGGGGCTCGTGGCCTGCGCCGTCATGCTGGACGTCGCCCTGCTCCGCCGGCGGCCGCTGCCCGACCTCCCGCTGCGGTCGATCGGGGCCGCGCTGGCCGTCGCTGGAGGGTGTACGCTGCTGACGCTCTTCGCGCCCGACTGGATCGAGCGGCCGCTCTGGGGGCCGGGCGGCCGCGTAGGGGGCATGGGCCGGCTGCTCGCGGAGTCGTACCTGGCCCGGACCGGCGGAGGGATCGTGGTGACGGCGCTGACGCTCGGGGGCCTGTGCCTCGCCCACGACGCGGTTCTCGTCTGGCCGATGCGGCTCGCAGCGGCCGCGGCCGCGGGCCTGTCGGCCCTCGTGGCCGGCCTGCCCGCGCGGCTGCGGCGCGACGCGCCCGCCCCCGCCGACGTGGCCGCCGTGGCGGAGCGGTTTCCGGGGCTGCGCGGCCGGCTGGCCGCCGCCGGCGGCGACGATGAAGACGACCTCGATGACGACGAGCCGGCGATCCGCGTGAAGCGCCGTGAGATTCCGGTCGCCGTCGAGGACGAGTCGGCCACCGCCGATCTCGACGCCGACGACACGGAGACGGCAGGCGACGAGCCGGACGCGGAGGAGGCGGCCGCAGCCCGCGCCCGCGTACCGATCCGGTCGCTCGCCAGCCGCCGCAAGCCGCAGCCGGCCCTGGAGCTCTCCCCCGACCCGGCCGCCGACTACGAGCTGCCGAGCCTCGACCTGCTGCTGCCGACGGAGTATCTGGAGCTCGACCAGCAGGAGCAGGAGGTCCGTGAGCGGGCCAAGGTGCTCGAGAAGACGTTCGGCGAGTTCGGCTTCAAGGTGAAGGTGGTCGAGATCGAGACCGGCCCGGTGATCTCGCAGTACGAGATCGAGCTGGAGGCGGGCCTGCGGCTCTCGAAGATCACGAACCTGGCCGACGATCTGGCGATCGCCCTCCGCGTGCCGAGCGTGCGGATCGTGGCTCCGATCCCCGGCAAGAACTCGGTCGGCATCGAGGTCCCCAACACGATCCGGCAGATGGTCCGGCTCCGCGAGGTGATCGAGGAGACGCCGGCCAAGGCCCGGACGATGAAGATCCCGATCTTCCTCGGCAAGGACGTGGCGGGCAATCCGATGGTGGTCGACATGGCCAGCATGCCCCACCTCCTGATCGCCGGCCGCACGGGCACGGGCAAGTCGGTGTGCCTCAACTCGATCATCGTCTCGATGCTGATGACGCGGCGGCCCGACGAGGTGCGGATGCTGATGATCGACCCGAAGATGGTCGAGCTCACCCCCTACAAGTCGCTGCCCCACCTGATGCATCCGGTGGTCACCGACATGAAGAAGGCCGAGGCGATCCTCGCCTGGGCGGTGGAGAAGATGGAGCAGCGGTATGCCCTCTTGGCGAAGGTGGGCGTGCGCCACCTCACGCAGTACAACGCGCTGGGCCGCGCCACGATCCTCGAGAGGATCAAGCCCGAGACCGAGGAGGAGGCCGCCGCGATCCCCACCACGATGCCGTTCATCGTGATGATCGCCGACGAGATCGCCGACATGATGATGACCGCGGGCAAGGAGATCGAAGCCCACATCATCCGGCTGGCCCAGAAGAGCCGGGCGGTGGGCATCCACCTGATCCTGGCCACGCAGAAGCCGACCGTCGACGTGATCACCGGCCTGATCAAGAGCAACCTGCCGGCCCGGATCGCCTTCCAGGTGGCCAGCCGCACCGACAGCCGCGTGGTGCTCGACGAGATGGGGGCCGAGCGGCTGCTCGGCAACGGCGACATGCTGTTCCTCTCCCCCGGCACCAGCCAGATCCTCCGCGGCCAGGGGACGTTTCTCTCCGACGACGAGATCGGCCGCGTGATGGGGACGATCGGCACCAGCGAGCCGCAGTACGCGGCGGAGCTGGTGAACCTCAAGCCGGCCGGCGCCGAGGAGCCCGGCAAGGCCGCGGCCGCCAGTCCCCGCGACAAGGACGAGCTCTACGACGCCGCGGTGGAGGTGGTC
>VGYR01000348.1 GCA_016872925.1 Planctomycetota bacterium
CGCCAACCGAAATCAAGCGATTCGTCGGGGATTTCGAGTTTTTTTATGCGCTCAGCGCGAATCGCGCAAGTCCAAATTCGCTTGGATAAGGACTAGCGGCGGTTCCTGAGGAGCATGGGCGGGAGGGCGCGGTACACTCGTCGCCATGCTCTCGTGGCGAGAACGACGCGTGGTCGTGGCGGGCGGCACGGCCGGGTTCGGCCTCGTGCTCGCCCGCCATCTCGCCCGAGCCGGGGCCCACGTGCTGGTGGGCCGCTCCTCCGAGGGCGTGCGGCGGGCCCTTGAAGCCTGCGAGCGGGCCGGCGAGTCGATCGACCGGATGCACGGAGCGGCCGCCGACCTGGGCAGGGCGGGGGAGGGCAACCGAGTGGCGGGCGAGGCCCTGCGGGCGCTCGGCGGGATCGACGATCTCGTCTGCTGCGTCGGCCGCTCCGGACGTGGCCGGATCCTCGACACGACCGACGACGAGCTCCGCGACTATCTCACCGCCAACCTGTTCGCGGCCACCGAACTCGTCCGGGCCGCAGCTGATGACGTGGCCGCCGCGCGTGGACACGGTGTCTTCATCGGCAGCCTCGCCGGCAAACTCGTCACCCCGGCCATGGGTCCCTATGCCGTCGCCAAGTCGGCGCTCGCGGCCTACGCCGATGCCGTGCGGCTCGAGCTCGAGCCCCGCGGAGCCCACGTGCTGCTCGTGTCGCCCGGTCCGATCCGCCGTGCGGCCGACGATCCCGCCGCCGACCGGGCCCACGACCGCTACGCCGACGACGCCCGTCGGGCCGGCCTGCCGCCGCCCCCGGTGGCTCCACGAAGCTCGCGCAGCTCGACCCCGACAGGCTGGCGATGGCGGTGCTCGATGCCTGCCGGCAGCGCTGCGCGGAACTCGTCATGCCGCGAAAGGCGGCCCTGCTCGCCGGCCTGATCGACTGGCTGCCCAACGCTGGCCGCCGGCTGCTCGCCCGGGTCGTCCGCTGAGGCCGCCACGGCCGCGACACGCTGGGAGAATCCCGCTATACCTATCGCCTGACCGCCCGTTCCCCAGGGAGACCATGTCGATGGCAGAGGCTTTTTCCGGCATCGGACCGATCCGCTACGAGGGGCCGCAGGCCAAGACCATGCTGGCCTTCCGACACTACGACGCCGACGCGCTCGTGGAAGGCAAACCGATGCGGGAGCACTTTCGCTTCGCGGTCTCCTACTGGCACGCGTTCCGCGGCACGGGTGGCGACCCCTTTGGCCCCGGCACGATGATCCGCCCTTGGGAGAAGGACGGCGATCCGCTTCAGGCGGCGCTTGCGCGCGTGGACGTGGCCTTCGAGTTCCTCGAGAAACTGGGCTGCGACTTCTACTGCTTCCACGACCGCGACGTGGCCCCCGAGGGGACCACGCTCGCCGAGACCAACCGGCATCTCGACGCCGTGGCCGATCGGCTCCTGGCTCACCAGGAGCGGACGGGAAAGAGGCTCCTCTGGGGCACCGCGAACCTGTTCTCCAATCCCCGATACGTGCATGGGGCCGCGACCAGCCCCAACGCCGAGGTCTTCGCCTACGCCGCCGCCCAGGTGAAGAAGGCGATCGAGGTGACGCACCGCCTCGGCGGCGCGGGCTACACCTTCTGGGGCGGCCGCGAGGGCTACCAGTGCCTGTGGAACACCGACATGAAGCGGGAGCTCGACCACCTCGCCCGGTTCATGCACATGGCGGTGGAGCACGCCCGTGAGATCGGCTTCACGGGGCAGTTCTACTTCGAGCCCAAACCCCGCGAGCCGATGAAGCACCAGTACGACTTCGACTCGGCCACGTGCATCAACTTTCTCCGCACCTACGGCCTCGAGAAGCACGTCAAGATGAACATCGAGACCAACCACGCCACGCTGGCCGGCCACGAGATGCAGCATGAGCTGGAGTACGCCGGCCTGCAGGGCTTCCTCGGCTCGATCGACGCCAACACCGGCGACGCGCTCGTGGGCTGGGACACCGACCAGTTTCCGACCAGCATCTACCTGACCACGCAGATCATGTGGTCGATCCTCAAGTACGGGGGCCTCGCCCCCGGCGGCGTCAACTTCGACGCCAAGGTGCGCCGGGAGAGCTTCGAGCCGGTCGATCTCTTCCACGCGCACATCGGCGGTATGGACGCCTTCGCCCGCGGCCTGAAGATCGCGGCGGCGATGCGGGCCGACGGCGCCGTCCAGCGGCTGATCGAGGAGCGGTATGCCTCGTGGTCGAGTCCGCTGGGCCAGCGGATCGAGTCGGGCACCGAGAGTTTCGCATCGCTCGAGCGGGAGATGCTGGCCAAGGGGGAGGCCGGGGCCAACATCAGCGGCCGCCAGGAACTCTTCGAGAACGTGATCAACACCTACCTCTGAGGGCCCGCGGGTTCCGCGGACCTGCGATGGCGATCCGGCACGGAATCATGCTGTTCGCGACGCTCGCCTCGACGGCGGCCCCGGCCGCGCCCCTGGTGATCGCCCATCGCGGGGCAAGCGGCTATCTGCCCGAGCACACGCTCGAGGCGAAGGCGGTGGCCCACGCCCAGGGGGCCGACTTCATCGAGCAGGACGTGGTGCTCACCCTCTTGCTGAGATCGAGCGGCTGCTGAGCGCTGCGGCAGCCGTGACGATTGACGCCGCCGCCCCCGCAGCCGCCCGCCCGCGGCTCGGCGCCATCTCCTTCTTGCACCGCTTCGGCTCGGCGCTGAACCACCACGTGCATCTGCACGTGTGTGCAACCGACGGCGTCTTCATGCCGGCTGCTGGCGGAGCAGGCTGCTGCGTCTCGCCGGCGTTCCTGCCCGCACGATCAATCACGCAGGCTGATCTGGCCACGGTCACCGAGCGGGTACGGCGCCGCGTGATCCGCTGGTTCAGGCTCGCTCACCTGCTCGACGCTTCTGCGGCTGCCGACATGCTCAAGTGGGGGAACAGCGGGTTTTCCATCGACGCGAGTGTGCGGATCGCCCTCATCGACCGCGATGTGCCGAACTATTTTCGGAGTCTGGAACACCTGCTGCGATACTGCGCCCGGCCGCCATTTGCGCTCGAGCGACTGTCCGTAACCCACGACACAAGCAGCCGCATCGCTGGCGTTCGCTACGTGCTCCCCCGGCACAAGGCTGCCACCTGGGTCGGCCCGGGCCGCGGGCGCAAGTCCACGCGGCCAGGAGCTAATGGCGTCGTCGAGCTCTCGCCGTTTGAGTTTCTTGACAGGCTCGCGGATCTCGTTCCGCCGCCGCGGAAGCACCGGCACCGGTATCACGGCGTCTTTGCGCCGAATCACAAGCTCAGGCCCGCCGTCACGGCGCTGGCCATCGGGAACATCGGCAAGCGGCGCGAGGCTGTGACCGGTGGGCATGCGGCCGGCGGTCGCGCCACGGGGGGCTGTTGTGACGCGAATCCGAATCAAAAGCCCCGCTCCCACGACACGTCACGGATTGCCTGGGCCAAGCTGATGGCGAGGGTTGGGGAGGAGTTTCCGCTCGAGTGCCCGAACTGTGGCGGCGACATCCGGCTGATCGCATTCATCACGGAGCCGGGGCCGATCCGGAAAATCCTCACGCATCTTGGCGAACCGCTCGAGCCACCACCGGTGTCACCCGCTCGTGGACCGCCCACCGACTGGGGTGAGCTCGTGCAGATCCATGACGATCGCGACGTCTTTCAAGCCTCGCCCGACGAACTGCCCGCGATCGACATCCACAACAGGCTCTGAGCGGTGCCGGACGCGACCCACGCATGTCGGGAAACTGCGAACTGGGACGCGGTCTGCGCACACGCGAGAAAAACGCCACCGAAGGGGGTGCGGGGCACTCCTGTTCGGCACGGGCCGTGCTGTCGGCTGATTCTGGGTTCCGGGGCGGTGGTCTCGCTGTGGCCCTTTCCTCCGGGTGTCTTGGTTCAGCCTGAACTGGAATCGCGTGGGCAAGGCGTAAGGGAACACCGTGCGGCTCCATGCCGCTGCAGTCGCGGCCTCCGGCCGCAAAGGTTTATCGCATGAGTGCCGATCCCGAAGGGAAGGTCGGGCGGTGCCTTTGAGGACATCCGCCCGTCCTTCGGTCTCGGCCCCTGGAGCGGCGCTCGGGTCGGTCCTCACCGGAGCCCTATCCTCCGTCCAGGTCAAGTCA
>VGYR01000349.1 GCA_016872925.1 Planctomycetota bacterium
ATCGACATGAGACTTCCGACAACCCGAGCCACGCAAACGGCACTCACGGCGCCGGAAGGGAAAAGTCTGCGCACGCGGATCATGCCACAATGGCAGGAACGGCCGCTTCGTATTCGCTTGTTTAAGGTCTAGGGCTGCCCGCTTCGAGCCTCAAGGCTCGGCCGCTGCGGCTCACCATTGCGGGGGCGGGCCGCGGCCCCGCTCATGACGACGCGATCTTCGTGTCGACGTCGCCGCCGGTCGAGAGCCGCTGCTCCAGGAACTCGGCTTGGCAGCGCCGCGGCGGCTGCCCGTCGGCGGGCGACAACAGCCGCCAGCCGCCGTCGGGGTCGAGCCGTCGGGCCCGCACGTTGTCGGCGAGGTAGACCGGAATGATCTCGCGGAGGATCCGCGCCGAGAGCTCGGGGGCGAGCACCGGAAACATCACCTCCACCCGGCGGAAGAAGTTTCGCGGCATCCAGTCGGCGCTCGAGAGAAACACCTGCGCCTCCTCGTCCGGTCCGAACACATAGATCCGGCTGTGCTCCAGGAAGCGGTCGATGACGCTCCGCACGCGGATCGTCTCGCTGAGCCCGGGCACGCCGGGCCGCAGCCCGCAGATGCCGCGGGAGACGAGGTCGATCGGCACGCCCGCCTGGCTGGCCCGGTAGAGCGCCTCGATCACGCGGTGATCCACCACCGCATTGAGCTTCGCGAAGATGCGGGCCGGCCTGCCGGCCTCCGCCCGCCGCGTCTGCTCCTGGATCAGCTCGATGGTCCGCCGGTGGAGATCGTTCGGAGCCACGATCAGCCGCTGCCAGGCATGCCCCTGGGAATAGCCCGTCAGCAGGTTGAACAGCGCCGAGGCATCTTCGGCCATCGCCTCGTCGGCGGTGAACAGGCCGAGATCGGTGTACGACAGCGCGGTGGTGGGGTTGTAGTTGCCGGTGCCGAGGTGGACGTAGCGCTTCAGCCCCTGCCCCTCCTGGCGGACCACCATCGACACCTTGCAGTGCGTCTTGAGGTCGAGGAACCCGAACACCACGTGCACGCCGGCCCGCTCCATCTGCCGCGCCCAGCTGACGTTGTTGGCCTCATCGAACCGGGCCTTGAGTTCCACCAGCGCCGTGACGTGCTTCCCCGATTCGGCGGCGGCCATCAGCGCGCGGGAGATCGGCGAATCGCCGCTGGTTCGGTAGAGCGTCTGCTTGATGGCGAGCACGCGGGGATCGGCCGCCGCCGCCGTCACGAACTCCACGACCGGATCGAACGACTCGTAGGGATGATGGAGGAGGAGATCCCGCTGGGCGATCGCCGCGAAGATGTCGGGGCCGCGCCGCTCGAGTCCCTGCGGGATCCGCGGCGTGAAGGGCTTGTCGTGCAGCCGCTCGAAGCCCGACAGCCTGTAGAGCTCCCAGAGCGACGTCAGGTCGAGCGGCCCGTCGACCCGGTAGACCTCGCTGTAGTCGTCGCGGGACCCGTGGGCGGAGCCCTGGAGCCCCTCCTCGTCGATGATCATCTCCGCGAGCGTGTCGTCGGCCTTCGAGGCGATCTCGATCCGCACCGCCTGACCCCGCTGCCGGGCCTTGATGCGGTCCTCGATCAGCTTGAGCATGTCGTCCGACTCCTGCTCGAGCAGGTCGACGTCGCTGTCGCGGGTGATCCGAAACGCCGTCCACGACTCGACCGCGAAGCCCCCGAACAGTTCCGGCAGCCGCGCCGACACCACGTCCTCGAGCAGCACGAAGGGAAACGTGCCCGGCTCGCCCCCGGAGAGGGCGACGATGCGGGGCAGCACCTGCGGCACCTGCACCACCGCGAACATCCGCTTGGGCCCGAGGCCCTCGCCGCGGTGCAGCATCACGCCGAGGTACAGGCCGCGGTTGTGGTAGCGCGGCGACGGGTGGGCCGGGTCGACGGCCATGGGCGTGAGGATCGGCAGGGCCCGGTCCCGGAAGAACCGGTCGACCTGGTCCCGCTGGTCGCCCACGAGCATCTCGTAGCGGAGCAGCCGGAAGCCCTCGGCCGACATGGCAGGGCCGATGCTGTCGCGCAGGCAGCGGTACTGCCGGCCCACCAGTTCCTGGGTGCGGGCGGCGATCGCCTTGAGCTGCACCAGGGCCGTCATCCCGTCGGGCGAATAGTCCTGCGGCGCGCTCTCGCCGAAGGCCTGTTCCCGCAGGCCCGAGACGCGGATCATGAAAAACTCGTCGAGGTTCGAGCTGAAGATCGCGAGGAACTTCAGCCGCTCCATCAGCGGGTTGTCGGGGTTCTCGGCCTCCTCCAGCACCCGCTGGTTGAAGTCGAGCCAGCTGAGCTCCCGGTTGATGAAGCACTCCGGCCCGAAGGTCGTCGCGGTCGTCTCCTCGCCCACCGTCGCCATGCCCGCCTCGTGCTCCCGGCGGACGCTCATGCCGCCGCTGAGGAGTGTACCCTTGCGGGTTCGGACGCAGCGCCGCCCCTCGCCCCGAACTCGCTCCCATGCCCGCGTTCACCCCTACAACCCTCACGCCCCGCGCGGTCGCGGCCATCGCGGCCCTGGAATGCCCCGCGGGAAGCCGGGGCTGGTCCGCGGCCGTCGCCGGCATGATCGAGGCCACCGCCGCCAAGCCCGGCAACGTGCATCCCGGCGCGTCGTTCCCCGACCTCCGCTATGACGACCTGCTCGCCGCGGCCGCGGCGATCGCGCCGGCATGCGACCGCGCGCCGGCCGCCGGCCCGGGCCGCACGATCCTCGAGGCGGTCGAGGCGGCCCGGGCGGTCGTCGACACCAACGCCAATCTCGGGATCATCCTGCTCGTCGCGCCGCTCGCGGCGGTGCCCGACGACGAGCCGCTCGACGCCGCCGGAGTCGACCGGGTGCTCGACCGGCTCGACGCGACCGATGCGGCGCTCGTGTGGCGGGCGATCGCCCGGGCCCGCCCCGGCGGCATGGGCCGAGTCGACGCCTGGGACCTCGCCGCGGCGGCTCCCGCCGATCTCCGGGCGGCGATGCGGGCGGCCGCGGACCGTGATCGGATCGCCCGCTACTACGCCGACGGCTTCGCCCCCCTGTTCGCCGGCCCCGTCGCCGATCTCGAAGCCGCGCTCGGGGCCGGCATGCCGCTCCTCGAAGCCGTCGTCGACTGCCACCTGCGGCAACTGGCCCGCGACCCAGACTCACTCGTGACCCGTCGGCACGGGAGCGCCGCCGCCGCTGCGGTATCCACCGCCGCAGCCGCCCTCCTCCGGCTGCCCGCTGGCGAGCGGCGCGCGGCGATCGCCGTGTTCGATGCGGGGCTGCGCGCCCCGGCGCGGCTCAACCCCGGCACGACCGCCGATATCGTCGCAGCGGCGCTCTATATTCTGTTGAGGTCCGGACGACTGGTTCCCGGCACCGACCCCGCTTCCTTCCTGACTGCCGCATCATGACCGATCGCTTCGAAGTCAGGCTCCGCAAGGGCGTCCACGTCTTCTCCGCGGGCCACTTCATCACGCTCCACGACGACCTCTGCGAGCCGGTGCACGGCCACAACTGGACGGTGGGCGTCGACGTCGGCGGCGATCCCGACGCCCACGGCATGGTGGTCGACTTCATCGCCCTGCGGGACACGGTCTCGGCGGTGCTGGCCCGGCTCGACCACAAGATGCTTTTGCCGACCGCGAACCCGTGGCTCGCGGTGACCACGGCCGCCGGCCCGCACGGACACGGCGAGACGACCGTCACCTTCCGCGGCCGCCGTCGCTGGGTGTTCCCGGCGGACGAGTGCGTCCTGCTGCCGATCGCCAACACCACGGCCGAGTGGCTCGCGCGGTGGATCGGGCACGCGGTCACCGAAGCGCTCGCCTCAGACGGCCGCGCGGCGTTGCGATCGCTCCGCGTGACGGTCGACGAATGCCTCGGCCAGTCGGGCGTCTGGGAGCGGTGAAGCACCGCCTCGTGGATGCGGCACCGCGTCACCCCAGCCACGCCGGAGTCCGAGGGATGGCGCGGGCTCGGGGCCGCCCGTGCCCCCTCGCTGGACGCAGTCGAGTAGGCCCGGGGGCTTTCGCCCCCGGGCCTCTCTCAGAACCGGACTTGTGGGTCACACATCCGGCTCTTTGGGTTCCGGTCTCAGCGGACGGACAATGCTGTCCGGCCAGAGGCCGGTGCAA
>VGYR01000350.1 GCA_016872925.1 Planctomycetota bacterium
AACCGCGCCGGAGTGCTCCGGCCCCGCGACCACTTCATCAGCGTCGCTCGCTGCTCAACCGTCAGAACAACTGGCTTGGCAACACGCATGACGGAATCCTCCATGAGTTGAGGATTCAACGGCACTGACAGCAATAAGTTGCGTTATTTCGGAGACACTACACTAGCTCATAACCCAACGGATCGGACGCCCCCTCATGACCTCCCTCCGCCCCTGGCGCGAGATCGCCGTACCCCATCGCGACGTGCTCGAAGGCACGTTCCAGCAGTCGGAGTTCGCCGCCGACATCACGGCCGTCCACACAGGAAAAGCCACCGCCGAATACGGCGATGCGATCCAGTTTTTCGACCGCACGTTCATCACCGAAGGGATGCGGCTCCTGCTCACGCAGGTGGCCCTGCGGCTCGTGGGCAAAGGCGGCGACCCCGTCATCCAGCTGCAGACGGCCTTCGGCGGCGGCAAAACCCACACCATGCTCGCCGTCTACCACATGGCGGCCAGAAAGTGCGCCCTCTCGGATCTGGCGGGCGTGGCCACCCTCATCGACAAAGCCAAGCTCACCGACGTGCCGAAGGCGACGATCGCTGTTCTCGACGGCACCGACCGGTCGCCCGGCCAGCCCTGGAAGCACGGCAAGCAGACCGTCAAAACGCTGTGGGGTGAACTCGCCTGGCAGCTCGGTGGCGCGGAAGCCTTTGCGCTCGTCGCCGAGGCCGATGCCACTGGCACGTCGCCCGGGAAGGAGGTGCTTCGCGAACTGCTCGCCGCCCATGCCCCGTGCGTAATCCTGATTGACGAGCTCGTCGCCTACATCCGCCAGTTCCCCGAAGGCCAGACGATCAGCGGCGGCAGTTACGACAGCAATCTGTCGTTCATCCAAGCGCTCACCGAGGCCGTGAAGCTCGTGCCCAACGCCGTCGTGCTGGCGTCGCTGCCTGAGTCGGAGATCGAAGCCGGCAGCCAGCGGGGCGTGGCCGTGCTGCGGGCCCTCGAAAAGACGTTTGGTCGCGTGCAGGCCCTCTGGAAGCCCGTGGCCACGGAAGAAGCCTTCGAGATCGTCCGGCGCCGGCTCTTCGAGGGCATCCGGGATGCGAAGGCCCGCGACACCGTCTGCCGGGCGTTCGCCGATGCCTATGTTGCCGAGGGCCCGAAACTGCCGAGCGAGACACAGGAGGGCCGCTACTACGACCGGCTCGTCAACGCGTATCCGATCCATCCGGAAGTTTTTGACCGGCTTTACGAAGACTGGACGACGATCGACGGCTTCCAGCGGACCCGCGGCGTCTTGAAGCTCATGGCCAAGGCGATCTACCGGCTGTGGAAAGACGACAACAAAGACGCCGTGATCCTGCCGGCGAGCCTGCCGCTCTACGACGGCAGTTCCCGCAACGAGCTCGTCTACTACCTGCCGCCGGGCTGGGACGCCGTCATCGACAAAGACATCGACTCCGACAAGGCCGAGACGACAGAACTGGAAAACCGGGAGCCGCGGTTTGGCCAGGTCGGCGCCGCCCGACGGGTGGCCCGCACGCTTTTCCTCGGCAGCGCCCCATCGAGCGTGATCAGCCGCTCGGGTGCGCGGGGGCTCGATCGGGCAAGAGTGCTCCTCGGCTGCCTGCAGCCGGGCCAGACGGCTGCGCTCTATTCCGATGCGCTCACGCGGCTCGCCGACCGGCTTCACTACCTCAACAAGTCGGACGACACCGCCAACGACGCCACGCGGTTTTGGTTCGACACCCGGGCGAACCTACGGCAGGAGATGGAAGACCGCAAGCGGCGGTTCGACGACGGCGACGTGGTCGAGAAGATCCACGAGGTGCTGAAAAAGACCGTGGGCAGCGGCGGCGGCATGTTCGATGGCGTGCACGTGTTTACGCCGCACGGCGACGTGCCCGACGATTCGGGCCTGCGGCTGGTGGTGCTGCCTCCTACGCAGTGGTATTCCCGTGAGGAACCGCGGCAGGCTGCGACAGCCGTGCTCGACTGCGTGAGGAACAACGGCGGCCGCCCCCGCTATCGTGGCAACCGCCTCGTGTTTCTGGCGGCCGATCAGGGAGTGCTCTCCAGGCTTCGCGACACGGCCCGCGTCGTGCTCGCGTGGCAATCGATCGTGGACGACGTCGAGACCGGCCGGCTCAACATCGACGTGCTCCAGCAGAACCAGGCGAAAAAGGAGCTGCAGACGGCTTCGGAGGTGCTGCCCCGGGCGGCCCGCGAGTGCTACAAATGGCTGCTCTGCCCCGTGCAGCAGTCTGCCACCGATCCGGCGATCGACGTCGAGGCGTTTCCGCTCACGACCACGGCCGGCACGCTGCCGGGCGAACTCTCGCGGGTGTGCACGGAGAACGAGCTGGTGATCTCGGCCTGGTCGCCGGTGCACCTGCGCAGCCTCCTGCAGCAGTTCTATTGGCGGGACGGCAAGACGGCCGCCGAGGTCCGCACGTTCTGGGACGACTCCCAGAAATACCTCTATATGCCGCGGCTCAAGAGCCGCGACGTGCTCTCCGGCGCGATCCGCGAAGGCGCCAAGACCCGCGACTACTTCGGCACCGCCCACGGCCGCACGGGCGAAGCCTTCGAGGGGTTTGCGCTGGGCGATCCGCATGTGCAGGCCGACGCCGATTCGCTCCTGCTCATCGAGCCTGCCACGGCGGCGGCTTTTGCCAAGGCGAGGGATGCTGCAAAGCCGCCATCAGCCCCCGCCCCTGCACCCGGATCACAGCCACCAGCCGGCCCCGCCGCTCCGACCGGCTCCGGCCCGACGCCCCCGATCGTCCCGGCCGCGCCCGCCGGCACGCCCGTCCGGCGATTCCGGGGCACGGCCGAGATCGACGCCTCGACGGCGAAGATGCGGCTGCGCGACATCGCCGACGAGATGGCGCTTTTGGCGAGCGACCCCGACGCGACGGTCCAGGTGACGCTCGAAGTCTCCGCCGACTTCCCCGCCGGCCCCAAGGATCATGTAAAACGTGGGGTATCGGAGAACGCCACGAACCTCGGGTTCGCGACGAAGGCCTGGGAGTGATCGGGGCTCTGAAACGAGGGCAGCACGGATGCGGTGGGACAAGTTCGACGCCTGGTTCGAGTATGTGCCGGTCCACAAGCGGATCGAGTCCGCGAAGAAGCGCGCTGCCAAGCGGGCGAAGGCCTTCGGCCGTCAGCCCGAGCCGGTGACCATCACCGGCCGCGACATCGCCAAGACGTTCTGGGGCAAGTCGTGGTGCCGAAACCTGGAGAGCTACAGCGACTTCTCCAACCGGCTGCCCCGCGGCCGTACCTACGCGCGCAACGGCTCGGTGGTCGATCTCGTCGTCACCCGGGGCCGCGTCGAGGCGGTCGTCGCCGGGTCGATGGTGTATGACGTGGCGATCACCATCGCGCCGCTCGCACCCGCGAAATGGAAGGCCATCAAGACCGACTGCGCCACCTCGATCGGTTCACTCGTGGACCTGCTCACCGGCCGGCTCGACGACGACGTGATGCGGCGGCTCGTGAAGCCCGGCGAGGGAATGTTTCCGTCGCCGCGTGAGGTCAACGTCAAGTGCTCCTGCCCCGACGGTGCGAGGCTCTGCAAGCACCTCGCGGCGGTCTTGTATGGCATCGGCGCCCGCCTCGACACCCAGCCGGAACTACTCTTCGTCCTCCGCGGCGTCGAACAGACGGATCTCGTCGCCGCCGCGACGAAGGATTCGGTCTCGCGGGCGGTTCGCGGCGACGCGTCCCATACGCTCGCCGCCGATGAACTGGCTGGAATTTTCGGGCTCGACTTCGGCACGCCGGCCACGGCACCCGCGCCGGCCGTCAGGAAGCGAACGTCGAAGGCTTCTGAGCGAACCGCTGCGGCCAAAGCTGCGGCCAAGCGTCCCGCGAAGCGTCCGCCCGGGCGGCGCCCGCCGGCCAAGAAGAAGGCCGCGGCGAAAACGGCGCGTCGCCCCAAGCGCTAGCCCGAAGAAAAATGGCCTCCTCAGCAGAATCTGTGGGTTGATTCTGGCTCCGGTAGTTTGCCAAGGACATGAAACAACGCGATTTCAATGCCTTTCGCGGTCCGAAAGCCGAACGCTTTTCTGGTGGTCAGTTTTACGACG
>VGYR01000351.1 GCA_016872925.1 Planctomycetota bacterium
AGCTTGCCCAGCGTGCGCCGGCTCCTTCAATCGCTTCTGCTGTGCTTCTCACATCACTGCCCCATCTGCAATCGACCGATCGACGACGAACACGTGCGGGTGGATTCCAGTTGAGCTAACGTAGTAGTACTCGGCACGCGGGGCCAACTCCTCGGAGACGGACAGGCATGGGTTCCACGCGAGCATTGTCGGCGAACCGCGCCGTGCGGCTGGCAGGAGTGATCGCCCTCGGGGCATGGTCCGGCGCGTCGTCGGCCGCTCCGCTCGGGCCCGCCGCCGTCAATCTCGCGGCCACTGCCACGGTCACGGCCTCCAGCGAGCAGCCTCATCTGCCCGCCACGGCCGTGGCCGACGGACGGATCTGTCGGCCGAACGCGATGCTCGGCGAGTTTGGCTCGTGGGCCGTGGTCGGCGACGCGGCCCAGGGGAAAGCCGAGGTAACGTTCGCGTGGCCGCAGCCGACGACCGTCGCCGAGGTGGTCTACGTGGGCCGCTGTGCGTGGGGGGAAGGCGAGACGTTTCGGGAGTATGAAATCCGTGCCGAGGGGCGGCCGGAACCGGTGGCGCGGGGCGCGTTCGAGAAGCGTTCCGGACCCCAGCGGGTGTCGTTCGCACCGGTGGAGACGAGGCGGCTGACGATCGCCTTTCTCTCGTCGCACGGGGGGGCAAATCCCGGGGCCAACGAGATCCTGCTGTTCTCCACGCCGGCTGCCGACGTCGAGCGGGCGATCGCCTTCGCCCCCAACTCGATCTGGAGCGATCACGCCGTGATCCAGAGGGACAGGCCGGTTCGCGTCTGGGGCGCGGCCGCCGACGGGGAGGAGATTGCCGTCGAGTTCCGCGGGGAGACGTTTCGGACGCTGGCGGCCGACAGCGCCTGGCAGGTGACGCTGCCTCCGCAACCGGCGGGCGGACCGCACGAACTGGCCATCACCGCCGCGGGTCGCACCACCCGCTGCCGGGACGTGCTCGTGGGCGAGGTCTGGGTGGCATCCGGGCAGTCGAACATGGAAATGCCGGTCGAGCCGAGCGTGTGGCCCAGCAAGTACGACGGCGTGACCGACCACGCAGCCGAAGTGAAGGCGGCGGACGTGCCGGGCGTTCGGATGTTCTATGTGCCCCGCGTCGCGTCCGGCGGTCCGCTCGCCGACACGGGCGGCCGCTGGCAGGTGTGCAGTCCCAAGACCGTCGGCGGCTTCGCCGCGGTGCCGTACTTTTTCGGCCGTCGGCTCCATGCGGAACTCGGTGTCCCGATCGGTCTGGTCGACTGCTCGTGGGGGGCGACCTCCATCGAGCCCTGGACGTCGCTCGCGGGCTTGAAGTCGATCGCCGAATTGGCCGAGGTGACGGCGGTGGCGACGAAGGACAAGGCCGACCATGACGCGGCCCTGGCGGCAAATCCCACCGCGCCGCCGGCAGCCCACCAGCATCAGCCGACGCGATTGTTCAACGGGATGGTGCACCGGCTCACACCCTACGCGATCCGCGGGGCGATCTGGTACCAGGGAGAGGGCAACGTCGGCGACGGCATGCGCTACTTCCACAAGCTGCGGGCCCTCGTGGCCGGCTGGCGGGACGCGTGGGGCGAGGGCCAATTTCCCTTCCTGTTGGTGCAGCTCGCGCCCTATGACTACGGGATGTACAAGGGCTCCAAGGATCCGTTCAAGCTTCCGGCGCTGTGGGAGGCACAGGCCGCGGCAGCGGCGCTGCCGAACGTCGACATGGTGACCATCACCGACGTCAGTGACGTCAAGAACATCCATCCGCCCGACAAGCGGTCGGTCGGCGAGCGGCTGGCCGCGGCCGCACTCGCCGGCACGTACGGCGCCACCACGCCGAGCCGTGGCCCGGCCTACAGCCATTACATCCTCGAGCCGGGGCGGATCCGCGTGGCCTTCGACACCGGCGGCTCGGGGCTGGTGAGCCGGGACGGCAAGCCCCTCTCGTGGTTCACCATCGCAGGCGCGGATCAGGTGTTCCACCCCGCCGAAGCGGAAATCGACGGCGCGGCGGTCGTGGTGCGGTCGGCCGACGTCGCCGAACCGAAGCATGTACGCTTCGGATGGCACAAATTGGCGGAACCCAACCTCGCCAACGAGGCCGGACTTCCGGCGGCGCCGTTTCGGACCGACACGTGGACGGTGCAAACCGGGCTTGATGAGTGACCTGGCACGTTCGTAAAGGAGACCAGAACGCATGACTTCATCGGCGGCGAAGCGGGCGAAGGGCGGCGGCACCGTGCCGGCCAGGATCACTCGGGCGGCACGCGGCGGCACGCTGCTGGCGGTCGTGGTGGCGGCGGGTTGGGGACCGGCCCGGTGGGCCGCTGCGGACGTGGCTCTGGGCCGCCTGTTCGGCGACCACATGGTGCTGCAGTGCGAGCGACCATTCCGCATTTGGGGCTCGGCCGATCCAGGCGAAGAGGTCGTGGTCTCGATCGCCGGTCAGCGGGCCGGCACGAAGGCCGACGGCTTCGGTCGCTGGATCGTCGAACTGCCCGCCCAGCCGCCGGGAGGCCCGCATGAGTTGGTTGCCACCGGCAGGACGACGGCCCGCAGCGCCGACGTCTTCTTCGGCGAGGTCTGGCTGGGATCGGGGCAATCCAACATGGTCTGGATCCTCACCAACTCCCAGGACGGTGGCCGGGAGAACGACGCGGCGGACTTCCCGCGGATTCGCACGTTCACGGTGGGGGAGCGGCCCAGCGATCAGCCCCAACTCGAGCCCCCCGCCAACGCCTTCAACGGTCCGTCGGAGTGGCGCGTGTGTGGGCCGCGGAAAATGGGCTACATCTCGGCCGTCGCCTATTTTTTCGCGCGGGAGCTGCACCGCGAACTCGACCGTCCCGTCGGGATCATCGTGTCGGCAAGCAACGGCACGCGGATCGAGCCCTGGACCCGCAGCGTGACCACCCCGGTCGGCCCGGAACTCTCCGACGTCCCGCCGAGCGAATACGGAACGCTCTACAACGGCATGATCTACCCGGTGATGCCGCTCGCGAAGCGCGGCGTGATCTGGTATCAGGGCGAAGGGAACGTCGGCGACGGCATGAAATACACGTCGCGGATGCGGGCCCTGATCTCCGGCTGGCGGGCGGCGGCGGCCGACCCGGCGATGCCGTTTTATTTCGTGCAGCTCGCGCCGCTCAACTGGGGCGGCAAGCCCATCGACGAGCTGCCGAAGATCTGGGAGGCCCAGACCGCCGCGCTCGCCGAACCGGGTACCGGCATGATCGTCACCAACGACATCGGCAACACCGGCGACGCCCACCCCCGCAACAAGCGCGACGTCGGGATCCGGCTCGCCAGATTGGCCCTCCAGCACACCTACGGTCGCGACGACATGGCCGCCGACTCGCCGCTCTACGACGCGATGCGGGTCGACGGGGCTCTGATCCGCGTCCGCTTCCGCCACGCGGGCCGCGGCCTGAAAACCCGAGATGACGGGCCTCCGCGGCGGTTCACGATCGCCGGCGCGGACCGCCAGTTCGTGCCGGCGGAGACTCGGATCGAAGGGGACGAGGTGGTCGTCTGGAGTGAGCAGGTGCCCGATCCGGTGGCCGTGCGGTTCGCCTGGCATCAGACCGCGGTCCACAACCTCGTCAACGACGTGGGGCTGCCGGCATCTCCATTTCGTACCGACGCGTGGTGAGCGGCCCGAGCGCCTGAGCCTGCCGTCGGCTTGCGGCCCGGTCTTGCGGGCGCGTAAACTCAAGACGTTCACGCGTCGTTGTTCGGCGTCCGATCCTGCCTTTTCGCGTCCCTGCTTCCATCCTCGAGGTTCTTCATGGCCCGAACCATTCGTGTGCTGCGGACGCCGACCGGTTTCAGCTATGGAGGGGTTTGTCAACCCGCGTCGCTTTACTCGGTCATCGCGTACCTCCTCGGGAGCCGGCGGGCTCGTGGAGCGCAGGCCCTTTCACAGCCGGAGCGGAGCGAGTCCGCCGGCGGGTCAACGCTCGGTGGTCTGAAGTTGGTTGTGACCTCGAGGCGCCCTCGTGGGGGCCATTCAGCTATTCGGGATCG
>VGYR01000352.1 GCA_016872925.1 Planctomycetota bacterium
TGCTTCACCTGCGGGCCGTCTACCTCAACGGCCGATGGGACGAGTTCGTCGAGCACCACGCCGAAACTGAGCAAACTCGGCTATATGGCAAGGCTGCGGCATAGAGATTTGCGAGTTACGCCCATTTTAAATTGAACTGGGACAAGCAGCTCGCCGTGGTTGGGCAGGTCATCCCGTCCTATCAGTGTCCGAGCGACACATCCCAGGTGATGGACACTGCCCTGGGAGCGGGCGGCGAACGCAAGGGGAGCTACGGACTGAACTGGGGGCAGAATGTCACCGCGACGCCGTTTCTCGTGGGCAGAGGCAAGGCTCCGTTCGCTGGAAAATATGGCGCCAAGTTCGCCGAGATCACCGACGGTACGAGCAAGACGCTCATGCTCATGGAGCTGATCCAGGCGCCGTCCGCAACGGGCCAGGCCGTCGATCGGCGGGCTCGGATTTGGAATCCGAGCAGCGGCACCTATCAGGTATTCACGAAAGAGACGCCGAACTCGAAAGCAGCCGATGTCTCTACGTGCGCGGATCGGCCCGAACTCGGCTTGCCCTGCACCAACATCAGCTCGGTGGAAGCTGATTACACGTTGGCATCCCGGAGCAGACATGTCGGCGGCGTGATGAGCGCCTTCTGCGACGGCTCTGTGCGATTCGTGGGCGATGACGTCGATCTCGCGGTCTGGCGGGCGGCCAGCAGCATCAATTTGGGTGAGGCGGTTTCCGTGCCGTGATCGAGCGGCACGCGGCCGCGGCGGTCCGTCTGTCCATCCGGACGGGCGTCATGTCCCGTGATACGTCAGTGCCGCCAAACATCCGGCACACCCCGTGACGAGCGACGACCCCGATGCGATCCCTGCTCCTCGTCATCCTGATCCTCTTCGCCGGCGTGCTCCGGGCGGCCGCTCCGGTCCCCGTCGAGATCGTGCCGAAGCGGATTCCCGGTGCGACGCCGCGGAACGTGGTGTTCATCCTCTCCGACGACCACCGTCACGACGCGATGGGCTTTCTCGGCCACCCGTTCGCCACGACGGCGGCGATGGACTCGATGGCGGCGAATGGTGCCCACGTCAAGAACGCGCTGGTTACAACTTCGCTCTGCTCCCCGAGCCGTGCGTCCATCCTCACCGGTCTCTACACCTTTCGGCACCGCGTGATCGACAACAACCGGCCGATTCCGCCCGGCACCCTGTATTTTCCGCAGTATCTGCAGCAGGCCGGCTACGCCACCGCGTTCGTCGGCAAGTGGCACATGGGGGGCGAGAGCGACGCGCCGCAGCCGGGCTGGGATCACTGGGTGAGCTTCGCCGGCCAGGGGCACTACCTTCCGCCCACGCCCGAGTACACGCTCAACGTCGACGGCAAGCGGGTGAAGCAGGCGGGCTACATCACCACCGAAATCACCGACTATGCGATCGACTGGCTGAAGCGGCAGCAGCCCGCCGAGAAGCCGTTTTTTCTCTACCTCTCGCACAAGGCGGTGCATGCCAACTTCACGCCCGAGGACCGCTACGACGGGACGTGCAAGGACCTGCCCTTCACGCGGCCCGCGACGGAGAGCCTCACCGCCGCGACCCGGCTCACGCCTCGGTGGGTGCGGGATCAGCGCAACTCATGGCACGGCGTCGACTTTCCCTACCACAGCAACCTCGACATCGAGCGCTACTACAAGCGCTACTGCGAAACGCTGCGGTCGGTCGACGACAGCATCGGCCGGGTGCTCGGGCAGCTCAAGGAGATGGGCATCCACGACGACACCGTCGTGATCTACATGGGCGACAACGGCTTCATGTTCGGCGAGCACGGGCTGATCGACAAGCGCGTGGCCTACGAGACCTCGATGCGGGTCCCGATGCTCGTGCAGTGTCCGGCCGTGATCAAGGGGGGCACGGTGCTCGAGCAGATGGTGGCCAACATCGACGTGGCACCGACCGTGATGGAGGCCATGGGGCTCGAGACGCCGCCGCACATGGATGGCAGGAGCTTCCTGCCGCTCGCCCGGGGCGAGCGGATCCCGTGGCGTGAGCAGTTTCTCTACGTCTACTACTGGGAGAAGAACTTCCCGCAGACTCCCACCACGTTCGCCCTTCGCACGCCGACCCACAAATACATCACGTACTACGGCCTCTGGGACGCCGACGAGCTGTACGACCTCGAGGCCGATCCCGACGAGTCGACCAATCTGGCCTACAACCCGGCCCATGCGAAGATGGCCCGCAGGATGGAGAACGACCTGTATCGACTGATGGGCGAACTCGGCGGCATGGAGATCCCGCTCAACCAGCCCAAGGGCGGCATCAACGACAAGCGCCTCCGCTCACGGGGGGGCGACCGGGCCGCGGATTTCCCGGAGCCCTTCGTGGTGGTCGAGCCCCTCAACGACGATGCGAACTAGGACCGCTTGCGCCATCACGCGTCTGGCGCCGTGAGGCCGACTGCCGGGCATCGAGCGGCCGCCGTCAGCGGGGCGACGCGCGCGGCCCTTCCATAGAGGGGTGCTTGAGGGGCGCGTCGGCCTTTTTTGTCGCTGTCATGAGCGAGGTGGCACTTTTTCCGGTTCGGGGGGAAATAAGAAGTGGCGGGGAATTTGTGAACCCGTCGTCACCGAGCAGGGCCAGATGGCTCACGTCACCAAGCAGAGGGGGGCACTCATGGCGTCGCGACAGGGAACGGGGCGTTTTTCCGTCTATGGCCGGATTGCTACCTGCGTGGCCGTGGTCTTGGTGGGTCTGGCAACCTGCAGCGACGCGATGGCGCAGACCCGCGGAAGCTGGAACGTCGATGCCGACGGCCTCTGGAGCCTCAACACCAACTGGCTGAACAACATGATCGCAGGTGGCATCAGCGGTACCGCGACGTTTGCCAACAACATCACGGCGACCCGCACCGTCAATCTCGACACCGCTCGATCCCTGGGAAGTTTCATCTTCGGTGACGCCGACACGTCGTCGGCGGCGAGTTGGATCGTGAGCGGTACCGCCCCGATGACGATGGATAACAGGACAAATAGCGCGACGATTACCGTCAACGCCCTCGGCACGGGAGCCACGGTGACGATCTCATCGACACTCGCTGCCAGCGGCACGACGCCATCCATCGTCAAAGACGGTGTTGGAACCTTGGTGCTGGCTGGGACCAACACTTTTACGACCAAACTCGCGATTACTTCTGGAACCCTTCAGGTCAGCACGGACCGAAATCTGGGTGCCGTAGGTGCGTTCGCAACCGACCGGATCACGATCTCGAATGCTGCCACGCTGCGCACAACTGCGGCCTTCACCCTGAGTGGAAGCCGCGGCATCACGATCGGCTCCGGCGGCGGTACGATCAGCCCTAACGGCGGGCTTCTTACCATTGCCGCTCCGCTTGCCGGGTCGGGCAACACCGCAACCGTGACCGGCGCCAGCGGTTTGACGCTTCAGAACACGTCGGGCACTGCGACGGACGTCAACTGGGATTTCGCTGCGAATAGTGGCATCAGAGCCTTCTTCGAGGGCACGAATGCCCTCGGCACCGGCAGCGTTCGGGTGCGGAACGGTGTCCGGCTCACGAGTCAGAGCATGACGACCGGAACGTTGACCAATGCCGTCACGCTCGACAGCGGCGCTGGCCTGACAGCCCGGTCGTCCGGTGGGGCGCAGACCTACACCAACGTGATTTTTCCCTCGTCGGGTACGCTGGTTTTCAACAAGGATGACCAGGCCACGTCGAATCTCACGATCACGTCGGGCGGGACGCTCACTGGCGCCCTGACCGTGGACACGTCACCGGGGGGATCCAACCCCGTCAACAGCGTCTTTCTCGACGGGGTGTTTTCTGGAGCGGGCGGGCTGGTGAAGGGCGGCACGGGCGCCACCGGCTCAGTGGTCCTCCGCGGCGCCAACACATAACGCGGCCTATCGGCCGCAACCCAAGAGGATCGTAGCCGGCGGTTCGGGGCTGGTCACGCCCCATCGCCGGACGGTCGAGTAGGCCCGGGGGCTTTCGCCCCCGGGCCTC
>VGYR01000353.1 GCA_016872925.1 Planctomycetota bacterium
GGGCGCCGCGGGGGCCGGGACCAGCACGTTCCCGGGAGTAAAACCGACGATTTTCCGGGATCCAGGCCCCCCTGCCACGAAATTCCCGGAAGAACCAAACTGCAGACCATCCGCGTCGCCGACGTGCGGGTGCCCGCAGGCAAGACCGTCATGAAAGTTGTGATGGATGCCGCCGGCCCCTCGGGCTACGTCGGCGACATCGACTGCATGACGTTTCGTCGGCCGCAGGAACCCGCGCCGCCACAGAAGCCATGACCGTCCGCGCGTGCCTGCTCATGGCCTGCGCGATCCCGCTCGTGGCCTCCGGCACGGCATCGGCCACCGAGGCAGAACTCCCGCCGCTCGCGCGGGCCGCCGCGGGCGTGTGGAAGGTCGATCTCGACGGCGACGGCCACGACGACCTGGTCGTCTCGCATGAGCAGGGTTACGGCGTCTACCTGTTCGTGCCGCCCGATCGGGTGCGGGCGAGCATGGGATGGACGACGGGCTGGACGCGGGTGATGCGCGAGGGGAAGCCGGGGGACGAGCAGGCGCTGCCGCTGCTCACCGGTCCGGGGGTGACGTTCGCAGACGGCGTGATGCAGGCCGGCGACGTGCGGCTGACATACGAGGAGCTGCTGCGGGTGCCCGGCCCGAAGCCGCGCAGCCCGCAGGAATCCCGCCGCGCGATGCGGCTGCCGCGGGGATTCACCGCGACGCTCGTGGCGGCCGAGCCGCTGGTGATGGACCCGGTATTCATCGACTGGGACGAACGCGGGCGGATGTGGGTGGCGGAGATGGGCGATTATCCGTTCGCCGAGGGAGAAGCCACGTCCGACGGCAAGGTCACCTGGCGAGACGGCATTCCGGGCGAAGGCGCCGGCCAAGGCCTTCAGGCGGGCCGCGTGCGGATCTTGGAAGACGCCGACGGCGACGGACTGTATGAGAAGAGCACGCTCTTCCTCGACGGCCTCAAGCATGTCACCGGTCTGGCCTGCTGGAAGGGGGGCGTGTTCGTGGCGAGCGTCCCCGACATCTTTCACGCCCGCGACGACGACGGCGACGGCCGCTGCGACACCCGCGCGCCATGGTTCACCGGCTTCAAGGCGGGCAACCCGCAGCATCTCGTCAACGGGTTCTGTTGGGGCCTCGACGGCTGGCTGCACGGGGCCAACGGCGACAGCGGCGGCGACATCGTCAACGTGAAGACCGGCGCGCGGATTCCGCTCCGCGGCAACGACTTCGGCTTCGATCCGCGAACCGGCGCGTTTCGCCTTGAAACCGGCGCCACCCAGTGCGGCAAATGGCGGGACGATTTCGGCAACTGGTTCGGCAACAACAACGCCACGCCCGGCTGGCACTACTGGCTGCCGATGGGCTATCTCGAGCGGCATCCGGACCTCGTCGCCCGCTCCGTCCGCGCCGATCTCACCGCCGACCGCCGGGTGTTTCCCACGGGCGTACTCGAACGGCGGCTGAACCAGCCCGCCACGGCGAACACCGTCACGTCGGCCTGCAATCCCCTGCCCTACCGGGACTCGGCCTTCGGCACCGACGGCGTCCACTGCCTGTTCATCTGCGAGCCGGCCCATCATGTCGTGCTGCGGCAGGTTCTCGATTATTTCGGGGCGACGATTACGTGCCGCAGACATCCGGACGATGCGGAACGGGAGTTTCTCGCCAGCGAAGATCGTTGGTTCCGGCCGGTGATGGCCCGCACCGGACCGGATGGCGCTCTCTATGTCGTTGACATGTACCGCCTCGTGCTCGAGCACCCGGAGTGGGTGCCGGCCGAGATGGCCCGCCGCATGCAGTTGCGCGGGGGTGAGACGATGGGCCGCATCTGGCGGATCGCCCGGGACGGCCAGTCGCCGCAGCCCGCCGCGATCGATCTCGGATCCTCCTCCGGCTGGGCCCGCGACACGGCGCAGCGGCTCGCCTTCGAACGCGGCGGCGTAGAGAACGAGGCCGCCGTGCGGTCGCTGGCTGCTTCCCCGTCGCTGCCGGTGCGGCTGCAGGCACTGTTCACGCTCCGGGGTCTAGGCCTGCTTTCGGTCGATGAGCTGACGCAGGCCCTCCGCAAAGAATGGCCGCATGTCCGCGGCACCGCGTTGGCCGCCGCCGGTGCCGACGCCCTGATGCCCGCGGAGATCGCCCTGCTCGATGCCCAGCAGCAGCCGACCACGGCCTCGCTGCCGAGCACCGCCGCGCTGCCCGTGATCGGGTCTTACGAGCCCGATCGGCAGCAGATCGTGGCCCGGTATCTCGCGGCGGCAACGCTCCCCGGCGATGCCGCCCGGGGGCGGGAAGTCCTCACGCGCGGCGGCTGCATCGCCTGCCACAAGCATGGCGGCGCGGGCGCCGAGGTGGGGCCTGACCTGGCCACCGTGGCCGGCAAGCCGCCCGCCCAAGTGATCGAGGCGATCTTCGACCCCAACCGCGCCGTGGAGCAGCGGTACACCGTCACCACGATCGTGCTCGACGACGGCACCTCGGTCAGCGGCCTGATCGTGGCCGAAACGCCCGGGAGTGTCACCCTGCGGATGGCCGGCGGCACGGAGCGGGTGATCCGCCGCGGCGCCATCGACGAATCACACCAGCACGCCACGTCGATCATGCCGGAGGGCCTCGAAGCCGTGCTTTCGCTGCAAGACTGCGCCGACCTGCTGGCCGCGCTGCGGCCGCGATGACGCTTCCGGTACTGGCAGCCGGAAGGCCAGGTTGACGGCGGAGGTCTATCGAGTGGCGAGCAGCCGGCGGTGATCAGCGGACCCGGCGAACGAGCTGCCGGAAGGCAGGCCGGACGGCCTTGTGGAGATGCCGCGCAAAGGTGCCGTCGAGGGCGTGGACGGCGATCAGTTCGACAACGTCGGCGAAGTCGCGGTGCATCCGCCGGGCATCCCCCTCGCCGCAGGCGAGTTTCGACTCGATGAGGGCTGACAGCGAAAGCACGGGCAGGCCTTCGATGATCACGGCCACGTCATCGTCGGCCGGGCTCGGCAGCAGAACCTCGCTGCCCTTGCCGGCGCGTTCCCCTGCCGCCACGAACTGCACCGGGATCCCGGTCGAATCACGAAACTCACGGCTCTGTTCGTCCCAGTGAAATCCGGCGTTGGTGAGCGCCTCGCGGATCGCCGGCATGTCTTCAGGTCGCACCAGAAGATCGATATCGACCGTGTTGCGGCGATAGCCGTGCAGGCATACGGCCACGCCGCCGATGACGGCATGGGGGGCACCTGCCTCGGCCAGCGCCTCATGGCATGCGCTGGCCGCATGCCAGATCGGCTCGCTGCCAAGCATCGAGTACGTTTCCCGGGCTGTGGTAGTCATCGTTGCGCTGGAAGAGAAGTCTGAAGTGTACGCCCGTTTATGCCGGCTGTCAACGCCGAGATCAGGCCGGCGGTCGAAAGGGTTTTTAAGCCTGACACGTTACTTACAACCATACCGTCGGGACCACGCAACTGGGCTGGCCGTTGCGCTGGGCTATTCATGAGGGCGTAACTCGCACATCTCGCCCCGTAGTTTAGCCAGTCTGCTTCTTGGGACTGGTGTTGCGTTTCCGGTCTGTTGGGTTTGGCGGTTCCGTTCCTTGAAGCCCGAGGCGTGAGCCGAGGAAATGCGGATGGCCTACCGTGGATCGGCGCGTATTCCCTCATCTGACGATTCGGGCTTCCCGGCAGCGGCGCCGGCGTGGCCGCCGCGTTGCTGGTTCCGAAGCGTTGCAACTGGACAGGTTGGCCAGCAGCCCAGCCATCGGGGCCCCCAGGCCTACGAGCGTCGATGCCATTGAACCGGAACACGGTATGCCCGCGTAGAATCCCGGCGGGAGACCTCGAGCCATGCCCCAGCCGGCGTTCACTGCCCGCAACCTCACGCGGATCTACCGCATGGGGGAGAGGAAGGAATAGCCCGGTCAACGGCACTTCCGCAACCATGCCCACAGGCATTTCCGAGCTGATGGGGGGCTGGTGAGGCTGGTGCCGCGTTTTCTGGCGCCTCATCAGCTGCTCCCGG
>VGYR01000354.1 GCA_016872925.1 Planctomycetota bacterium
CAGCCGCTTGCGCTTCTGGGTCATGGGATGGAATCCTCCGGGGGAAAGGGTAAGCTAACCCTTGTCCGCGGAGATTCCAGGTTCGACGGGAGCAAGACAGAGCCGCTCATCGTCGCGGCCGTGCTTGCTGAAACGCCGTTGGCCGTCGTATACTCCTCGAATGCTTCAAGCCGGCTTTGGGCGGCCCGGCGACACGGCGCCGTGAGGAATCGTATCAATGAATTACAACCGCTATCTCGATATTCATCTCTGCACAAGCTACAACATCTCGGGGTTAGAACAAAAATACCCGCCCATGACGGCAGTTCAGCAACCAAACGGTCAAGAAGTGAACATAGCAACGGGGATGTATTTCGGGCGCAACGGGCAGACGTATTTCTATCAGTTCAACCGAGACGTCTTAAAGCAAAGGAAATATCGGGAGTCGAAGACAGAAGGCTTCACCTTCAATGAGAAGAATACGGGGAACTGCAGGATCCTCACCGAAGTCGAGTTGACCGAAGCGGGAGACGGTTTCCTGAGAGTCATTGCTAATTTGGACACGACAGGAGGCGGCAGCGGTACACGGTCTCCCGGCCGCTCTGCTTACGGTAGCAGTACCGCAGCGTCCCGTCCTCAAGCTGGACGAAAGTATTTATCGATCAGGGAGGAATTGAAGCAACTCCGGTACGTCGGCTGCATGGTGTCGATCGAACATCTCCAGACGACTGAGGTGTACGAGCAACTGCAGGCTCTCATGCTCTGGATTTCCGACCCGACCACCGTCAACAAACTCCGAATCAATTGCCACGGCGCAGGCACCTCGACCGGGGTGATGACGATGGGACAGGGGAAACTGTCGGCCAAGGAATTAGTCGAAGCGCTCGTACGTCACGGGCTGACGCGGCCAAGCACTCGGCACGGGTCTTCCAATACCGGGCTGGCCCAAAACGCCCGTTGGAAACTCGATTCGGAGAAAGCCGCCTGCGAGGCTTGCAGCAAAAAGTTCGGCCCGTTTACGCGACGGCATCATTGTCGCCGATGCGGCGGCCTGTTCTGCGACGCTTGCTCCTCGAACAAAGTAAATCTCGAGATCGCCCTGACCGGGGAGACGCAAACGGCAACGGCACTGAACGTCAAGAAGGCCCGCGTGTGCAATCCCTGCAACAACGCCCTCGCCATGGCTCCTGCCGCCAGGGCTTTGGCCGAGGACGCGGTGCTCGGGGAAGTGTTTGGGAAAAGCGTTGCAGCACAAGGGGGTGAATTAGCCCTGACCAACTACGGGCTGAAGACGATCTGTTTGGCCTTGTGCATGGGCGCCAAAGCCGACGATAAGTTCAGCCAGGAACGCCCACAACAAGGTTCGTTCGAGCGTGACTCGCTCGCCGGTAAAGTCATTGCGGAGCTTCGGAACAACAATCTCAGGGGCATCAAGGTCACTGCCTCGAACCAAGTGGTGGCGTCAACCGAAGATGGAATCGAGGCCTGGTGTGGTGTCAACGTCCCCACGGCCACGGGGGGAGAAAACACAGTACGCAGCAACAAATTTGCAAAGGGAAAGGGCACATTCAGTATCCCTGCCTACGTTTGGGGGGAGAGAAAACCAGGGCCTGTTGATGGTTTGGCGATGTTCAGCGGGGACATCACGGTGTCGCTAGACCGGCGCAGCCTGTTTTTTGGCAAGTGCAAGACAGCCGCCAATCTCCAGACGGTGAAGACGAAGTATCTGGATGACTGGAAGTTCACTTCATGGCACAAGAAACAGTCCACGGAGCGGGAGCAGCCCGCGGGAGCCGTATACCACACATGGCGACTCACCGCTCCCCCACGGGTCACGAGTATCACCAGCGTGGCGGCGGGGGGGGGAAACAACACCATCACAATCACGGGCAGGGAGACCGAGTACTTCAAGGACTACAAGTCGTACGAGGAGTCGTAGCCAGGGCATGTCCGCTGGCGATCAACGAAAGGCTTTTCGCACCATGAATCCAAACCAGGGCAATCCCAATCACGGCATCGGATCGGAACCGCGAACGGTGTTCGTGGAGTCGTCGCCCTACACGCTCAGCGGACCGGAACTAGCCCCTGGCGCCCCGATCCCCGACTTCGCGCTGTGGCAGTATTCCGAAGGCATGGCGCATCTCATCAACCGTGAGGTGGTTCTGGAATACCAGATGCCGGCGCTATTCTGCTGCCTCCACTCGGTGGACACCCGCGTCGGAAACATCCAGGCCAGGAAGTTCGAGCGGTTGCTGATGGCGTTTGACAGGCAGATCGCCGCATTTCTCGTCAGTTCCGACCTGCCATTCACGCAGAATCGCTACAGCGAGCGGGAGATGCTCTCGTTTCTTTCGGTCGCCAGCGACTACCGGGGGGAGTTCGGCAAGCCCTTTGGGGTCTACATCCCGCAGTTGATGTTTCTGACGCGATCGGTGTTCATCACGGACCCCAGCGGCATCATCCAGCACGTCGACATACCTACCGAATTCACCCACGAACCGGAGTACGACGCGGCGATCGACGTGCTCGCGGAGATGGTCTGAGGTTTAGTGGGGGATCTCGCTGGGTGCAATCAGGCGATCGCCCCGGGCGCGTTCACCACGAGCCGCCGGAGGACGGCGATCGCAGACTCGTAGTCGGGCTGCTGGGTGATCTCCGGCACCACCTCCGCATGGTGCAAAACGCCCTGCCAGTCGATCACGAAGACGGCCCGGGTGAGAATCCGGGCCTCCTCGATGAGCACGCCGAAGGCCCTGCCGAAGTTCTGGTCGAAATAGTCGCTCAGGCCGTCGAGCCGCAGGATGTCTTCCTGGTAGAGGAAACGGTTGATGGTGTTCGGGAGGTCGGAGGAGACCTGCGCCCCGACGACCGCCCCCTCGAACTCGGCGAGCTTCAGGTCGAAGGTCTTCGCCTGCAGGCGGCTGATCGGCGCATCGACCGATTGCACCACGCTGAAGAGCACCGGCAGCCCGGCGGACAGCGTGTCGTCGAGGGTGACCTCGATCCGCGTCGCATCCAGCCACTTCGAAAGGCGGAAATCGGGCACCACTTGGCCGATCTCGGGAACAGCCCCCGCCAGGGTATAGGCTGTTTCGCGAAACGTCACGCAGCGGGGGGTGGCGGTTTCATCGGTCATGAAGGCGATCCTTTCTGGAAGTTATGGGAGGCGTGTCGCCATGCGGTTGTTGCGCCGGGGATCGTTCGTGCGCTTCACGAGGTCGTCGTTGAACTCCGTGAGTATCTTCGCGAATGTCGATCCGCGATCGAGCGGTGCGCCGAGGCCCAGTCCTCCGACTATGTGGTGCAAAATCCGCTTGAATTGTGCCGTTCCCCAGGCCGCGTCGATTGCCTGCTGGAAGAGGTCGCCAAATCCGATCTGGGCGATCTTCGCCTGGGGGGCGTTGATGAAGTAGAGGACGCACACATAGAGAAGTTCGACCTCGTGGTCGAATTCGTAGGGGGCCCTGCCCAGGCCCTCGCAGCGGACGATCTGACGCGCGAGGTCGTTGTAGGCCCGCTCGCTGTTGGCACTCACGTTTCGCAGGCCGAACCGCGCCTTGAGTGACTGCCCTCCCAACAGGCCCCCGCCGCTCCATGTTTTGTGGTAGTCCTCGACGGCCTGCTTGATCTTCTGCAGGAGTGTGACATGACGACCATGGTGGCCGATGTCTTGTTCGTAGATGTATCTGCCAACCTGTTCGTAGGACGGATGGGTTTCGAGTCGATGCTCGTATTCCCGAGGGCGTAACTCGCAAATCTCTATGCCGCAGCCTTCCCGTATAGCCTGTCTTGCTCAGTTTCGACGTGGTACTCGATGAATTCATCCCAGCGGCCGTTGAGGTAAACGGCCCGCAGGTGGAGCATGGCCTGGGCGCCCGTCACGGTCCACCGCATGCCGGTTCCCTCCATCCGATCCTTGACGAGATGGCGGCAGGCGCCTTCGGCGACCCCGCTGCCGATCGGGTAGCCGGCCGCGAGGTACTCGTCGTACTTCATG
>VGYR01000355.1 GCA_016872925.1 Planctomycetota bacterium
CGCGAATCTTGTGGCGAGCGGCAGCCATGCGCCACACTATGCCAGCCTTGTCCGCAGCGCGCAACTCCACCTATTTAGCCCGAATTACCGAGACTGCCTGGCGCAAATCTCGTGCCGAACAGGAGTGGGTTTTCTCCGCTCGATCCGCAAATTCCGGTTGGTCCGGCGGGACGGCTAAACTGTGGTCGTGCCGGGGTTTTCATGCCGAAATCCCTCCGTCGGGCCGATGGCGGCCCCGGCCCTCCGCCTGCCGGGCTCACAGGGTCGAGTCGGCAGGGAGAGGGTGGAGGCCGTCAGCGCGTGAATCCGAATCCCACCAACGAAGCGTCGTTCGCCCCGACGATCGTCGACCTGCTGCGGCAGCGGGCGGCCTACCGTCCCCACGATCGGGCCTTCACGTTCCTCGTCGACGGCGAGCACGAGGAACTCAACATCACCTACGCCCAGCTCGACCGGAAGGCCCGGGCGGTCGGCGCGTGGTTGATGGACAAGGGGATGGTGGGCAAGCGGGTGCTCCTGCTCTACCCGTCGGGGCTCGACTTCATCGCCGCCTTCATGGGCTGCCTCTACGGCGGTGCCATCGCGGTGCCTGCCTACCCGCCGCGGAAGAACCGCTCCGTCGAGCGGATCGAGGCGATCGCCGCCGATGCCGATGCCTCCGTGGCCCTCACCACCCGCGACGTCCTCGACCGCTTCGACTCGCTGCGATCCGCGGCACCGAGCCTCGAGAGCCTCGTGTGGAAGGTCGACAGCGAGCTCGAGCCGGGCTGGGCCGACCGCTGGGATCGGCCCGACATCGACGGCGACACGCTCGCCTTCCTGCAGTACACGAGCGGGTCCACCGGCACGCCCAAGGGCGTGATGCTGTCGCACGAGAACCTGCTCCACAACTCGCTGCGGATCATGCAGGCCTTCGAGATCACCCGCAGCCAGTCGGGCGTGTTCTGGCTGCCGAGTTTCCACGACATGGGCCTGATCGGGGGCATTCTCGTGCCGCTCTACGGCGGCAAGTTCAACGTGCTGATGTCGCCCGTGGCCTTCCTGCAGAAGCCGCTCCGCTGGCTGCAGGCGATCTCCCGCTACCGGGCCACGATCAGCGGCGGGCCGAACTTCGCCTACGAACTCTGCGTGCGGAAGACCACGCCCGAACAGCGGGCCACGCTCGACCTCTCCAGCTGGTCGCTCGCCTTCAACGGCGCCGAGCCGGTGCGGGCCGAGACGATCGACGCCTTCTGCGAGGCGTTCGCGCCGAGCGGATTCCGCCGCGAGGCGTTCTTCCCGTGCTACGGCCTGGCGGAAAGCACGCTCATGGTCACGGGCGGGATGAAGTTCGAGCCGCCGGTGATCCGGTCGTTCGACGCCACGTCGATCGAGACGGGCACCGCCCTCCAGCGGCCCGGCAAGGCCGCGGGGGCCCGTCGGCTCGTCGGCAGCGGCCGGGAGCTCGACGGCCAGGACGTGCTGATCGTCGACCCGCAGACGTGCGAGCCGCTGCCGCCGGGACGCGTCGGCGAGATCTGGGTGAGCGGTCCGAGCGTCGCGCAGGGCTACTGGAACCGGCCCGACGAGTCGCAGGCCACGTTCGGTGCCATGATCGCCATGCCGGAATCGGACCCGACCGGCGCCGTCGCCACCTGGCGGCCGAACCCTGGCCCCTACCTCCGCACCGGCGACCTCGGCTTCTTCGACTCCGGCGAGCTGTTCGTGACGGGCCGGCTCAAGGATCTGATCATCATCCGCGGCCGCAACCACTACCCTCAGGATCTCGAGCACACGGTCGAGGAGGCGAGCGACCTCGTGCGGGCCGGGTCGGTGGCCGCCTTCGCCGTCGACATCGCCGACCGTGAGCGGGTGGTGGTGGTGGCCGAGGTCGAGCGGGGCAAGCGCGATGCCCGGGAGATCGCCGCGGCCTTCGAGGCGATCCGCAGCAAGCTCGCCCGTGACCACGAGGTGGCGGCCGAGGGAATCGTGCTCGTCCGGCCCAACAGCATCCCCAAGACGTCCAGCGGCAAGATCCAGCGGCACGCCTGCAAGCGGCAGTTTCTCGACGGCACGCTCGAGGTGGTCGAGCGGCTGGTCTCCTGGGAAACGCCCGTGGTGCAGGCCGGCCAGGCCGCTCCACCGCCCGGCGGCGGCAACGCTCCGCCGCGGCTGGCCCGCAACCGTCCCGTGGGCGAGTCGTCGCGGGCCCACCGGCCCGACCGCGAGCTCCCCCAGGAGATCGTGCAGACGGTGTTCGACCACGTGCGGCGAATCGCCAAGGAGCGGGCCGGCACGCTCACGCTCGACACCAACATCGTGGAGCTCGGGCTCGACTCCCTGGAGCGGATGGAGATCGTGGCCAGCCTCGAGGAGGCGTTCGGGGCCAGATTTCCCGAGCAGGTGCTGCCCCAGATCGAGACCTGCCGCGAGGTGACCGAGGCGATCATCGATCACATGCCGGCGGCGGCGCGGCAGCCTTCCGAGCAGCCGGTGCGGCTCGACGCGGAACTCGGCGCCGACGTCTGGGACATCGCCCAGTTCCCCGAGGTGCGGGCGCTCGAGCAGAACTTCGCCATGGTTCGCGACGCGGGGCTCGAGAATCCCTACTTCACGGTCCACGAGGCGCTCACCAACGACCGCACCCTGATCGGCGGCCGGGAGATGGTGAGCTGGGCCACCTACAACTACCTCGGGATGTCGGGCGAGGCCGAGGTCGCCGCCGCCGCGAAGAACGCCGTCGACCGCTTCGGCACGAGCGTGTCGGCGAGCCGCCTCGTCTCCGGCGAGAAGACGATTCACCAGGAGCTGGAGCGCGAGATCGCGCGATTCGTGGGCACCGAAGATGCGATCACGTTCGTCGGCGGCCATGCCACCAACGAGACCGTGATCGGCCACGTCGTGGGCCCCGGTGACCTCGTGCTGCACGACTCCCTCTCGCACAACAGTCTCCTTCAGGGGGCGATGCTCTCCGGGGCCCGCCGCCGGCCGTTCCCGCACAACGACTACGACGCCGCCGAGAAGCTGCTCTCACAGATGCGGAACCAGTACCGCCGGGTGCTGATCGTGATCGAGGGCATCTACAGCATGGACGGCGACTTCGCCGAGCTGCCCAAGTTCATCGGCCTGGCGAAGCGGCACAAGGCGCTGCTGATGGTCGACGAGGCCCACTCGATCGGCGTGATGGGCGTCCGCGGCCGCGGCATCGGCGAGCACTTCGGCGTGAACCCCGAGGATGTCGACATCTGGATGGGGACGCTCTCCAAGGCGTTCGGGAGCTGCGGCGGCTACATCGCCGGCACGAAGACGCTTGTCCGGTGGCTCAAGTACACCTGCCCCGGCTTCGTCTACTCCGTCGGCCTGCCGCCGGCGGCGGCCGGGGCGGCGCTCGGTGCCCTGCGGCTGCTGCAACGGGAGCCCCAGCGGGTGGAGCGGCTGCACGCCAACGCGAGGCTGTTCCTCCAGCTCGCCAAAGAGGCGGGGCTCGACACCGGGCCGTCGGGAGGGTCGGCGATCATTCCGGTGATCCTCGGCAACTCGATCAACGCCCTGCGGCTCTCCCGCAGCCTGTTCGCCCGGGGAATCAGCGTGCAGCCGATCCTCTATCCGGCGGTGGAGGAAAGCGCGGCCCGGCTGCGGTTCTTCATCACCTCGCGGCACACGCCCGAGCAGATCCGCCGCACGGTCGCAGCGATGCAGGAAGAGCTCGCCAAGATCGACCCGGCCTACGCCCGCCAGTCTGCTTGAGCGCGGGGGAGCCATCCCTGGCCTCCCCCGCTGACGAAACCTCCGCCGCGTGACACGGCTCTGGTTTCGGATGCCGCCTCCTGCGGCCGTGAGCGCGGGGGAGCCATCCCTGGCCTCCCCCGCTGACGAAACCTCCGCCGCGTGACACGGCTCTGGTTTCGGATGCCGCCTCCTGCGGCCGTGAGCGCGGGGGAGCCATCCCTGGCCTCCCCCGCT
>VGYR01000356.1 GCA_016872925.1 Planctomycetota bacterium
CGATCCCGAGTTCAGCCTGCTGGTGGTGGCGCAGGACGCTGGACGGCGCGGGGTGGTCGGGGCCTACGCGGCCCACGCGACCGCGTTGCCCGGGCAGGGGATGGAGTTCGCGGGCGACTATCCCGGCGCGTGGCGCCGGGCGGTGGAGGAGGCGACCGGGGGCTGGGCCCTGTTCCTCGCGGGCGCGATGGGCAGCCACGGGCCGGCAGCCCCAGCGCGCGGGGTGGACGGCGCTGACCAAATGGGCCGGGAGCTGGCGCGGCGCACCCTCGAAGTCCTGCCGGCGCTCGCGCTGCGCCCGGCGGTGCCGCTCGTGGTGCGCACCCTAGCGGTGACCCTACCCGAGGCGCAGGTGCGCGTTTCGCAGGACCTGCGCCTGCGCGCGTGGGCGGCGGACCGGCTGTTGCCGTGGCGGGCGCCCGTGCCGCTGCAGGTGCTGCGGGCGGGGGATGCGCTTTGGGTCTCGACCCCCGGGGATTTCAGCGGGGAACTGGCGCTTGACGTGAAGGATTTCGCGCGGGCCCGGGGCTTGGACGCGGCCGTGACCAGCTTCAACGGGGCCTACGTAGGCTACATTTTGCCGGGACGCCACTACGCCCTGCCCGGCTACGAGCCGCGCACGATGTCCTTCTACGGCCCGCAGTTCCCGGACTACCTGATGGAGCTCATCCGTGACCTCGCGGAGCCGCTCGCCCCGGGGCCTTGAACGCGGCCCAGGGCGTCAGTAGCGCCCGGTCACGCCGGCGACGAGCTTGTAGGGGAACCGGCGGTTGTTCACCACGCGGTCGGGATGGCCCGCGTAGACCGTGTCGAGGTCGACGGAGAACACGTTGTCGAGGTCGAGGAAGAGGCTCGCGTAGCGCGTCACGGCGTAGCGGGACTTCCAGACCCAGGTGACCTTGGCCTTCTGGTACTGGACGAGCGCGGGGGTGGCGGAGTTCGCGACGAGGTACTCGCCGCGGTGGATCGCCTGCACGCGGAGGTCGAGGCCGCGGCCGCGGTAGCTGAGGCCAAGGTTGCCGGAGCGGTTGACGAAGTTAGGCAGGCTGTTGTTGGTCAGCACGGTGGCGCCGCCGTAGTTCCCCTCGGTGCGCAGGGCGGTGTAGTTCGCGCTGAGGCCGAGCCCCTTCGCCCAGCCGGGCAGGAAGGTCAGCTGCTGCTGGTAGGTGAACTCGAGGCCGTCGATGCGCGCCGAGCCGCCATTGCGCTGGGTGGTCAGGGTGTAGCCCGCGTACAGGCCGTCGAAGCCGTTGTCCTGGCCCGGGCCGATCAGCTGGCTGCTGTCGGTGTAGATGTAGTCGCGGATGTCCTTGCGGAAGGCGCCGACGGAGACGAGGCCCTGGGGGCGGAAGTAATATTCCGCGGAGAGATCGAAGTTGTCCGCCTGCTGCGGGCGCAGGTCGGGGTTGCTGGAGGTGACCCGCAGGGTGTCGTCGTTGACTGTGTCGTTGGGGATGATCGAGCCGAAGCCGGGCCTGCCCACGCCGGTCGACCAGCTGGCGCGGGTGACCAAGTTGGGCAGCGGCTCGTACTTGAGGTGCAAGCCGGGCAGGACGACGCGGTACCGCCCCTCGTTGGTGAGGCGGGTCCCGTACTGGGCCTCGGCGCGGCGGATGATCTCCGCGTCGGTTAGCGGCCCAGTCCACGCGGCCCGCCGGGCCTTCTCGGAGGGGGAGATGTAGTTCAACGGGCCCTCGCCAGCCACGCGCGTGTCCTCGACGCGCACCCCGGCGAGGACGGAGAGGGGCCCGAGGCGGAGCTGCCCGAGGGCGTAGGCGGCGGCGATGCGCTCCTCGACCTCCTTGAGGGCCTGCAGGGCGGTCGGGGCACCGAAGGCGACGTCCTCGCGCCAGAACTGCGGGCTCGTCGCCCGGTGGCTGGCGATGGCGTAGGGGTTGGGCCAGACCGGCGCGCCCCCGCGGGACCCGTAGGCCTTCTCCTCATCGAGGCGATGGTAGCCGGTGGTGTCCGTGAACTGGCCGATCCCGACGGCGTCATCGGCGTTGCCAAGGACGCCGTCCGGCCCGGTGAAGCTGTAGCGGCGGTTGTAGCCCCAGAGGTCGCGGTGCTGGCGCTTGAAGGCGAAACCGGTCTTAACCGCCGCGGGGCGGCCGAGGCGCAGCTCCTGGCGGAGGTCGAACTTCGCGGCGACCACCTCGTCCGTGCTCCGCTTGTCGTTCTGCGTCAGCTGCAGGCCCGAGAAATTCCGGAGGTCGTACATATCGGGCCCCTCGGTCTGGCGCACGACGGGGTTCAGGCCGTCTCGCGAGCGGTCGACGGTCCAGCCGATGCCGCCGAGGCGGAGGCTGACGACGTTCTGGGGCACGCCGTTGTAGGCGGCGGCGTCGGAGTAGGCGGCGCTGTAGTCGAGGGTGAGGCCGTCGAAGCGGTGGCGCACCAGCGGCTGGAACAGGTAGGTGCGGCCCGAGTTGTCCCAGGCGTTTACGGAGATGGTGTTGCCCGAGAGCGTGGGGTGGGCGAAGACCCGCGTGATGCCGTCCGCGTACTGCGGGTGGATGTAGCCCCCGCCGGTGCGGCGTCCGGCGGCGTCGACCACGGCGAGGACGGCGGGGGTGGCGGCGGTGGGCACGCCGACGGTGGCGAGGGTGCTGAGCCGGGTGTCGGGGTTCTCGAAGTAATAGTTATACGAGACGCTGAGGGAGACGGTGGTGCGGGGGCTCCAGCGGTAGTCGAGCTTGAGGCCGCTGGCGACGCGGGAGCGGGTGGCGTTCTCGACCCGGCGGCCCATCGAGAAGTTGAAGGCGGGGCCGGGCTCGTTGCGCCGCTCGAACGACTGCAGCGTGGTGGAGCCCGCGCCCGGCTGGCTGTGGACGGTGCCCGTCAGGGTGACGCCCACGTTCCGGGCGGCGCCGAGGACATCGGAGTAGCTGAAGTTGAGCGAGGGTCCGAAGCCCTCCACCGGGGCGCGCCAGGAGGGGTCGGAGGCCTTGTGGCTGGGCCGCGTGATGAACCCGAGCGTGTAGGTGAAGACGCGCGGCACGGCGCGGTCGAAGGCGGTCCGCGTGATCAGGTTGACGCTGCCCCCGATCGAGGCGCCGTCCATATCCGGGGTAGGCGCCTTGGTCACCTCGATGGTCTCGATGTTGCCGAGGGAGGCCTGGTCGAACTCGAAGGCCCGGCCGCCGTTGGCCGACTGGGCGCTGGCGACCTGCAGCCCGTCCATCGTCACCGCGTTCAGATCCGGGCCGACGCCGCGGATGCTCACCTGGCGGACGTCGTGGCCGTTGTAGTTGGCGGTGATGCCGGCAATGCGCTGGAGCAGGTCGCCCACGTTGCCGTCCGCGACGTTGCCAAAGGTGTCGGCGGAGACGATGGCCTTCACGTTGGGCGCCTGGCGCTGGATGGTCTCGGCGAGGGCCGTCCCCTCGCGTTCGCCCGCGACGGTGAAGCGCTCCAGCCGGTAGATCTCGGCGGTCAGCGCGAAATCCCGCCGCACCGGGGCGCCGGCGGCGGTCCGCACGACCGCGCGCTGGGGATCCAGACCGGTGAAGGTGGCGACGAGCGTCACGTCGGCCCCAGCCGGCACCGTGAGGCTGAAGCGGCCCTCGCGATCGGTCACGGCCGAGCGGTCGGTGCCGCCGAGCGCGACCACCGCGCCCTCGAGTAAGGAGCCAGTGGCGGCGTTGCTGATCTGGCCGGTAACGGTCGCGCCCTCGGCGGCGGCCAGCGGGGTGGACGAGGCGAGCAGGAGGGCGAGCAGGAAACGGAGGACGGGGGCGTGCTGGGTCATCATCGGGGGGGCGGGGTGCTGGCAAAGGTTGCGCCACCCCCCCCCGCGACGTCGAGACCGCCGCTCGCCCCGGGGCCCTGAACGCGGCCCGGGGCCGAAGGCGAGCGCGTGGCGCGTGAGGCGGGCGCGGGGTCGGGGGCAGCCATCGCTTGGCCCGCGAGCCAGCCGGTGGTCCACGCCGCCTG
>VGYR01000357.1 GCA_016872925.1 Planctomycetota bacterium
GCGGCGTCATCGGCACCTGATCCTCAACTGGTTCCGGGCCAAAGGCACCATTTCGGCGGGAGTTGTCGAGGGTTTGAACGGCGTCGTAAAACTGACCACCAGAAAAGCGTTCGGCTTTCGGACCGCGAAAGGCATTGAAATCGCGTTGTTTCATGTCCTTGGCAAACTACCGGAGCCAGAATCAACCCACAGATTCTGCTGAGGAGGCAAAAATCTGTGCTACGGGGGGTCGGCAGGGGTGCGGGTTGTCGACGTGGGCCGTGGAATCGGACCCGATGGTGATTCGGCACAGGTTGAAAAACCTGTGCTACGTTGAAAATCTGTGCTACGGGGCGAAGGGCTCGCACGGCAGGCCGAAGGCCGCGGCCACGGCCGGCTGCACGAGCCGGCCCTCGAACACGTTCACGGCCGAGCGGATCGCGGCGCTCTCCCGGGCCGCCGCGGCGATGCCCCGGGTGGCGAGGTCGATCACGTAGGGCAGCGTGGCGTTGCACAGGGCGTAGGTGCTCGTGCGGCCGACGGCACCCGGCATGTTGGTCACGCAGTAGTGCACCACGTCGTCGATGACGTACGTCGGATCGGCATGCGTCGTGGGTCGGCTCGTGGCCACGCAGCCCCCCTGGTCGATCGCCACGTCGATGATCACGGAACCGGGCTTCATGAGCCGCAGGTCGTCGCGTTCCACGAGGTGGGGCGCCCGGGCGCCGGGGATCAGCACGCTGCCGATCACGAGGTCGGCCCAGCCCAGCCGCTCGCGGATCGTGTGCCGGTCGGAGTAGAGGCAGTCGATGTTGGGCGGAGTGACGTCGTCGAGGTAGCGGAGCCGCTCGAGGCTGGTGTCGAGCAGGGCGATGTTGGCCCCGAATCCGGCGGCGACCTTCGCGGCGTTGGCACCCACGGTGCCCGCGCCGAGCACGAGCACGTTGGCCGGGGCCACGCCCGGCACGCCCCCGAGGAGGATCCCCCGGCCCATCTGCGGCCTCTCCAGGAACTTGGCCCCCTCCTGGATGCTCATCCGGCCCGCCACCTCGCTCATCGGCACCAGCAGCGGCAGCCGACCGCGTTCGTCGCGAAGCGTCTCGTAGGCGACCGCCGTGGCACCCGTGGCCATGAAGCCTTCGGTGAGCCGGCGATCCGCCGCGAAGTGGAAGTAGGTGAAGACCGCCTGGCCGCGGCGCAGCAGCGGCAGTTCCTGCGGCTGGGGCTCCTTGACCTTCACCACCAGGTCGGCCCCGCCGAAGATCTCGGCCGGGCCGTCGACCAGCGTGGCCCCGGCGGCGGCATAGGCGTCGTCGGGCAGCCCCGAGCCCGCGCCGGCCCCATGCTCGACCAGCACGCGGTGACCCGCCCGCACCAGCTCCTCGGCGCCGACCGGGAGCAGGGCGACCCGATACTCGTCGCGCTTCGTCTCCCGGGGCACGCCGACGATCATGAGGGGACCGGCGTCGTGACCGAACGGATCCTGAACGTCGCCGGCATCGGCAGCGGATAGGTGCCGTTGTCATCCGGCATCACCGGCGGCGTGGTCTCCCAGGTCGGGTTCTCGGGCATCAGCCGATAGTCGAGCTTGATCGCGTCGTCGTAGTTCCAGGTCTTGCCCGAGTAGGTGGCCAGCCGGCCGAGCACGGACGAGAAGCTCGAGGTGGCGCCGTAGTAGGCGTCGTTTTTCGGCGTGTCGTTGCGGATGGCCGCGTGGAGTTCGTCGTGCTCCACCTGGTAGGGATCGGGGTTCGGCCCCGAGAACTTCCAGACTTCGTTGCCGTCGCGGTCGGTGATCACCGCATGGCCCGGGTGGAGCGAGAGCAGGCCTTTGGTGCCCTGGAAGTGCTCCTCGACGTGGTTCTCGCCCCCGGGAAACTGCTTGCACTGGCTGGCGATCCGCACGCCGCCGGGGTAGGTGAAGTTCACGGCATGGTGGTCGTAGATCTCGCTCGACTGGTTCGGCACCCGGTTCTGGCGGCCGCCCACGCCGTAGGCCGAGACCGGCAGCCGGTCGAGGAACCAGTTGGCGATGTCGATGTTGTGGACGTGCTGCTCGCAGATGTGGTCGCCGGACAGCCAGTTGAAGTGGTACCAGTTGTGGACCTGGTACTGCATCTCGGTCTGGCCGGGCTCGCGGTCGCGATACCAGATGCCCATGCCGTTCCAATACACCTGGCCGCCGACGATCTCGCCGATCGCCCCCGCGCGGACCTTCGCCAGCGCCTCGCGGTAGTTGGTCTGGTAGCGCCGCTGCAGGCCGACGACCACCTTGAGTTTCCGCTCGTCGGCCTTGCGGGCGGCGTCGAGCACGAGCCGCGCGCCGTGGCTGTCGACGCAGACGGGCTTCTCCATGAACACGTGCTTGCCCGCCTCGACCGCCCGCTGAAACTGGCTCGGCCGGAATCCCGGCGGCGTGGCCAGGATCACGAGGTCGCAGGCATCGATCACCCGCTTGTAGCCGTCGAGGCCGTCGTACCGCCGCTCGTCCGGGCAGTCGGTCTTGTCGGCGAGATCCTTGATCTCGCCACCGAGCGTCTTGAGCATCCGGTCGATGTTGCCCTTGAACGCGTCGGCGATCGCGGTGAGCTTCACGGCCGACCCGGGCACGGAGAGCGTCTGCGAGAGGGCGCCGCTGCCCCTGCCGCCGGCGCCGATGAGGCCCACCTTGATCACGTCGCTCGACGGATTGTCGGCGTGAACCCCCCGCATCCCGAGCGTGGCGGAGGCCGCCACGGCGGCGGTTGCTCCCGCCCCCCGGAGGGCCTCGCGGCGCGAGAGGGGTGACGGCAACGGGCAGCATGACTCGCTCATCGGAAAATACCCCCAGGAGGATGACCCGCCGCAGCGCGGGTTTTCAACCCGCGACACAAAAAGCACGGCTCACAAAACCGGTCTCGTTCGGCATCACGGTGCGGGGAGGATACCGCCGCGGCGTACGTTCAGGCAAATGATGAGCCGCCCGGGCGACTCCCGAGTTGCACGAAAAAACCCGGCCGGAGCACTCGCTCCGGCCGGGCTGGTTGCGTGGCGGGGCTGACCGTGTGGACTGGAAGTCTGACGCGTTCTCGCCGCCGCTCACCGTGCTGATCGCCATGTAGATCACCGGATCGACGTCGGCGGCGATCGACCGCACGCTGCCGTCACCCATGGCGTGGGTCACGAGGTTGCCGGCATGGTCGCTGCTCGGCCCCCAGTTCATGGTGTCCGCACCGCCAGCGAAGCCAAACAACAACTGCTGGTTCGTCGTGTACATCTGCGTCGGAAGCGTGCTCGTCGGACCGAAGTTGAGGCCGCTGGCGGTACCCGTATTATATGTGGTCCAGTCCATGCGAGACAGCCATGACGAGGCTGACCGGCGACGACCCACGACTGAATGCCGAGGGGCCACGCGGCGTTGTACGTCTGCGTGGTACCCGGCCGCGGGTTGCCTTCTTTCGACTCGGCCAGAAGCACGGTCTTGGACGTGCCATCTCCTCCCACGAAGTTGCGGCCGAAATACGGCTTGATTCCGGCACCGACCGTGCCCGAAATCTGCGTTGGGATCAGGGTCTTCAGCAGAATCTATGGGTGAAAACGGGTTCTGAACGCGCCTCAGCATGATCTCCAAGGCGTGCCGGCATCCGCGTGGTCATCGCGTCGCGTGGCGAGCCCTCGGTGCATGGAGGCGCTGGCGATCTTGGGCCAGGCACCGCTGCCTCGGCGGCCCGATGCGGCCAGTTGTTTCGCAGCGGATGCCGGCCTGCGGCGGCGTTCCGCCGCCTGGAAGCACCGCCCTGCCCGGCGGGCCATGGAGAGAAACAAGCATCCTGCGGCGTCGTGCGGTAAAGATGCGGTTGCTTATTGAGCTTTGAAAAAGCGGCTTACGGATTGCAGGGGTAGTTTCGAAGTCTTGAAGAAGGAACGCAGGAGAGGCTGGTCGTCCCGCGTCTTTCGGAGTCGG
>VGYR01000358.1 GCA_016872925.1 Planctomycetota bacterium
GAGAAAAGCGCGTTCTTGTGAGACGATCATGGCGTTGGGCCTCCGTGAGGATGGGTTGGTTTTCAGACACCCTTCCATTCTCCGAGGCCCAACACCTTTTCATCTGCTGTCACTGCATGCTGGCAGTAGGTCACGCCCCAGAAAACACGGCTGAAACGACCGTTCCGTCGCCCGAGACAGGCGAGATTTGCGAGTCACGCCCGATTGACATCATGCCACTGAATCAGTTCTTTCCTCCGAAGCTGCAACGACCTTGGCCTCGTTCTTTTCCTTCTTCTTACGGGGAATTCTCGGTGGTGATTTCTCGCTCGTCTCCGGCTCCTCAACCGCCTCGATGCCCTGAATTCGTCGGTATTCCCGCAACCCGTTTTGCGTGACCCGGTAGCAACCAGAAAGCGTTCCATCCGGTCGGCCAACGGCGTGTCCGGTGTTCTGCTCGATCCAATCGAAGGCGATCAACTCGCCGTGAAGCACAGTCAGTTGCTTGGCCTCAATGCCTTCCATCTGCATCAGCCGATCTTGCCAAACGGTTCGATCCTCGGAACCCAACTGTGCATAGTGCGACAGAAGTGCCAGGAGATGAGCGTTTTCCTTAAGACGCCTGGGAAAGTCGAGCAGGGTCAGGTCGAACATCGTCGCTCCTCCAAGGCAATGAAGCCGAGAAGTAGATCGACGGTGGTGACGAGTTCATTCACGAACACGAAGCGGTTCTCGCGGCGAGCAGAGTGGGACGCCGGGTTGCAGCGAATACGAGGAACGTAACGGGTCGTTCGCGGTCAGAAACTGTGTGCCGTTACGGCCGGAGTTTCGGGACGACGAGCGGAACGGGGCGAATCGTCGGCTTGGCGAGGGCACGAAGACGTTTGATGTGGGCGGATGTGGTCGGGAAGGGATTCACCCGTGACAGCCCGCCTGCCGGCGGCTTGATCGACATCAGCCCCTCGCGGATCGCAACGAACTCTTTGAAAGTGATCATGTCGTATGTAGGCCGGAACCGCACCACTCCGATATGCTCTTCTCGCGTTGACCCAATCGACCAACCCGCAACGTCGGGCCTCGTCTGGCGTCCGGCTCGGGTTGATGACCGTCGGCTGAAGAGGTCGTCGGCCGAAGAGGACAGCTACCGTAGCCCGAGTCGAGCCGACCGATTACCTTTATCTGCGTTGGTTCTGGTTGTAACGGAGGCATCCCGTGTCTCGACAGCATCTGCTCGTTCCCGGCGAGCCTGCCCCGTGGTTCACGGCGAACTGCACGACGAACCCGAAGTTTCACTTCGACAGCATCGCCGGTCGCTACATCGTGCTGTGCTTCTTCGGCTCGATGGCTCGACCGGACAGCGAACGAATCGTCCGCGATTTCTTGGCGATGCGGAAAGTCTTCGATGACACCAACGCCTGTTTCTTCGGCGTTAGCACTGACCCGGACGACCAGCGTTTGGAGCGGGTTCGGGAGATGGTGCCGGGGGTGCGGTTCTTCTGGGATTTCGACCGGGCGGTGTCCCGACTGTATGCTGCGGTGACAGGCGAGAGCGATGCGGAAGCGTTCCGCCCGCACACCCTGCTGCTGGACGAACGGATGAGGGTGGTGGCTGTCCTGCCATTCGAGGCATCACCAGACACGCACGCGGTTCGCGTCACCGATCTCCTGAAGCGACTCCCGGAACTCGGCCCACCCTCGTTCGCGACCGTCCAGGCTCCCGTTCTGGTTGTCCCACGGATTTTCGAGCCGGACCTGTGCCGGACGCTCATGCGATACTACGACGAGCGGGGCGGCGAGGGGTCGGGGTTCATGCAGGAGGCCGGGGGCCGAACCGTTCATGTGACCGACCCCTCGTTCAAGCGGCGACGGGACCAGCAGATCGCGGACGAGAACTTGCGGAAGGCGTGTATGTTCCGCATCCACGACCGACTCATCCCCGAGATTCACAAGGCGTTCCAGTTCCGGGCAACTCGGATCGAGCGATACATTGTCGCCTGCTACGACGCGACGAGCGGCGGCTTCTTCAGTCCCCACCGCGACAACACCACCAAGGGAACGGCACACCGTCGGTTCGCAGTATCGCTGAACCTGAACACCGGAGAGTACGATGGTGGGTGCCTGCGATTCCCCGAATTCGGGCGACAACTATACATCCCTCCAGCGGGCGGGGCAGTGGTGTTCTCCTGCTCGCTGCTGCACGAAGCCACGCCGGTGACGGCCGGGAAGCGGTACGCCTTCCTGCCGTTCCTGTACGACGACGCTGCGGCAAAGATTCGGGACCAGAACCTTGCTTTTGTTGGTGAAATGCCCGGTCAGGCTGCGGGTGACAAGCGGTCGGAGTGAAGGGTCGGACGGACGACGGCGGATACCTCAACGAGCGTTACCGTCACGCCTTCTTGAACCACTGCCTTTTCGGTCGCTGCTTGAATCGCCCGCACATAAAACGCTTGCTCAAAGTCCCCGAGCGTAAGGGTTGGAACATCTAGCATCACGTTATGCGGGAGTCGGATTCTGCCGCGGCCTTGACTGCCAGCCGAGGTGCGCAACGCATCCAACTCGTCAGCGAGACGAGCATCGTGAGCACGCAGCGCTTTTAGTACTTGCCATACCGGCTCAAATGCTGATTGCTCGACAGCGTGCTCCGCATTGCTCGACTCGTCGATGAAAACTGGAATCACGATCGTCCCAACCGTCTTGTCGGGCGACAGCCGAATCACCCGCCCGACCGCCTGGATGATGTCCACCATAGACCCCTTGGGGTCGATGAAGGCGATGCCATCGAGGGCAGGAACGTCTACGCCTTCGCCGAGACAAGCACAGTTAGAGATGAGGCCGCGTGTGTCACTTGGTAACTCAGCAAGCGCCCGCAGCATCGACGCGCGTTTGCTCGCGGGAGTCTCACCTGAAATGTGCCGCGCCCACAGTTTTCCCGTCGGGCGCGATGCCGGCCGCAATGTCTTCACGATTGCCGGGAGTGAATCCCGGCGATCGGCATCGACGAACCGCGAGGCGCGACGGATAGAGCGATGAAACGTGATCACGCGGCGGAGGTCATACTTCCGCATCGCCTTGGCTAAGCCGATCTGCGCAGCCAGCGTGCGAGCATCCGTCTCGGCCCCCTCGCGGGTGCGAACGAGCTTGCCCGCCTCGACCCAGCGGGCCGCTTCCGCGTTGGTGACGCCGATCACGACCACGCGGTAATCGGTGAGCAGCGGCGTCGGCTTGGCCGTGATCGCATCAAAAAACTTGAGAACGTGAAACTCCGGCCCGAACGTGGCCGGGTCATCCATCGACGCCACTTCGAGGTCTTGGTCGGCGGCCCGCTGTCGCGCCCGCTGCGTGAAGTAGCGAGGCGTCGCCGTCATGAAGAGCCGGCGGCGGCAGCGAATCTTGCGGTCATCCAGCACAGTCGCAAACTTGCCCCGCATATCGCCGACTAGACGGTGTGCCTCGTCGCAAAGGGCGAGGTCGAACGACTTCTTGGCTCGGCGCTGGCCGGAGCTAACCCGATCCGAGGACTGATAGGTTGAAATCACCACTGCGGGCCGGCGTCGCCGCTTCGCCAGGAAGGCCGCGATTTCCCGCGGGTCGGTGGTGACGTCGATCCCCAACTCGGCGATGTATCGCAACGCTGGGTCTTCCAGGTCGCTGGCGACGGACTCATCCGAGCATACGACCAGGAAATCGAAGTCTTCCTTGGCGTGCCGGCCCCACTCGCGCAGGTTTTGCTGGACGAGCGAGATGGACGGCACAAGAAGCAACGTGCGGCGACTCTTCAGCCGCTCATGAATCCAGAGGCCCGTGAGCGTCTTGCCAGTGCCGCAGGGGGCATGTCGCTGCAGATCACCGAAGAGCAGATTTCGAAGTGGCCGCCTGACGCCCAGGCGGTGGTGCGGTTGTTGATGGCCGAGGTTGCGGAGCTGCGGCGGGAAGGGGCTGAGTT
>VGYR01000359.1 GCA_016872925.1 Planctomycetota bacterium
CCCTTCCATTCTCCGAGGCCCAACACCTTTTCATCTGCTGTCACTGCATGCTGGCAGTGGCTTCCGCACCAGAAAATACGGCCGAAACGATCGTTCCGTCGCCCGAGACAGGCGAGATTTGCGAGTTACGCCCAGCACACTTTCGCGGCCCAAAACGACGTATTTCCGTACTGGCGTCCGGTCACAGGCATCGCTGCCGCCTAATGCCGTAGGGACGGGGTCTACCCGTTGCTTGACACGTGAGAACGAGGGTTGCCCAGACATGACACGTCGGAAAAAGTCATTTGGACCGCAGGCGGGTGGCGCGACTCACCCGATCCGCCAACGGAGCAGAGATCGCCAGGCCGTCCGGCAGGGCGTCTCGCGCCGTCGCAGGCAGGGGCCCTCGTCGCCTTCTCGCGCTCATATCGCTCGAGTCGAGCAGTTCGAGCGTCGGTCCATGCTCGCGCTGACCACACCGCTCGACACGACGTCAATCGCGTTGAGCGACATGAGCGAAGACCAGCCAGTGATGGTGGCGCAGCAGGCCACGTCGCTGCTATTCAACACAGCTGGTACGACTCTTACGCTCAACGACGATTACGACGGGAGCATCACCAACTCAGGGACGCTGTTCGCCGACGGCGACCCGACGATCACGATCGATGGGGACTATCGGCAAACCGCGTCGGGTGTCACGAGAATCGATCTTGGTTTGCCTTTCTTCTATCCCTGGATCAACTGGTCGAATCCCAGTTCCGGCACGGGCTTGAAGTCAGCCACGTCGTTCCTCAACATTTCCGGCAAGGCCTATCTTTCCGGCACTCTCGACGTCACAAACGTTACCCATGCCCGGCCTCTCAAAGTGGGCGATCGGCTGCCGCTTATGCGTTTTGACGGCCTTGAAGGCCGCTTCACGTCAATGAAGGGCATGGATACCGACGACCCCAGGTTTTTCCTGAGCCTGCAGTACGTCATGCCGACCTTTGGAGCCGCAACAAAGGCCGCCGGCATCGATCTTGTCGTACTCGAAAAGCCCACCGTCATTCGCGCCGATGGCACGACAGGCCAACTGACCAGCAACACGCAGGCAACCGGCCTGAGCATCGTGACCCATGGTTTCAAGGACAACGACAAAGATTTCCGTCCCCTGGCGAGGGAGATCGCCTCGAAGAGTTCCTCGTGGGACTCGGTCGTGTTTGACTGGTCTTCGGAAGCTGCACTAGCCCGCGGCTTGAACCCGTTCTGGACCGCGGAACGAGCCTATGACGCGGGCGATAGTCTGCGCATGTGGTTGCAATCCTCGAATTTCTCCTACGCAAACTACGACCTCACCGCCCACAGCGCCGGCACGTGGGTGATTTCGGCCCTAGCCGATGGGCTTCCCACAGAGAAGAACGTCGAGGCCACCATTCTCGACGGATTCACTCCCTACAACACACGAATTGCCGGAAAGGGTGTCGCGACCGTCAGCCCGAACTTCGACAAGGGACTCAACATCTACTGCACGGGTGACCTCTTCTATACGCAGGAATATCGCTCCGGACTCGTCAACATCGACGTCTCACGACTGAGGCCGCGATCGGAGATGTACAACTTCATCGGCTCACACAAGAGGCCAATCGCGTGGTACCAGGAGACCGCAACGCAATCTGTGCCATCCAATCCCGCGCTGCTCGATCAACTCGGCTTTGCAATGGCGCCGATGAGCGGCAATCAGGCAGCTCGCCAGTTGCTGGATACGTATCGCGGATCGACGATTATTGTCCGAGGCGACCGGACGTTGACGATTCAAGCAGGCCCCGGCGAAAAGCCGCCAACGCGCATGCTCTTGCCCGCTGGCTTCAACGACGCAAAGGCCGATGCAACGACACTGCGATCGATGGCTGTTCAGGTTGCCAATGGCCTTCGTACCAACGACTCCGACGCAAAGCGAATAACCGGCGGAACGAGTCCACAGTCGGGATTCTCTCTCGCATCCGCGCCGACACCGAACTTCTCGAGTGTTCCAGTGTTTGGCTCCTCTGCCGCGAGCGGAGCCAGCGCGGTGGTGACTTCACTATTGGGTGCCGACGTCGGGGAGATGTCGTTGGATGATCTCTTCGATCTCGGCTTCCGAATCGACTCCGCGGTGTCACCGGAGGAACTGCTGCTCTGGGTCTACGGGGTCGGCGACGCGCCCTCCAACTTGATCACCATGTCCGTCGCCAAGGAGGTCAGCGGCACGCCGGCGACGATCACCGGCAGCGGTTCGCTTTCCCTCGGCTCGGGAGGAAAAATCTTTTCAGCCTTGATAAACGGCAGCCTGCAGGGTTCTTACGCCGGATCGGTGAACCTCGCCGCCGGATTGGATCCGACCAACGGCGTGTACGTACAGGAAGGCGGATCGCTGATCGTCTCGGCCAACGCCGCGGCCGCGATTACCGGGAGCGGGAAGGTCCTCAACCTTCTGAACGCCACTGTCTCCGCCTCTGGGTCGCTCGCCGCACGGCTGGCCGTCCGCCTTGACGACGGCGACGACACGCCGAACGAGAGGCTCTTTCTTGGTGACGGCACGCTCGCCGACACGATCCGCAGCGGCGGTAAGACCACCCTCGATGGCGGTCTTGATATCAGCGGCGTGGACGCAAGGACCCCTCTCGCATCGGTCAAGGGGTCGGGGTCATACAACCTCGCCGATGGCACGAGTTCTTTCGCCGCGTCGGCAGGGGGCCTCGATTCGACCGACGTCGCCAACCTGATCCGCCGGATTGCCGACCCCGTCTCACAGGCGGCGGGCAACGCGGCCAAGGCGTTCTCCAACGTTCCTGCCATCTTCGGGAAGTCCTTCTCATTCGACACGGATGTGTTCGGGTTCCGCGAGCGGATCGACGAGATGATCGACGGCTTCGCTGACAGGATCGGCCAGCAGCCGGAGGTGACCGGGGCCGCGCTCGTCGATCGAGTCAAGCAGGCTGTCAGCGAGACCTTCAAGACGTCGCGAGTCGGCTCGACCGCCGGCTCGGAAGGTTCCGTCACGGACATGTCATTCGATCTTGAGCTGCCCACACGGGCATTCAGCAAGCAGATCCGTCTCCCTGATTCCTTCAGACTCGGTGGCTTCACGATCGACACCAGCAGCATCCCCCCGATCGACATCGCCGCCACGCTCGGTATGAAGACCCGCATTCGCGTCAACGACGCGGACGGACTACAAGTCCTCGTCGATGCCAGCAAGACGCGGATCGACGTCGGCGCTTTGATCAAGTCGGACATCACGTTCCGCGGGAAGGTCGCGAAGTTACTCGACTTCGACGGACTGATCGCCCCCTCCTACAAACCCAACTTCACGGTGACCTTTGCCGGCGGAGAAATGGGGCTTCTGCAGCTACTGGGCAGCGTCAACACAGTCCAGATGTCGGATGCAAGCAGGTTTCTCTATGCGGACGCCCGCCTCAAGCTCGACCCGATCGATCCCCTGCCGGCATTCGACTACCGCACCGCGTTTCAGTTCGACCTCAGTGCCATCGGCTCCTCGGACAACTCTGCGGCATTCAAGCAGCTTGAAGACAGAACCGCCGTCTTCTTCAACAACGTCGACGTGTCGGCTGGCCCGGAGGCCCTCGTTTATGATCTGTTCAGGCGGGCAGGCGGGCCCGTGCTCGAGAAAATTGCCGGCGCTATTCCCGATGATGTCCGGGACGTGCTACTCGGCACGAAGTCGCTTGGGCCAGCCTTCGGCTCACTTACCATTAAGGGTCTTCAGCAGAATTTGTGGGTAGAAAGCCTGTGTTTCTGCGCGGGGCTCTGCCCCGGACCCCGAGGTTTATGAGCCATGGCACAGGCATCAGCCTGAGTCTGTCGGCGTGAGGCTGATGCTTCCGGCAGCGATCGCACCAAGCCGCTGGCGGCATGGGTATGTGATGAGCCGCCGCTGCGCGGCGACATCCGG
>VGYR01000360.1 GCA_016872925.1 Planctomycetota bacterium
TGGTGTATTGCGAGGGGGCCGAACCCCGTGACACCGTCGGGGGACCGGTCACCGCGGCCAGCGCTGCGACCGGTGAGATGCCGGCCGTCGTCGCCGCCTGGCATGCCTCCATCACGCATCGTCGGGCCCGCAGCCGTCTCCTGGAGGACATCCGCGATTCCGCCGTGACCGCGCCTCGCGTTGGCCGGGCGGCCGCCGAACTCTGTCGCCTAGCCTTCGCCCTCGGCCGCGCGGCCGACCTCCCCGACGTCGCGAAGCTCGCGCTCGCGTCGGCGCTCGCCGACACGGCCGCCCGCGGTATCGTTCTCCTGCCCGAGCGGCTCGGTGACGATCCGGCCGGTGAGTCCGCGGCGGGATCACTCGCGCCCGTGGCCGCCGTCCCCGATCCCTGGCCACACGCGTACCCGGCTGGCGCGGTGGCGACCGTGCTCGAGACCGACGAGGCGCTGCTGGCTGCGGGGGCGGCGTCGGGCGGCCCCGCCGGGCGGACCGCCGGCACGATCTCGGCCCCGATCCGCTCGCGCGGCAAGCCCATCGGCGTGATGCACCTGGAACTCGGACCGGGCGGCCGTCAGGCGACGCCCGACGACCTCGAGTTCGTGATGGCCGTCTGCGACGCGCTTGGCGTCGCGATCGACAATCTCTCGGCCCGCGAGGTGCTTTCGAGCCGACTGGCGACGGCCGCCGACGAGAATGAACGGCTGCGACGCCGACTCGGCGAGGAAACACCGCGGATGGTGGGCTCGAGCCCTGCCCTGCAGGGCATCGTGGGGCAGATCGAGCGTGTGGCGAAGACCAAGGCCACGGTGCTCGTGCGGGGCGAGAGCGGCTCCGGCAAGGAACTCGTCGCCCGCGCGATCCACGAGGCCAGCGACCGGAAAGACCGCCCGTTCATCTGCCTCAACTGTGCCGCCCTCTCGGAGACGCTGCTTGAGAGCGAGCTCTTCGGCCACGAGAAGGGCGCCTTCACCGGGGCCACCGAGAAGAAGATCGGCAAGTTCGAGGCCGCCCATCGCGGCACGCTCGTGCTCGACGAGATCGGCGAGATGAGCCCGGCCATCCAGGCGAAGTTCCTGCGGGTGCTCGAGGGCCATCCCTTCGAGCGGGTCGGAGGCTCGAGCCGCGTGCAGGTCGACGTCCGCGTGGTCGCGGCCACCAACCGCGATCTGGAGGCGGCCGTCGCCGCCGGTGAGTTTCGCCGGGACCTCTACTTCCGGCTGAAGGTCGTGGAGATCATCGTGCCACCGCTCCGCCGTCGGCCCGAGGACATCGAATCGATCGCGATGCACTTCCTGAAACGGTTCGCCGCCGAGACCGGCAGGACGATCCGTGGCTTCACGCCCGACACCCTCGAGGCCCTGCGGACCTACCACTGGCCGGGCAACATCCGCGAGCTCAGGAACGTGGTGGAGCGGGCGGTCGTGCTCGCCCAGGGTGAATGGATCGACTCGCACGACATTCCCCTCTCGCAACTCTCGAGCCCCGGCGAAACCGGCAAGGGGCCGGTGGCCAAGGGCTCGGCGACCTTCGTGCCGACCACGATCGACGAGATGGAGCGGCAGCACGTGATGCGGACGCTCGAGGCGGTGGGTGGCAACAAGACGAAGGCTGCAGCCATCCTGGGCATCGAGCGGTCGACGCTCGACCGCAAGCTCGCCAAATGGGCCCAGGCCTGATCCGGGCCGCACATGATCCGCCGCACGCGACCCGCCGCGGCGTCAGAGCCCGAAATAGCGCCGCCAGTAGTCCGCTCCCTCCGGCCCGGGTTCCGGCGGCTTGGCGTCGACCGAGGCCGCGGCCCGGGCGGCGGCCCGCAACTCGGTCAGCCACTCACCGCTTGGAATCGGCCGGGCCCGACGCCGGCGGGCTGCGGCCATCACCCGATGGTCCGCCGACACCACCACGAGGGCCGCCGGCGCGTCGTGGTCCTCGATCAGTTCCTCGATCAACGCATCGGCGCTGTCGTACCGCCGCGCGAAGCGGACCTCGATGCCCTGGTGCGAAGAGCGATCGGGCAGCCCCACCGGGGCGTCGGCGGCGTCGAACACCACCGTCACCCCGCCGGCGGCCGCCCCGAGGAGCCGGGCGATCTCGTCGAGCAGGGCCCGCCGCGAAGCCTCGAACCCGCCCTCGCCCCGCACCGCTCCGAAGATGCCCGAGGCGTGCAGCAGGTTGTAGCCGTCGACGAGGATTTTCATCGTCGCCCTCGCCCCGCCGCGTGTTCAGGCCGACGCCGATTCCCGCAGCCGATGCTTCACCCGCCCGGCCACGATGGTGGCGACGGCCCGGCCCTGCAGGGTCCAACCGTGGAAGGGGGAGTTGCCGCTCTTGGACGACAAGGCCCGGGCATCGACCTGCCAGGTCATGGCCGGATCGATCAGCGTGATGTCGGCCACGGCGCCCGGCCGCAGGGTGCCCCGGTTGATGCCGAGGATCTCGGCCGGCAGCCTGCTCATCGCCTGCACGAGCCGGGGCCAGCCGATCCGCCCCGGTGCCACCAGCCGCGTCACGGCGAGCCCGACCGCCGTCTCCAGGCCGACGATGCCGAAGGGCGCCCGGTCGAGCTCGAGCATCTTCTTCTCCAAGGCGTGGGGCGCGTGGTCGGTGGCGATGCAGTCGATCGTCCCGTCGACCAGCCCCTCAATGATCCCCTCGACGTCGGTGGCCGTCCGGAGCGGCGGACTCATCTTGAAGTTGGAGTCGAAGCCCCGCAGGCTCTCGTCGGTGAGCGTGAAGTGGTGGGGGCAGGCTTCGGCCGTGATCCTCAGCCCGCGGGCCTTGGCCGCCCGGATCAAGGCCACGCCACCGGCGGTCGAGACGTGCATCACGTGCAACCGCCCTCCCGTCACCTCGGCCAACGCGATGTCGCGGCCGATCATCACCTCCTCGCCGGCGGCGGGCATGCCCTTGAGCCCCAGCACGAGCGACACAAGTCCCTCGTGCATCACGCCACCGGCAGTGAGCTCCAGGACCTCCTCGTGGGCCAGGAAGGGCTTGTCGAACATCCGGCAGTACTCGAACACCCTGCGCATCAACTCGGCGTCATAGATGGGCGCGCCGTCGTCGCTGAAGGCCACCGCCCCCGCCTCCACTAACTGGCCGATCTCGGCGAGCTCCTTGCCCTCGCGATTGCGGCTCGCGCAGGCCACCACGAAGACATTGCAGGCGTCAGCCCGCGCCGCCTTTTGATGGATGAACTCAACGGCCGCCTGCGTGTCGATCGGCGGTTCGGTGTTGGGGATGCAAGCCACGCTCGTGAAGCCGCCTGCCAGGGCGGCCCGCGTGCCCGTCTCGATCGTCTCGTCCTCCTCGCGGCCCGGCTCGCGGAGGTGCACGTGCATGTCGACGAGGCCTGGCGCGACCACGAGTCCGGCCGCATCGATCGTCTCGTCGACCCGGCCGACCGGCTGGGTTCCGGACCGGCCAACGGCCACCACGTGGCCATCGCGGACGAGCACGTCGTCGACCCGGTCGATGCCCTGGGCGGGATCGACGACGCGGCCGCCACGAATAAGAAGCGTCGCCATCAGCCGGTCCCTCCGGAGCCGTTCCGCGGGCCGCAGGTCAGCCACAGCACGCCCATCCGCACCGCCAGCCCGTTGGTGACCTGATCGAGGATCAGCGACTGGGGGCAGTCGGCCACTTCCGCCGTGACCTCGACTCCGCGGTTGATCGGCCCCGGCGCCAGGATCAGCAGGTCCTTCTTCGCATGCCTGAGACGCTCCCTGGTCATCGCGTAGAGGTGGGCATATTCGCGCACCGACGGAAAGGGCCGCATGTTCTGCCGCTCGAACTGGATCCGCAGCAGGTTGAGCACGTCGCAGCGGGGCAGGATCTCGTCGAGGTCGTGCGAAACCTCCACGCCCAGTTCCCGCCACCGTTCCGACACGAGCGTG
>VGYR01000361.1 GCA_016872925.1 Planctomycetota bacterium
GCCGATGAAGAAGGTCGCCAAGAGCCTGCGGCGTCATCGGCACCTGATCCTCAACTGGTTCCGGGCCAAAGGCACCATTTCGGCGGGAGTTGTCGAGGGTTTGAACGGCGTCGTAAAACTGACCACCAGAAAAGCGTTCGGCTTTCGGACCGCGAAAGGCATTGAAATCGCGTTGTTTCATGTCCTTGGCAAACTACCGGAGCCAGAATCAACCCACAGATTCTGCTGAGGAGGCTGGAAAAAGGACCCTTCGAGACTAATCCCGTGTACGCGGGCCACAAGCGGCGAGGTGAGAAAAAACCCGTTTTTTTCCCGGGAAAAGCGCCCCCCCTCCCGCACGAACGGCGCAACCGGCCCATCTTTCGGCAGCCACCGTCCTCCCGGGATGCCGGCCGGGAGGACGGGGCGGGCCGCGGGGATCGCTCACGACAGCTTGTCGAGCAGCCGGCGGCTGGTGGCGTCGAGCGCAGCTTCGCGCAGGATGCGGTACCGCATCCCGACCGTGTCGGTGATGAACACGCCGCCATCGGGTTGCCGGGCGATGTCGTCGGCGTGCGCGACCTTGAAGCGATGGCGGCCGCGGTCCGTGACCACGGCCCACTCCGAAGGCTCGGCATCGGAGACGGTCTCGATCCGCTCGATCACCGGCTGAAACTCCCGCTGGGCGAGTTCCCGTTCGAGCAGGGCGCGGAGCCCGGGGGGCTGATCGGCGAGTGACTCCACCCAGGCGAGTTCGCCGCCGTCGGCCGCGATGATCGCCACGGGTCCGGCGGGTGCGGTCACCGGAAAGGCCCGCAGCACGTCGACGTCGGCGTGCCGCCTGCCCTGGGCGTCGACGAGGTCGAGGCGGCCGTGGTCGTGCCGCTCGATCCGCCAGCCTTCCGGCGACGTTCCGCTGTTCGTCGAGTGTTCGGTCGGATGCATGGGAGGTGTGTGGCAAGGCGCGCTTGTCGCGCCGGCCAGGATGCCGTCAGCCGGCGGCGGCGGCCTCCTCGGCCGCCTTCATCTGGGCACGGTAGAGCCTGGCGTACATGCCGTCGGCGGCGAGCAGTTCGTCGTGGGTACCGAGCTCCACGATCCGCCCCGCGTCGAGCACCACCAGGCGGTTGGCCCGCCTGAGCGTCGAGAGCCGGTGGGCGATCGCGATCGTGGTCCGGCCGGTCACGAGCCGGTCGATGGCCGCCTGGATGATCGCCTCGGTCTCCGCGTCGACGCTGGAGGTGGCCTCGTCGAGGATCAGGATCCTCGGGTCCACCAGGAGCGCCCGGGCGATCGAGAGCCGCTGCCGCTCCCCACCCGACAGGCCGCCGCCCCGCTCGCCGACGCGGGAGTCGTAGGCCAGCGGCTGCGACAGGATGAAATCGTGGGCCCCGGCCGCCCGGGCGGCCTCCACGATCCGTTCCCGGCTCGCGTCGGGCCTGCCGTAGGCGATGTTGTCGGCGATCGTGCCGAAGAACAGGAAGGGCTCCTGCAGCACGCAGCCGAGGTTGCGGTGGTAGTCCGCGATGTCCACGTCGCGGAGGTCGACGCCGTCGATGCGGATCGACCCGCTGGAGGGGTCGTAGAACCGGCAGACAAGGTTGGCGAGCGTCGACTTGCCGGAGCCGCTGGTGCCCACCAGGCCGATCATCTCCCCCGGCTCGATCACGAGGTCGATGCCGTGCAGCACTTCGCGGGCGCCGTAGCGGAAGTGGACGCCCGCGATCTCGATCCGGCCCGCGACGCGGCCGAGCTTCATGGGCCGGGCCGGCTCCGCGACGGTCGGCTTGCAGTCGAGGATCTCGAAGATCCGCTGCGCGCTCGCCGCCGCCCGCTGGGTCGCCGGCACCATCCGGATCATCGACTCGACGCGGCCGTAGAAGCGGGCGATGTAGGCGAGGAAAGCGGTCAGGCCGCCGACCGTGACGCCGCCGGCGAACACCAGCCACGCGCCGCAGGCCCAGACGACGAGCAGGCCCAGCTCGCTGATCAGGCTCACCATCGGGCCGGTGAACGACCAGACCACGTTCACCCGGTCGTTGGCGTCGAGCACCCGGTCGTTGGCGGTGCAAAAGCGGTCGATCTCGCGCCGCTCCTGGGCGAAGGCCTTGACCACGCGGATGCCGGGAATCGTGTCGGCGAGCACGCTGGTCATGTCGCTCCAGGCCACCGCCGCCCGGGCGAAGCCCCGGCGGAGCCGCTCCCGGACCGCGTAGATCAGCCAGACCACGAACGGAAAGGGCACCAGCGTGAGCAGGGCGAGCGTCGGGTTGAGCCAGATCAGCACCGCCGCCGTGAGGGCCAGGAGCATGACGTTGGAGGCGAAGTCGATCAGGTTCACCGACAGGAACACGTTGATCTTGTCGGTATCGCTGCCCACGCGGGACATCAGGTCGCCGGTCCGCTTCCCCTGGAAGAAGTCGAGCGACAGCATCTGCATGTGGGCGTAGGTCCGCGTCCGCAGGCCCGCGGCGATCCGTTCGCTCACCCAGCCGAGCACCCAGGTCTGGGCCCAGGAGAGGAGCCACGCGGCCAGGGCGGCGGCGAGCAGGCCGCCGAGGTACCACCAGACCACGCCGAACGGCACGTCGGCGCCGTTCTGTCGTGGGATCAGCACCTGATCGACCAGGGGCATCGTCAGGTAGGGGGGCACGAGCGCCGCGGCCGTGCTGGCCAGCGACAAGAGCCCGCCCAGGATCGCCATCCCGGCATGGGGCCGGGCGAAGGCGATCAGCCGAAACAGCGCCCGCCACGAGGCCTGGCCTCCCGCATCGTCGGCAAGTCCGCGGCCGATCGGCGCGGGCTTGGGATCGGCGTCGGCCGTGTCGTCGCTGGCGGATGCCGCAGGGCGAACGGCGCCGCTCGCCGGTTCCGTCAGGCCGTCGGGTCCCGCGACGCGGGCGTCGAAGGCGTCTTCCAGGGCATGGATGGCGTCGGCGCGAGCCGGCGTGAACAGCCAGCGGGCGACGACGCGATCGCCTGCGGAGAGTTCCACGCGTCCGACGGCCGAGCGGAGGTGGACGTCCAGTCGCGTCTGCGGCCCGATCGACCAGGCGAATGGACCGCGGCCCGAGAGTTCCCCGCTACCGGAGGCAGGCTGGTCGGCGAGGACTCGCTTGTTGGTCAGGACGATCCAGCCGTCGCTGAACCGCAGGCTCGCGTCGAGGTCGAATCGCCCTGTGGCGAGCACGGCCTCGCCGGCGTTGAGACGCAAGCCGCCGGGCCACGGCAGCGGACTGTCACCGGCGGCGCCCGACTCCCCGAGCAGCACGGCTACGGATGGTGGCGGAGAGAGGGGCTGCGGCACGAGGATTTCCGAAGGGACGGCGGATGAAAAGTGACTTTCCCGAGATTTTCAGGGGGTTTGGGGGGGTGCGGGTCGGGAAAACAACAGAAACTTGTGTGGCTTACCGACCATGCCTAGATTACCGTCGTTCTCGAACGATCCGCCGTCGGGACTGCGAGAGACGCCGGCTGATCGTCTCCCGCCACCAGCCAGCCTGCCAGGTCGGACGGACTGTAGGTTTTTCCACCGCGTCGTACCGACCGTCCACATTTTGCCAAGCCCTTCGGTTCGTCCCCCCGTGAACCCGGTCCGCGGGACTCGGTTTTCTGCCTTGAAATCGAGCCCTTCCGTGTTTTGGAAGCCTCGCCGGTGCATTCGGCACGCCACGTGCCTTCCAAGTCCGTCGTCGCCGAATAGTTCGCAGGCGGCGCCGCGAAGCGTAAACTTTGCCGGTCGTCCTGCGAAGGTGGCCGTCTCCCGGAGACGGTTGCCGACCTGGCGATGCGTCGTCGGATCGGGTCAGACCCGCCGCCGGCGCGGATGGAATCATGGTGCCACGGGGTACCGGTATCGCAAGCGAACGCGCGTCCGTGTGGCGTG
>VGYR01000362.1 GCA_016872925.1 Planctomycetota bacterium
TGCCTGTAAATGTCAATCTATCCATTAAAAACGTGGCACCAGGTTTCGAGCTCCGGACGCACCTGAACCTCGAAATTCACGAGAGAAACAGCAGTTCGCGCTGCCGAGAGGGCCTCCAACTGTAGAATGGGATATGAGGACCGGCTGTCCGGCCTCATAATCCCTTGGTCGTGTGTTCGAATCACACCGGGCCTACTTCGATTTGGTTCCGGGATTTCCCGTGCGGATGGCTCCTCCGGGGGTGCGGCGTCGGTACCCCCGGAAGTGGCACTGTTAGCAAAACTGTTAGCAGACGGCTCCGCAAACACCCGCTGGAGGGCGTCGAACGCCGCCCCGGTCGCCTCGGCCGTTCGCTTGGCGTCGTTGCCCACGGAGCACCACAGGGTCGTCTCGATCGACTCGCGGGCCGCGAGCCGGCATCATCCGCGTACGGAATCACACGTGGTTTACCGACCAAACCGGCGGGACGTATGATGGAACTATGCCACCAACATCCAACCAGTCGCGAATCACCGTCGAGCCCGGAAAATGCGGGGGACGGCCGTGCATTCGTCACATGCGTATCCGCGTGAAAGACGTTCTTGAAATGCTCGCTTCCGGAGCGTCAGAGGATGAGATTCTTGCTGACTACCCTGACTTGGAACGAGAAGATATCCGCGCCTGCCTTGAGTACGCCGCCCAGTATTTCGACCATCCCGTCTTCGTCGGTTAGGCGGATGGCATGCGTTTCCTCGTCGATGCCCAATTGCCGCCATCGCTGGCACAGTTTCTGGGGACGCTCGGCGAAGAGGCGACTGCCTGTCGCGAGGTTGGCCTGCGAGATGCCGACGACGGCGAGATTTGGCGGTTCGCGATCGCTGGCGGCTGGTGCATCGTGACAAAAGACGAAGACTTCGCGCTTCGTCACATGACGCAACCCGGCGGCCCTCAAGTTGTCTGGCTGCGAATCGGCAACAGCACCAATCCGACGCTGTTTCAGTGGCTGGAGCCACTTTGGGTCGGAGTCGTCCGAGAACTCCGGATGGGGCAAGGGCTGGTTGAAGTTGGCGAGCGGCCGAAGCACTGACGCCAGACCGCATCACCGGCGCCGACGTGTCACACCAGCCTTGGCAAACTTCAGCAATCGTCGCCTCGTGGCCGTGGGGAGATCAGGCCACAGATGGCACATTTCAGCCAGCGCGTCGTCTGGCGCGTCGCGCCTCTTGGCGGCGGGCCGTTTTCCGGGGAAAGACGAGGGGTGTTCGGGGCACACCGGGCCTAGTTGTTGAATCTCTCTCGACGTGCCTGCGTGGCTCCACAGGGCTCTTTTGATGGAATCGTGGATCCTGCCTCATCAGTCGGCAGGTATCAGAGGGGAGTCGGGGTGCCCGGGCAGTTGGAGTCAGTGTCGGGTGCAGGACATGGAGAGCCCATTCTCATGGATCGTCAGGGAGCCTCCTCACTTCAGCTCTTCGTTCAGAGAAACTTCGCGTAGGGGTGGTAGCGAAAGCGATTTCCGGGATCGACGCGTCGCTTCCGTTCGCGGACCATCGCCGCCATCGCCTCCGTGCCGAAGATGACCGCGGGCGAGACGCCCATTTCCGGGTCGTCGGGTTGCGAGTGCGTGCCACTGAAATCGACGGCCAGGCCCTCCACTCCCCGTGCCTTCTCCATGACGGTGCGCGTGGCGTCGGTGATCCCCTGCCGCTCCGCCAAGCTCTTTTCCTGGGCATCGTAGAGCGTGATCAGGTCGACGAAGAACAGGTGGCGGCAGTTGCCGCTCGGGAGCGGCTGCTTCGACACCGCCGCCCCGCCGAGCGTGCGGATCTCCACGATCGACAGCGGGGCCTCGTCGAGTGGTGCCTCGGCGATGATCGTGTCGCAGACCGCATCGAGGACCGCGTCGGAGGGTACACCCTCGGTGCCCATGCAATGCTGGAGCATCGCCAGCGGGTTCTCCTTCATGCCGTCGATCACCGGCCAGAGCGCGGCGGCCGTCTCGAACCACGACCCGAAGTGCGAGGCCGCCACGACTCGCAGCCCAAGGCGAGCCGCAAGCGTCTCGAGGGGGGCGACGAAGTCCGCCATGCGGCCCTGAAAGGTGTCATAGAACACGACCGTCGCCACGAGGGCCTTGGTGCCCGTGACGACGAGCTCCATCGACAGCGAGTCGTCCGGGAGCACGTGATCCCGCTGGATGCGAAGGGCCTCGCGAGCAAAGGCCACCGCCTGATCCCGGGTCTCGAAGGAAATCACGCGTTGCTCGGCGCCCCGCACGACGTTCTCACCGGCCAGCTCGAACGTGACGTCAACGACGACCGCCAGGGCGCTTCCGGCTCCGAGCATCGCCGTGAAAAGTTCGTCGGCCGGGGTGAGGACGCGAATCTCACCCCTGGCCGTCACGACGGTCAGCCTCATCACCCGCTGCCCGAGCAGGCCGAGTCGACGTGAGAAATAACCGCTCAGGCCGCCGTTGACGACGTATCCGACCACACCGACGCCGGGCCCCGTTCCCACCGGCAAAGCGGCCTTCCGCTCCCTCACCGCCTCCACGAGTTCCCGGAACACCACGCCACCCCCCACCGTGACGACCGCGTGGGCACCGTCTCGATGGAACTCGATCGACTTCAGCCTCGCCATGTCGAGGATCACCGCACCATCCCCCGCGACGGCGGCGGCATTCGACGATTCATGCCCCCCGCAGACGCTCGCCACGGGCGTTCCCGTCGGAAGGGAGCGGATGAGCTCGGCGATCTGCTGGGCCGAGCCGGGGCGGTAGATCTCGCGGGCCTTCGTCCGGATCGGTTCGTCGATGCCACCCAGGAGCCTATTGCCACTCACGCACGAAGCCCGCTCGGCAAGCCATGTATCCTTCATGGGTCACCAGTCTGACCGCTCGGCTACGCCGTGGACGACTCTCGTCGGTCCGCCACGCGGACGGGGTGTCCCGAGCCAGTTCGGGCTGTTTTCCGGGGGGGATCGCCCTCTCCCACTCGGTGAGGTGGCACCGGGCATACCCTCCATCCGGCAGGCGGAACGAGGCCCCGCTTTCTGCACGGACGTGCGTCACCGCCACACATCTCGCTGACAGGAGACACCGCCATGTTCTCTTTCGGAGCCGCCCGTCCTTCAACCGCTCGTACCTCCAGCCGGCGTCACCGGCGACTCTTGATCGAAGGACTCGAGCCCCGCTTCACACTCTCCGCGGCTCCGGCGACCCTCGCGTTGCCGCTCGGGGAGCCTCTCCTCGAAGCGGCGTCGCTCGTCTCACTTCGGCCGCCCATCGATCTCAACGGCGACGCCATCGTCGACGCCGTCTGGCGGAACGCCACGACCGGGATCAACGTAGCCTGGATCTACGATACGGCAGGTGTCGTCACCTCCACCCGCGTCCTCGGCGGCGATGCCAGTTGGACGATCGAGGCCGTCGGCGACTTCAACGGCGATGCCGTCTCCGACATCGCGTGGCGGAACCTGGCTGGCACGGTGGTGCTCCGCCTGATGGCGGCCGACGGCGCCACGCTCCAGGCGAGCGTCCTCGGCGGCGACGCCACGTGGCGGCTGGAAGCCTGCGGCGACTACGACGGCAACCTGAAAACCGACCTCATCTGGCGGAACGCGACCACCGGCGGTGACGTGATGTGGCTCATGAATGGCACCAGCGTCACCTCTGCACGTCTCATCGGTGGCGACGCCACCTGGCGGCTCGAGTCGACGGCCGCCGACTTCGACGCCAATGCCGACGGCATGACCGACCTAGTCCTTAAACAAGCGAATGCGAAGCGGCCGTTCCTGCCATTGTGGCATGATCCGCGTGCGCAGACTTTTCCCTTCCGGCGCCGTGAGTGCCGTTTGCGTGGCTCGGGTTGTCGGAAGTCTCATG
>VGYR01000363.1 GCA_016872925.1 Planctomycetota bacterium
CGGCACGTGTGTCAGGCTGCATTACCACGGACTGGCGACGGCAGCGTAAACATGCGCGCAAACGACGTGTGTGTCACGAATAAAGACTCTACACCGGAAATACCACGGTCAATACCGGCACGCTGCGGCTGGGTACGGGCGGCTCGATCGCCAATAGCGGCACGATCAGCGTGGCCAGTGGAGCGGTGTTCGACACCAACACGGGCTTTTCCCTGGCGGCGACCCAGTGGCTGATGGGCTCCGGTACGGTGCTCGGCAGCGTGTCGGCTCTCGGCACGATCGCCCCGGGGGGCTCGGGCACCGTCGGGACACTCTCGTTTGCGAATGCTCTGGCCCTCGACTCCGGATCGATCCTGAGCTACGGACTCGATGGCGCGAACACGACCGCGGGCGGCGGCATCAACGACCTCTCCGCGGTGACAGGCAACCTCTCCCTCGACGGCACGCTCAACGTGAGTGAGATCGGCGTGGGCAGCTTCCAGTCCGCCACGCTGGGCAACACCTGGCGGCTGTTCACGTACACGGGCACGCTCACCGACAACGGCCTGTCGCTCGGCACGACGCCCACCATGTCGGGCGGCCTGGCGTTGGCGGTCGATACGTCCACGCCCAACCAGGTCAACCTGATCGTCGTGCCGGAGCCATCGACGACCGCTGCCGTGGTGATGGGAGTCGCCGTGATCGCCGCAGCGAGGTTCCGCCGGCGGCAGGGGAGCAGTGTCTCTCGCCGGTCGTGAGCGTCGCATCACCAGTCAGCATGCAGCATCGCTCGTCGGGCGTGCGAAGTGGTGCACGGTTCGGGCCGCGCGTTGCTGGCGTGCTGCGAGTCACGGCATGTCGATGAACCACCGATTCTTTGACGCCTGGCGCGTCAACTGTAAGAGTACGAGCGGCGTACCGAGTGGGTCGGGCACGAAGCCGCGAGCGACGCGATGACGCCCCCCCTACGCACCACCGCCGCCCTGGTTCTTCGACGACGGCGCCGGCGAATCCCGCGCGCAGACCTGCGGGCCGAGCAACTCGAACCGCGGTACGCACTCTGCGGGGGGCATGTGTTCGGCGGGCTCGTGGAACCGGATCCCCTGCCCTCGCTCGGGAGCATGCCGTCGCTCTCGGTTGGGGGACAGTCGTGGGACGTCGACCAGTCGTTCAACGTGCTGCTGGCCGCTTCGACCGGCAGGCTGTCGTCCCTCGACGGCGCGGCCGCTGCGACGGCCACCGCTGCCAACGGCCTGCCCGACCTGCACAGCCTGCCCGGGGCGCCCACGGCGATCTATCTCGACTTCGACGGTCATGGGACCACGCTCGGCGCCTACGACGTCGACGGCGACCCAGCCACGTTCAACGCCACCGAGGTGGCGACGATCACCGAGGCCCACCGGTAGACCTCGGCCTACTTCGCGATGTTCGACGTCAACGTCACGACCGTGAAGCCGACCGTACCGTATGCCTGGATCGTGATCAGCAACGACATCACCGGCGGCAGCAGCTATGTGGGCGTGTTCCCCAACTCGAAGCCCGAGTCGTGGGTCAGCAGCTCCACGGCGGAGTCGCGGGTGTCGGGCATCGCCCACGAACTTGGCCACAACTTCGGCCTTCGACACCAGTCGGAGTACGACCTCCTCGGCAACAAGACCAGCGAGTATTCCAACGGCTACGACTCGTTGCATGGCTCCATCATGGGCGTGGACTACCGCCAGGACGTCCACAAGTGGTTCATCGGACACCCGGACAATTCGGCCAGTGCCTTGCAGGACGACGTGGCCGTGATCGCCGGCGTGATCAAGAAGTATCAGCCTGCGGGAGGGGACGGATTCCGTGCCGACGACTTCGGCGGGACGATTGCCACCGCCTCGGCCCTGACGGCCACCAACGGGATGCGTTCGATCGCGGGGGTCATCGAGGGGATGACCGACGTCGACACGTTTTCGTTCACCGCCGGCAGTGGCGGTGCCGTGATCTCCGTCGTGCCCCCCAAGCCATCCGGGCTGGACGCGAAGGTCGAGGTGTTCGATGCGACGGGCACGCTGGTGGCGGCCAGCGACGGCGACACCAACGAGCAGCAGATCGTGCTCCCGGTCGGCAGCGGCACGTGGTATGTGTCGGTGTCGAGCCACGGCAACTATGGCGACCTCGGGACGTACGACCTGTCGGTCAACGACCTGCCCACGGGCTGGGCGTCGGCCGACGTCGGGGCCGTGGGCGCCCTCGGCGACGCGGGCTTCGGCGGGGGCACCTTTACCGTGGCGGGGGGCGGGACGGCCGTGGGCGGCACGGCCGACTCGTTCCGCTTCGCGTGGCAGAGGCTGACGGGCGACGGCTCGATCGTGGCCCGGGTGACGGGCATCCAGAACACGAATGGCTGGGCGAAGGCGGGCGTGGAGATCCGTGAGTCGCTCGCCGCCAACTCGAAGCACGTGGCGTTGGCGACCACGGCCACGCAGGGAGTGCAGTTGATCTCCAGGGCCACGACGGGCGGATCGTCCGCCACCGTCAACGGCACCGCCGGAGCGTTCACGCCGACGTGGGTGCGACTCGCCCGAGCAGGAAGCGTGATCACCGCATCCCGCTCCGCCGACGGCGTGTCGTGGACGACGGTCGGCTCGGTCACGGTGTCGATGGCGTCGACGGTCTACATCGGGCTCCTGAGTTCCGCAAACGCCGCCAACTTGATCAACGAGGCCACCTTCACCGGCGTGTCGTTCTCCGGCGCGATCAATGCGGCGGAGGCGGTCAACACGCTGCCCGCGCCGGCGGGTGCGGCGATCAGGCAGGGGGGCGGAGCCTCGTTCGTGGTGTCGTGGCAGCCGGTGGCGGGCGCCACCGGCTACGTGATCGAGCGGTCGGAGAACGGCGTGGACTTCACCAGCGTGTCCACGGCCGCGTCGTCCGCGACATCGTGGACGAACACCGGGCTCCCCGGGGCGATGCGGTATTTCTATCGAGTGCGGGCCAGCAACGCGGCGGGCTCTTCAACGCCCTCCGCGATCGTCAGTGCCATCAACCGCCCGAGTCCTGTGACGGAGGCGGCGGTCACGTCGCTGTCGAACTCGCAACTCGTGCTCAACTGGATCGAGACCAGTGGCGAGACGGGTTACCGCATCGAGCGGTCGACCGACAACGTCACCTTTACCCAGATCGCGACCGTCGCCGCCAACGTGCCAAGTTATACGGCGGCCGGGCTTACCGCGGGCACGCAGTATTGGTTTCGGGTCTCGCCGATGAGCGGCTCAGGCGACGGAAATCCCGTGGTGATCTCAGGAAGCACCTCGGGGTTTCAGGCCGTGAGCGATCTCGCCTTCACGTCGAAGTCGTCGACGGCCATCGGGCTGGAATGGTCGGCGGTCAGCGGCGCGACCGGCTACCGTATCGAGCGGTCAGGCAACGGCACCACCTTCACCACGCTGGCGACGGCCGCAGCCGGCGCGACCAGCTATTCCGACGCCTCCGTCGCGGTGCTCGGCAAGTACTACTACCGCGTGGTGGCCCTCAACGGCGCGGTCGAGGCGAATCCGTCGACGACGATCTTCACAGCCGCGCCCGCCGCCTTGGCCCTGCCGAAGCCGTGGACCGCCGCGGATGTCGGCAGCGTGCTGGGCGAGGGGGCGACCGGCCTCCAGTCCGGCAAGTTCATCCTGGTCGGCAGCGGCACCGCCATCGGGGGCGCTGCCGATTCGTTCCGGTTCACGCAGCAGCCGCTGGTCGGCGACGGCTCCATCGTCGCGAAGGTGGCCGCCGTCGAAAACACCGGCAGCTGGGCCAAGGCCGCGGTGATGATCCGCGAGTCGACCGAGGTCAACGCCAGGCAGGCGGTGATGGTCGTGTCGGCCGCGAACGGCGTCGCCTGGCAGTATCGGCAGAA
>VGYR01000364.1 GCA_016872925.1 Planctomycetota bacterium
CGCCGGTGACCGATCCACTGCTCAGGCGACGGCAATCCCATGCCGTGGGCCGGCTCCTGAAGCGGCTCCATGTCCGCGGCCTGATCGCGAAGATCCCCCGCACGCAACGCTGGCGGATCACCGACCGGGGCCAGAGCGTCCTCGGCACGTGTGTCAGGCTGCATTACCACGGACTGGCGACGGCAGCGTAAACATGCGCGCAAACGACGTGTGTGTCACGAATAAAGACTCTATTCCGGCGACACGGTCGTCAACGCCGGCACGCTGGTCATCAACGGCAACGCCATCCCAAACCCCGGCTCGCTCGTGATCAACGCCGGCGGCAAGGTCAATCCCTCGGGGGCCACCGAGACCGTCGCCGCCCTGTTCTTCGGCGACGTCCAGCAGGTGGCCGGCACCTGGGGTTCTTCCTCTTCCACGGCGACGTACAAGAACAACACCTACTTCACGGGCACCGGAGTCGTGCTCGTCACCTCCGGGCCTGAAGCTGCGGCATCACTGACCAGCCTCGAGACCGGCGCGGTGCAGCCCACGGTCCAGGAGACCCAGGCCGGCGACGGCATTGCGGACACGAGGTTCGCAGGATTTGCGTTGGTCGCGTCCGCGTCCGAGCCGCAGTCGCCGACCTTCGCCGCACACGCCAGCTCGTATGATACCGTGCTCCCGAGTGCGGCCGGCGGCTCTCGACGCCGGGGAACGAAGTCCCGATCGTAAGTGCGTTCCGCTGCTTCAGTGACGGTCGCACCACTGCCATGTTGAAAGAAGCTCCGAGCATAAGGACCGGCGCGCGTGCGGGCCTGGTTGCGGCTGGTGTGCTGCTGGCACTCGCGGCACAGTCTGCAGCCGGGGCGGCGGATCCGGTGCTCCCGGAACTGACCTGGGAGCAGCGCTCGGACTGGATCAACGTGAAGACGGGCATGGCGGGGATCGGGCCCGCCGCGGTGGGCGACGGAGTTGCCGACGACACCGCGGCGCTGCAGGCGGCCTTCGATGCGGTGCGCGAGCCAGGCGGCGTCTGGAGCACCGTCTATCTCCCGCCGGGCACCTATCGCATCACGAGCGAGATCTATCCTAAACACGCCCGTCACGACGCCGCGATGCACCTCCGCGGCCACGGGCGGAGCACGCGGATCGTGTGGCACGGCAAGACAGGTGGCCGCATGTTCCGCAGCGACAGCGCGGCGTTTTCGACGTACATCGGAGTGGTCTGGGACGGCCGGGGGGTGGCCGCGCGGGGATTCATGCACGACTCTCGGACGGTGCGTGAGACCAAGGTGCTGCATCAGCACGAGGCCTTTCTCAACTTCACGGAGGAAGGCTCGGGGACTGCCCTCGGCAAGCGGAATTCCAAGGGCGATTTCCAGGTCTATCTGGAAGGCTCCGAGTATCGCAACTGCCTGTTCGTCAACTGCGGTAAGGGCCTGGTGCTGTGGGATCACAACGACTACCTCATCACTCTCGATGGCTGTGAGTTCCATGACAACGGTCATGGAATCTGGAGCAAGTCTGGAACCTTCTTCGTGCGCAACAGCCACTTCCAACGAAGCAAGCAGGCCGACATCGTGAACAGCAACGACACAAGCGGATGCTCTGCCCGCCGAGTCACCTCGATCGGCTCCCGTGCGTTCTACGAGCGGGCTGGATCGGGCGGTGGCACCCCCTTCACCATGCAGGACTGCCATGTCTCCGGCTGGACAAACCCGGATCATGCCATCACCACCGGCAGCCTGGCCCAGAAGCCCATGCTCATCTTCGACTGCTCCTTCACCGACGCGCCCTCGGCGAATCCGCCCATCCATCTCCAGGCCCCAACGCCGATCGTGCATTCGAACAACAAATGCCCCCCTGGGGGAACGCTCGTCGGCGGCAGCACGCAGCACGTGCGTGAGATTCCCGCTGGCCGGCGTGGGGGGAGCATCGCCTCCGCCCGACAGCGGTTCTTCAAGACCGAAGTGGCCATGCCCACGAAGGTGTTCGACGCGCGGCAAGACTTCGGCGCCAAGGCGGATGGCCGGACCGACGACACAGCCGCCGTTCAGCGCACGATCGAGGCCGCCCGGCAGCATGGCGGGGGTGCGATCGCCTACCTGCCACAGGGGAGATACAGCATCAACAGGACGATCACCATCACCGGTTCGAACTACCACGTGGGTGGAGCTGGGGGTTCGTACTTCAATGCGGGCACGGCGATCACGTGGGCCGGGGACGACGACGGCCCTATTTTTCTCGTGGCCGATCCGGGAAACGTGACCATGGAGAACATCGGCTTCTGGATGCACAAGAAGCCCGGCACCGTGGTCTCGATCCGGCAGGTGAGCACCACGAAGCACCCCTCCCGGATGCACTATGAGCAGGTGTGTGTCTTCAGCCCCGGCAGGCCAGGAGCACCGGCCACGTCGAATGGGGACTTCGAGGCGGTGGGCCTCGCGGCAGGCTCCGTCCTGACCGCTAGCGGGCTCTTTGCCCGCTCGTACAGCGACGGGCGTCACCTTTTCGAAGATTGCTCGAGCGCAAGGATCCTGCTCAATCACGTCAACGGAAACATCGCCGTCAAGGGCACCGAGGCTCCTCGGACGGGCTTCCTGGGCGCGCAGGTGCACCAGGGGAGTTTCGTGATCGAAGACAACCAGAGTATCGTGGCCAGCGACTCTTACTTCGAACAAGGTCCCCAAGAGTATGCGCGCCTACTCGGGAGCGCCGGGCCGCCCGCAGGGCGAGTGAGCTTGAGTTCGCCACGGCTGCACACGTGGAACAAACGCAACGTCGGTTGCGAAGATGATTTCGTCATCGTGAACTACCGTGGGTCGTTGGCGTTGGTGGGAGGACGATCCGACTCGTCCAGCGAACCGAAGGCCATGCACCGGATCAGGCACACCGGATCGAGCCCGTGTGACATCGTGTGGATGGCGGATACCTATGCGACCGCGGCCCCCACATTCGATCTGCAGCCCCAGGCGGCCCTGACCATGCTCGGGTGCTGGGTTCAACGCCCGGCCGACGACCATGGCCCGAACTCAATCCCCGACGTCATCCACCCCGAAAGCCTGCTTCGTGCCTCCGAAGCACTCGACCACTTCCGTGAACTGGGCGAACATGATCTGACGATCAACCATGGCATCGACCGCGGAATCCGGACATCCCGTTGAGCGTTGGCACTCCGGGCCGATCAGCCAGGCGATCGCACCGTGCCCCTGCTCACCGCGACGTCAGGTCGATATTCACGACGTTTGGCCCGCCGACGATCTCCTTCGGGAACTCCGTGTTGGGCACGGGGCGGCCGTTCGCAACCAGCGTATTCCCATCGAACGACAGCACCTGGACCCGCGGCACAGTCTTGCGGGCCTACGATTTCGCGAACCGCGACGAGGCCGCCGCCGCGGCCCGCGAGGGCCGGAAGCCGACGCGTCCTCCCTACAAGTGGAGCAATGAATCCCGGGCCGCGAAACGCAAGTCGCGGGGGGCGTGACTGCAGTTGGAGCCTGTGGCGCCCGCAGGGGCGTGCGCCACAGGCCTCCTGAACCGAGACGTCACGTGGATTGAGGCAGCAGTTGAGCAGGGGGCTCTGGTGAGAGTCGCTCGCGTCGGCCTTGTCGCCAAACGAGTGTACGTGCGCCCACTTCTCTCGTCCATGCCCCGGTGCGCCCATGGTCGCCGTCCTGACTGCGTCGCCGACGCGGTCCAAAGTCCGCCCGCACGTCGGCACTGCGAGTTCCCGCCGCTTCGAGCGACGCCGACCGGAGAAGACGCCGCTCTACAAGGTCGTCTCAGAGCACCTCGAAGGCTGGCTCGAGACTCGGGCGGTCGCTGAGCAGCCCGTTTCGGCGCACGTCGAACGGGAGCTGCGGTCA
>VGYR01000365.1 GCA_016872925.1 Planctomycetota bacterium
CCGAGGCCCAACACTTTTTTCATCTGCTAGCAAAGCATGCTTGCACCGGCTTGCGCCCGGAAAAACACGGCGAAAACGACCGTTCCACTGCCCGGGGCAAGCGAGATTTGCGAGTTACGCCCAAATGATCTCCAAAGCCACTGCTCATCCGGCTCCCGAAGTGACCCCTGAGTTTGATCGCTCCATCATCAACACAGCTGGCAACTCGGTTCGCCATCTGGTTGTGACCGTGAGAGCACCCGAACAGAAGGCCGAACCGGAAAAGCACCGGCCACCGCTCAACATCGGACTCGTCATCGATGCCTCCGGCTCGATGAGCGGTGCCCCGCTTGATGCCGCAAAGCTGGCCGCCCTTGATGTGATCGCCGCCCTGGCCGACAGCGACCACATGTCGCTCGTCTCGTTCGCAGACGACGCCGTGCAGCACGCGGTCGCGGTCGTGCTCGCCAACGACGGCCGCACGACGCTTTCGAGGGCCGTGCAGTCGCTGGTCACGCGCGGGAGCACGGATCTTGCGGCCGGCTGGCTCTCCGGCTGCGAAGCCGTCGCCGGCCGGCAGGCGACGTGTGACGTGCTGGAGCGAAACCACGTGGTCCTCCTTTCCGATGGGCACGCCAACCGAGGTCAAACCAGCCCCACGGCCCTGGCTCAGCACGCGAACGAACTGCGAACGCGAGGCATCGTCACCTCCACCGTGGGCGTGGGGCGGAACTACTCGCCCACGCAGCTGCAGGCGATTGCCGAGGCTGGTGGCGGCCGGATGCACGACGCCGAACGATCGGAGGAAATTGCCCGTATCGTCATGGCGGAACTGACCGACACACTGGCCACGACCGTGGAGAACCTCGAGATTCGCCTCGGCCTCCCCGCGGGCACGAAGGCGGAACTCTATGGCACCGCCCCTTGCATGCCGAATCCCGAGGGCTACGACCTGCTCGTCGGCGCCATGATTACCGGCGCGACGCGACGGCTCGTGATCAAGCTCCAACTCCCCGCGGGGCAGGCCGGAAGCGAGGCGGCCGTGAGTGTGTCGGCGCGTTGGCAGCCTCCCGCGGAGCGTGAGACGTTTGTCACCGACGCGATCGTGCCGCCGCTGCTTTTTGGGTCAGCCAGAGCCTGCACGTCTCAGCCCCGGAATCATGCGACGGCAAGGATCGTCGCCGAGCAATGGCACGCCCATGTGTACCACCGCGCCATGACGCTCAACCAGGATGGCCAGGAGCGGGCTGCCGCTGAGTATGTGCGGCAGGAACTCACCTACCTTCGGCGGTACTGCGAGGGCATTCCGGAGATGCAGGATGTGCTCGCGGGGCTTGGACGGTTTGGCGAGTCAGTGCTGCACCGCTACTCAGCGGTCTCCTCCAAGGAGCTGATGCTGAAGTCGTACAAGATGAGTCGTGGCGAGGTGGATCGACGGGGCCGAGCAGACGTCGATTTCGCCGAGTTCGTGAAGCAGGAAGACGACCAGCGAGCCAAGCCTCGCGGCGTCTGATCCCGTCATCGCGTTTCGTTTGCACGAGATGACGACGCACGGCTCCCTACCCGGGATCCGTAGACGCCAAACCCATCAGCGCGAACCGTGGCACTGCTTTGCCGTCCACCATCACGGACTCGGCAAACATCGCCGCCGGCCGGACCCAGAGGCCGTGGTCGCCATATTCCTGCTTGTAGACAACGAGTTCCTCGAGTGTCTCGCTGTGCCGGGCGACGCCGAGAACCGTGTACTCGTTTCCCTTGTAGTGCCGGTAGCGGCCCGGGCGGATTTCGGGCATGTCGTGCTCCCTGGCGTAAGTTATTCCCGATTCATCCACGTGATCGAGAGCTGCAGCACCGTGGCGATCGAGACCCAGATGAAGTAGGGCACCTGGGCCACGGCAACCCAGCGATACCGTAGCCGAAGGTCGCGATGATTATTGTGTAGAGGATCTGCCAGATGAGGCCGATCGCCCGCGGCGCCGGCGTCCACGACGGCTTCGCGAGGCTCTGGTACCACTCGATCCACGGAACTTCGGTCATCCGAGTCCCGCACAGCCGCCCATGCCGCACTGCGGGCGACCACACATGCCCCCGGCCCCGCTATCCCCGCCACCTTTGGCGACGTGGCCGCTGACGACGCTGAGCAGCTTGGTGAGCGTGGTGCTCTGGCAGTGGGGGCACACGGGCTTCTCGTCGCCGCGAATGAGCAGCTCGATTTTCCGACTGCACGTCTCGCAGGAATACTCGTACAACGGCATCGGTTTCGGCTCCCTGACGCGAAGAGCGGATTTTACGTGGACACGTTTGACGCCATCAACCAGCGGCGATCGGTGAAGGCTTTTGATCCGACTCATCGATTCACCGCCGCGGTGGATCAGGCGCAGGTCACCGACGCATCGCTGCTCTTCGTGCTCACCGCCGACCTCGAGGCGTGGAAGAAGTCACCCGAGCGGTACTGGCGGAACGCCGCGCCCGAGGTCCAGAAACTCGTCACGGTCTGGATGGGGCCGTTCTACAAAGGCAAGAAGCAACTCCAGCGGGACGAGGCGATGCGGTCGTGCGGGATCGCTGGGCAGACGATCATGCTCGCGGCCAAGGCCATGGGCTACGACTCCTGCCCGATGATCGGGTTCGACCCGGTGAAGGTGGCCGAGATCGTCAACCTGCCGAGCGACCACGTGATCGGCTTCATGATCGCGGTTGGCAAGGCGGTGAAGCCCGCCATGCCGAGGGGCGGCCAGCTGGCCCTGTCAGAGGTGGTGGTGCAGGACCGGTTTGCCTGAGGCGCATCCCACGATCACCTGCCAATGAGAACCCGCCGCATGCTCTGGAGCCTGCTCGCGATCGCCATCGGTGCCTACGCCGGGCTCTGCGTCATCTTCTTCATCTTTCAGCGGTCGTTCATCTACATGCCGACACCGGTGACGCCCGCCGACGCCGCGGCAGCTACGCTCGAGGTGTCCGGTGCCACGGTGCGGGTTTCCACCAAGCCTCATGACGGCCCCAAGGCCCTGCTGTTTTTCGGAGGCAACGCCGAGGACGTGGCCTGCACAGTGCCGGAACTGGCTGATGCCTTTCCGGATCGCGCCGTCTACGCCATGCACTACCGCGGCTACAGCGGCAGTTCCGGCCGCCCGTCAGAGGCCGCCCTGCGCGACGACGCGCGGGCCCTCTTCGCGCTCGTTCATGCCCGCCATTCGGACGTGATCGTGGTGGGCCGCAGCCTCGGCAGCAGTCTCGCGATTCAACTTGCGGCCGAGGAGCCCGTCTCACGGCTCGTCCTGATCACACCCTTCGAGAGCATTCTGTCGATCGCCAAGCGAGCCGCCCCCTTCCTGCCGATGAGCCTTCTGCTTCGCGACAGGTACGAATCGTGGCGATACGCCCCCCGTGTGACCTGCCCCACGCTCCTGATCGCCGCGTCCCATGACGAACTCGTGCCGCTCGCCGATGCGCAGCGGCTGATCGCGAGGTTCCCACCCGGCGTGGCCACACTGCGGGTCGTCGAGGGCACCGACCACAACTCGGTGTCGGGCGAGGCTGAGTTCTGGGCGGCGATCGTCAACGGAAGGTGAGCGGCCACGGCTCGCCCGCCTCGGGGCTGCGGCAGGGCAATCGCATCTTAATCGGCCTGTTTTCCCGTCAGAATTCCTTCCAAGACATCGTTACACCAGCCTGCTTGGAGTCGTTTGCCCCGAATCGAGCAATTTTTCACGGAAGTGTCTCGCTTGAGAATCGAGAGCGCCAGCCTCCGAAAGGCGCCGGCGATTTCGGGGGCGTTGCCGCGGCGGATTCGGCTCTTGTCCTCTCCGAAGGTGACGT
>VGYR01000366.1 GCA_016872925.1 Planctomycetota bacterium
TGCAGGGCAAGCTGAGCGTGAAGCTCAACCGCTACGAGGTTGCCGAGCTTGGCAGCCGCGCGGGCGAGGTGGGCACGATCGGCAACCGCACCTTCCGCCTCGAGGGCCGCCCCGAGAACAACGGCATCCGTGACGCCAACGGCTTCTACCCGTGGGCGCTCGCGCTCTCCAACCGCCGCTTCGCCGCGCAGGGCATCACCCCGACCGCCGCGCAGTCCGCCGCCGCCACCGCCCGCATCATGGGCGTGACCGATGACTGGATGGCCACGTTCCTCGCCGCCGGCCCCGGCCAGCCGCAGACCAACGGCCTGTCGGACGTCGAGTCCAAGGGCTACGAGCTGGAGGCGACCTACAACCCGACCAAGAACTGGCGGATCAAGTTCACCGGTGCCCAGCAGATCGCGATCGACTCGCGCATCGGCTCCGAGCAGTTCGATTATTGGCAGTCCCGCCTGCCGGTCTGGACCACCGCCAAGGACGACGAGGGTCGTCTCTGGTGGAACACCATCCCCGCGCTCGGTGGCGACACCCCCGAGACGGCCTACTACAACGGCCTGATCTCGCCGTACCTGTTCTCGGTGGCGAACGCGGGCAAGCCCCGCACCCAGGTCCGCAAGTACCGCTGGAGCACCGTGACCAACTACACCTTCACCGAGGGGATGATGCGCAACTTCAGCATCGGGGGTGCGGTCCGCTGGGAGGACAAGGGTTCGATCGGCTTCTACGGCAAGGCGCCGTCACAGCTGCCGGGCAACTTCCGCGGCGTGGTGCTGGAGCTCGATCCCGCCAAGCCCATCTGGGACACCTCGCGGTTCTACTATGACGTCTCGTTCGGCTACCGGATGCGGTTCCTGTCGGACAAGATCCGCGCGAACGTGCAGTTGAACATCCGCGATGTGTTCGAGAACGGCCGGCTCCAGCCGGTGGCGGCGAACCCGGATGGCTCGATCTACGCCTGGCGCATCGTCGATCCCCGGAAGTTCATCTTCACGGTGGGCTTCGACCTCTGAGGTCCGGAGTCCCCGCCCTTCCCGGCGCGCCCCTCGTGGGCGCGCCTTTTTTTGCGCCGTTCGCCCGGGTTTCCCGCCCGGGTCCTGCCTTCGGCGTGCCTCCAGTGATCCTCCAATGATCCTCCAGTCCTCCCGTAGTCGAAATCACGGCTCGAACCGCCGCGGCTCGTTGTAGCCGGGGCGCGCCGCCCCGGTCTGAGGGACTTTCCCGACCGCCGGCTTCGGCTCGATGTAGCCGGGGCATTTTGCCCCGGTCAGCGGGAACGAAATGCCTTCTGCGTTCCGGCCTTCAGGCGCGCGGGCTGTTCCGCGCTCCGCGGCTGGGGGTTCGGGACGCACGACCGGGGCAAGATGCCCCAGCTACACCAGCCGGGTGCATCAGAATCCGATCTGAGGGCCATTCCCGACCGCCGGCCGCGGCTCGTTGTAGCTGGGGCGCGTCGCCCCGGAGATTACGGGTAGCAGGCCCCGGGGTCAGGCCTGAAGCCAGCTTTCAGACGGGACCAAGGCCCGGGTGCCGGAATCCCGGCCAGTGATTCACCACCGGACCCCGGGCCGCTTGCGCCTGGGGAACCCCGATTTACGGGTCGCGGAAGGCTGGGTTTCCGCGGCCGCTCCCGGTTTGACTCCGGTGTCAGTCAATCTTGTCTGACAGCAATGAAAACCACCATCCGGGCCTTCCAGCGTGACTTTCCCCGGATGCGTCGGCTGGCGGCGGCCGGCACGGTGATCGTGGTGGAGTGCGACGGGCAGGCCTTCGAGTTCCGCCGGCGGCGCGCCGGCACCGGCGTGTTGGGCTGCCTCGCCGGCCGGGCCAAGCTCGGGAAACTGCGCGAGGGCCCGGCCATCCCGCCGGAGGAATGGGGCGAGCTGACCCGATGAAGTTCCTGCTCGATACCCACGCGGTGTTGTGGATCGCCGAGTCGTCCTCCCGGCTTTCCCCGAGGGTCCGCGCACTGGCGGCCAAAGGTGCCGCCGACGATTTCGCCGTGGCGGCGATCAGCCTGCTGGAGATCGCCCGCAAGGCGCGGAGCGGGGAGATCGACCTGGCCCCCAATCCGGCCGCGTGGCTCGAGGATCTGGGTCACCGGTTCCGGATATTGCCGCTCACGCCCCGGATCGCGTGGCGGGCGGTGGATTTGGATTGGTCGCACCGGGATCCGGCGGATCGGCTCATCTGTGCCACCGCGCTGGAGCACGAGGTCCCCCTGGTCACCCACGATCTGGAAATCACCCGCTGGGGCGGCGTGCCGGTGGTGTGGTGAGGCTCCCGGGCGCGGGGCGGTGGATGCCGCGGCTCGATGTAGCTGGGGCGCGCCGCCCCGGGCGAAGCGGGAGCGAAATGCCTTTCGCCTTCCGGCCATTACGCGCAGTGGCCCGTCCTCGCTTCGCGGCTGGTGGTTCGGGACGCACGACCGGGCCTGCCCGCCGTAGCCTTGGCGAAGCCGGGGCGACGCGCCCCAGCTACACCAGACGGGTTCCGATCGGTGATAGAATGGGGCCTCTGGAACCGAACGTGGATCGAAGGAGAATCGAAGAAGAAGGCCAGGAAGAGGCGCGGGGCGGTGGATGCTTCGGCTCGATGTAGCTGGGGCGCGCCGCCCCGGTCTGAGTGGCCATCCCGACCGCCGGCTTCGGTTCGATGTAGCAGGGGCATTCTGCCCCGGTCAGCGGGAACGAAGTGCCTTTCGCCTTCCGGCCTTTAGGCGCAGCGGCCCCGTCCGCGCTTCGCGGCTGGTGGGTCGGGACGCACGACCGGGGCGACGCGCCCCAGCTACACCAGACGGGTCGTGCCGTGCGGGCATCAGGAAGGGATCCGGGGCCTGCCCGCCGAAGCCTTGGCGAAGGCGGGCATCCGGAAGTGGTCAGGGCGAAACTTGCCCCGGTTCGATTCGCCGGCCCCGTCCCGCACCCCGGTGTGGCCGCCGATTCGGTTGCACGTTTCAGCCTGACCCCTTTTCACCCCCTTTTCACCGAGCCGCCCATCAGGACCAGCTTTGGGCCAATTGGGATCGCGTCCAGAGCCGGCAACCGTTTCACCCGATTGCGCCGCTGAAGTCAGGCCCCGCTGGTTTGCCTTGGCTTGGCGCGGCCCGGCGGGTTCGCTCGCGGCGATGTCTTCCCCAGCAACCCCGTCCCGCCGCACGTTCCTCGCCTCCGGCGCCGCCACGCTCGCCCTCGCCAGCACCCCCCGCCTCGCCGCCGGCACGCCCCCGGAACGGGACCCCGCCACCGTCGAACTGGTCCGCGGGCTCGTCGCGGCCAACGACGACCGCATCGCCGGCCTCCTCGCCCGCCAGGAACGCCGCCCCGGCCACCGCTGGCTCGGCGGGATGCTCAACGAGTACGGCCTCCACACCCCCCACGGCGCCCAAGGCCTGATCATCCCCCTCGTCGCCGCCGCCTGCGCCCCCGGCGGCCGCTACTTCGGCTCCACCGAACTGGTCGAACCCCTCCGCCTCGCCATCCGCGCCCTCCTCTCGGCCCAATACGAGGACGGCACGGTCGATCTCTACGCGACCAACTTCCGCTCCCCGCCCGATACCGCCTTCTTCCTCGAGGGCATCTGCCCCGCCACCGCCCTCCTCCGCGCCAGCCCCTCCCCGGCTTACCGCGCGCTCGCCGAGGAACTCGGCCGCTTCGTGGTCCGCGGCGCCGACGGGCTCGTCACCGGCGGCGTCCATACCCCCAACCACCGCTGGGTCGTTTGCGCCGCCCTCGCGCTGGCCAACTCCCTGTACCCAAATCCCCGCTACGTCGCGCGCATCGACGCCTGGCTCGCCGAGG
>VGYR01000367.1 GCA_016872925.1 Planctomycetota bacterium
GACACTGATCGCCGTAGCCGACAGGCTGCACCTCAGCCGCACGAAGCTACCGCGGCTGGAAAAGAGAAGAAATCACCGGCGAGATGTGCGGAAAGCCGGTTGGGCCGCGTGTAGAAAATCAACTCGGCAAGCCTTTCCCCCGTCTCACGAAGTTTCAGGCGACCGTGCGAGCACTGAGAGAACGTGTCTCGCTGGTGCCAGGTCTGCGGGGGTGTGTCGCGAATCGCTTCGACCAACGCCCGTGTCGCCGGAATGTCTGCCAACCGGGCCTTGATTTCGATGTTGATGGGCATCGCTGACCGGCCCAGGAGGAAAAAACCCGGGGATGCCGATGCCGGAGCATGGCGGAGGGAGACGGCAGACCCGACGTCGGCCTCCTCATCGGACGCGGAAAAACCCGCCGCCTGCCACGCTCCGCCGCGGTGCGCCTCACCCGGCGGGCCTGCAGTGCCCCGTCTAGGACTCGAACCTAGAACCCTCTGATTAAGAGTCAGATGCTCTGACCAATTGAGCTAACGGGGCCATCGAACCCTTTTCTACCCCGCCCGCCACCGGCAGGCAAGGAGGGATCGCACATGCACCGCCGTCGGAGGCGATCGCGAGGCGAGCCCGCGTTGCAGGGTTTTCACCGCACCCGCTACATTCCGCGCTCCGCGGATCGGCCGTCGTCCGACCGCGCACTCCGGAGATCATCTCGATGGGCAGGTTCGACGGCATGAAGGGGCTCGTGCTCGGCGTGGCCAACGACCACTCGATCGCCTGGGCGATCGCCAAGATCATCCTCGCCGAAGGGGGCCAGATCGGCTTCACCCACCTGCCCGACCGGCCCGACGACGAGCGGCAGCGGAACCGCCGCCGCGTCTCGCTGCTCACCGACCCGGAGCCCAACGCGAAGTTTCTCGTGCCGATGGACGTGTCGAGCGACGCCCAGATCGCGGGGGTGATGGACCGGGCGAAGCAGGAGTTCGGCACGATCGACTTCCTGCTCCACTCGATCGCCTTCGCGCCGCTGGAGGATCTCAAGGGCGAGACCACCAACTGCAGTCGCGAGGGCTTTCGCGTGGCGATGGAGACGAGCGCCTACAGCCTGCTGGCCGTGGGCCGGCTGTCACGCGGGTTTCTCTCCCAGGATTCGTCGATTCTCACGCTCACCTACTTCGGCGGCGAGAAGGTGGTGCCCGGCTACAACATCATGGGCGTCTGCAAGGCCACGCTCGACATGTGCATGCGGTACATGGCCTTCGACCTCGGCCCGGCCGGGGTGCGGGTCAACGCGGTGAGCGCCGGTCCGCTGCGGACGCTCGCCGGCCGCGGCGCGGGCGTCGACGACATGCTCGGCCTGTACCAGCACATGTCGCCCATGGGCCGCAACATCAGCCACGAGGAGGTGGGACGGGCCGGCGCCTGGCTGTTGTCCCGGGATTCGCAGGGCATCTCCGGCGAGATCCTCCACGTCGACGCGGGCTACAACGTGATGGGCTCGCCCGGCCGCCTGCTCGACCTCGTTCCCAAGCAGGCCGCGCAGGAATGAACCGCGAGTGATCCCGGCGTGACCACGATCGCCGTCGCGGTGGTGCTCCGGCGAGGCGAGCTGCTCGTGGGCCGGCGGTCGGCGCGTGCGGCCGACGCGGCCGGACTCGACGAGTTCCCCGGGGGCAAGGTCGAGCCGGGCGAGTCGCCGGCCGACGCCGCAGCCCGGGAGTGCCTTGAGGAATCGGGCATCGCCGTCCAGGTCGGTAGGCTCCTCGACCGGGCCACGGCCCGAACCGCGACCGGCCCCCTCGAGATCCTGTTCTTCGCCGCGGCCCCCCTCGACGACCACGCCAAGCCGCTCGTGCCCTTCGCCTGGACGCCGCTGGCGGAACTCGTGTCACGACGGTTCCCGGCGGCGAACGCCGGCGTGCTCGCCGCACTCGGTCAGGGGGGATCGTAGCCCCCGGGATGCCAGGGATGGCAGCGGCCGATCCGGGCGAGGCCCTTGGCGGCGCCGCGGAGGGCGCCGTACTTCTCGACCGCTTCCCGGAAGTAGGTGCTGCAGGTCGGCTGGAACCGGCAGTGGCGGCCGAGCAGCGGGCTGAGCGTGATCTTGTAGAGCACGACGCCCGCCACCAGCACCGCCGAGGCCACGCCGTCGCAGAGTCCGGCGAGCCCGCGGCGATGCGCGTTCGGCGGAGTCGCCATCACCTGCTCCGCTTCGGCTTCGCCGCCGGCCGCTCCCGCGGCGCCGGCACGGCGGCGGCGTAGCCACGCCGGCCCACGACCCGCCTGGCAAGCGACGCGATCGTCGACTCGATCTCCCTGGCTCCGGCCGCCCCCGCCGGCGCTTCTCCCGACCGCACCACGATCACGAAGTCGTTGCCCGCGGGCAGTTCCCCGCGCACCATGCGAAACGCCTCCCGCAGCCGACGCTTCCAGCGGTTGCGCACGACCGCCGATCCGATCCGTCGCGACACCGAAAGTCCGATGCGGACGGAGGCGGGGTCCGCGCGGTTGACCGCCGCGTAGAGCACGACCGGGCCGGCTGCGGCGCTCTGGCGGGTGTCGTAGACCCGGGCGAAGTCGGCCGGCCGCAGGAGCCGCATCCGCCGCGAGAAGCCGGTCGGTCGCGGGTTGCGCACCGCTCGCTCCTTCACCACGTGAGCTGGGCCCGTGGATTCCCCGCACCGCCCTGCGCCCCCCGCGCGGCTTCCACCAGCCGGTCGGCCGCAGCGGCGTCGCCCGCCTCGGGAAGGACGATCTGCACCTCGGCGATCAGGTCACCCTTGGCGCCGTTGGCATGCCGCACTCCCATGCCTCCCGCCCGCAGCTTGCGGCCGCTGCTCGTCCGCGGCGGCACCTTCAGCGCGATCGTGCCCCAGGGCGTCGGCACGTCGACCTTCGCCCCCTCGAGCGCCTCGAGGAGCGTGATGGGGAGCGTGACTTCGAGGGTGTCGCCAGCGCGCTGGAAGACGGCGTGCGGCTCGATCTCGACCTCGAGCAGGATGTCGCCCGCGGGGCCGCCGCCGGTTCCCGGATGTCCCTGGCCGCGGAGCCGCATCCGGGCTCCGTCCGGGATGCCCTGCGGAATCGTGACGCTGATCGTCTCCTTCTTGCCGCCGCGATCCACCACGACCTCAGCCTTGCCGCCGTCGATGGCGAGTTTGAACGGGATGCTGATCCGCGCCGTGAGGTCTTCGCCCGGCGCCTGGGCCTGCCGCCGCCGCCCCTTGCCCGCGCCCGGCCGGCCGCGGCCGCCGAACAGCTGCTCGAAGCCGCCGCCGGCGCCGCCAAACAGGCTCTCGAGATCGATCTCGGATCCGCCGCCGGGAAAGCCACCGCCACCCGGGAACGGGCCGCCGCCCCAGCCGCCCCGCGGCCCCCCCGCGCCCACGCCCTCGAACGAACTGCCGTAGCGGTCGTACATCTCCCGCTTGCTCGGGTCGTTGAGCACGTCGAAGGCCGCCTGAACCTGCTTGAACTTCTCCTTGGCGGAGTCGTCGTCGGGGTGCAGGTCGGGGTGGTACTTGCGGGCGAGCTCGCGATAGGCCTTGCGGATGTCCTCGGCCGAGGCCGTGCGGGGCACGCCCAGCGTCTGGTAATGGTCGTCCGCCATCGAGACTCGCCTTCGCGAACGGGAAAGAAGCGAACCGGATTCTAGGCCTTATCCAAGCGAATTTGGACTTGCGCGATTCGCGCTGAGCGCATAAAAAAACTCGAAATCCCCGACGAATCGCTTGATTTCGGTTGGCGCCACTTCAAGCGACTCGCCACTCCATGAGGAGTTTC
>VGYR01000368.1 GCA_016872925.1 Planctomycetota bacterium
CGAAACCCGCGGCCGGGCGTCAGCCCGCGGTCGTACGCGACAGGCGCCGCGTAGACCAGGTTAGTCGTGTAGACGCCGGCGGCGGTGGCGGGCAGGTCGCTCGTCACGAGCGACACGTCCTCGCGACTGGCGTCCCGCTTGATGCCGGCACGGACGCCCGCCATGCGAAAGCGGCGCGGCAGCGGCGGCACCGGATGAGGCATCGCGGTCTCGGGTGGTGTCGGCTTCATGGCGAAATGGCTCCCGCAGCCGGTGGTCCAGGCGGCGGCCGGTCCGGCGCCGCTGATTCTCCTACAGCAAGCCGGCGTGCTCGGGCAGGCCGAACAGCACGTTGAAGTTCTGCACGGCGGCCCCGGCCGCCCCCTTGACGAGGTTGTCAAGGCAACTGATGAGCAGGATCCTGCCCCGGACGATGCGAGCCGTGATGTCGCAGAAGTTCGTGTCCACCGTGTCCTTCGTGCCCGGCAGGTGATCCACCACCCGCACGAAACGCTCCGTCGCGTAGGCCTCCCGCAGGACGCCCATCACGTCGGCCTCGGTAACCCGCCTCGTCGGCATGGCGTAGATCGTCGACAGAATGCCGCGATCCATCGGGGCAAGTTGGGGCGTGAAGATCACCTCCGGTCGCGTACGGGCGTGACGGGCGAGGATCTGCTCGATCTCGGGCGTGTGCCGATGCCGCCCCACGTTGTAGGCCGACATGCTCTCGTTGCACTCCGGAAAGTGCGTCATCAACTTCGGCTGCCGGCCGGCGCCGCTGACGCCGCTCTTGGAGTCGATGATGATATCGGAGGCCTCGACGAGGCCCGCCTTGACGAGCGGCGCCAGGGGCAGGATCGCCGACGTCGCATAGCAGCCCGGATTGGCGACCAGCGATGCCCCGACGATCCGCGACCGGAAGAGTTCGGGCAGGCCGTAGACGGTCCCGCCGAGCCGGCTCGCATCGGGGTGCTCGTGGCCGTACCACTCGAGGTACGTGGCGGCGTCGTCGAGCCGGTAGTCGGCGCTGAAGTCGACGACCCTGGCGCCCCCGGCGAGCACGCGGGGCAGGATCTCGGCGCTGGCGCAGTGCGGCAGGCAGCCGAACACGCAGTCGGCCCGCCTGCCTACCTCCTCGGGTTCGAGGTCCTCCAGCGCCAACTCCAGTCGCCCCACCAGGCTCGGGTGGACGCTCGAAATCGGCGGCCGCCCCTCTTGCCGGCTGGTCACGGCGACGATCTGCGCCTCCGGATGACGCAGCAGGATCTTCATCGCCTCCAGTGCGGTGTAGCCGGTGGCACCGAGGACGGCGACGGTGATCATGAAGAGGCACTCGCGGCGAGGAACTTCGAAAGCACACGATTGTAGCGTTCGACCGGCGGATGCTATTCTGCCGGCCTGCCAAAATATCGACGGGCGTCGGCCTCCTCGCGTTCCCTCACCGAGCCATCCCGCAGCCGACGTGCCCCCAGTCTCGCGGCCGAGAGGCTGTGCGACGTTTAGGCCTGGAGGCGGTCCTCGAACAGCCTGATCAGCCAGCCGGCCACAGTCAGCTTCGTGCCCGCGCGGCTGCCCACCGCGTCATGGCGGCGGTCGTAGACGGTGACGGCGGTCCGCTCCCCCTCCATCGCGGTCACGTCGTTGACCACGATCAGGTCGCACCGCTTCGCCTCGATCTTCTCGAAGGCCCGCCGGGGATCGCCTCCCGGCTCGAGCGCGAACGCCACGAACCACTTCTCCCGCGGAGCCCTGCGGGCGAGCGTTGTGATCACGTCTGGCGTGGGCCGCAGCCTGAGCGTCAGCCCCGTGCCCGCCCGGGGGATCTTGCCCGGCGTCTTCCGGACGGGCGCGAAGTCGCAGGGGGCAGCCGCCGCGATCACGCCGTCGCAGCCGGCCAGCTCGGCCAGCGCCGCGGTCAGCATCTCGGCCGTCGTCGTCACCGGGATCACGCGGGCCCGCCGCGGGTAGGCGACCTGCACCGGCCCGCTGACGATCGTCACCTTGTGACCACGACCGATGGCCGCCGCCGCCAGGGCCGCCGCCATCCGGCCGCTCGAGGCGTTGGTCAGGTAGCGGACGTCGTCGAGATACGCCCGCGTCGGGCCGGCCGTCAGCAGGATGCGTGCCATCGGCGTTCGCCTCCCGCGGCTCAGGCCCCGGCCCGCGGCCGCGCCGCGAGCATCCGCTCCACGACGGCGGCGATCTCGGCTGGCTCCGCCATCCGGCCCACCCCCTGCGTGCGGCACGAGAGCCAGCCGCTGCCCGGCGGGATCACGTGGACGCCGTCAGCGGCCAGTCGATCGACGTTCCGCTGCACGGCGGGCTTCGCCCACATGGCGGCGTTCATGGCCGGCGCTACCAGGAGCGGGCATTCCGCGCAGAGCACGAGCGTCGTGAGCAGGTCGTCGGCCGCGCCCACCGCTAGCTTGGCGAGACAATCCGCGCTCGCCGGCGCCACCACCACCAGGTCAGCCCGCTCGGCCAGTTCGATGTGGGCCCCGAGTGGGAAGCCCGCCGGATCAAAGCTCCGCGCGGCCACCGGCCGGCCCGTCAGGGCCGCGAAGGTGGCCGGGCCGACGAACCGCCGCGCGTTCTTCGTGAGCACGGCGGTCACTCCCGCCCCGCGCTGCACGAGCGTGCTGGCCAGGACCGCGGCCTTGTAGGCTGCGATCCCGCCGCTGACGCCGAGCACGATCTCACACCCTTCGAGCATGGATGGTTCCGCGACGACGGGGCCACAGGCCGCCCCGCGGCCGCCGGTCACAGCAGGGTGGGATCGAAGTCGAGCGGCCCGCCGGCCTCGGTCGACTCGCCGGTGATCCGCAGGTTCATCGAGGTGTCGAGGTAGATCTTGTCCTGCTTGATCTCCTCGATGACGATCTGCATCTTGTCGGTGGTGTCAACGTCCACCAGCGGACGACCGCCGGCATTGAGCGCCACCATCCGCTTCTGGATGAGCGTGGAGAGCTTGAACCGCCCGCCCACCTTGTTGACGATCTCTTCTTCCCGCAGGTCGTCGATCATGCGCTGACTCCTCGTTCGGTCGGGGGTTTCGATGCCGTGTTCATTCCGCAGGCCGCCGGGCCGAAGCCCGCCGCGGCCAGCACGCCCGCGACCTCCGACACTGCGTCGTCGAGATTCTCGTTGACGACCCGGTGGCGGTAGCGATGGGCCTCCAGGAGTTCCCGCTGGGCCACCTCCAGCCGCCGCGCCATCGCCTCGGCCGACTCGGTGCCGCGGCCCCGAAGCCGCTCCAGCAACTGATCGGGACGGGATGGCGCCACGAAGATCGTGATCGCCGCGGGAAACTTCTGCAGGATTGAGAGTGTACCCTCCACGTCGATCTCCAGCACGACCCACTTTCCGGCCGCGAGACGGGGGGCCACTTCGTCCACGAGCGTTCCATACCAGTGCCGCCGTCCGTAGACCTGGCAGCATTCCAGGAACGCTCCCGCCCGCCGCCGCCGCTCGAACTCGGCGGCGGTGAGGAAGTGGTAATCCACACCGTCGCGCTCGCCGGCACGGGCCGGCCGGGTGGTCGCGGAGACGCTCGGCACCAGCGCCGGAAAGGTGGCCAGCAGCTTCCGCAGCAGGGAGGTCTTGCCGACCCCCGACGGGCCGGAGATCACGACGAGCTGGCCGGGGCGGACTTCCATCACGATGTTGTACCGCAGGCGGCGGACTGCGGGGAACAGCCGGTGCCGGGGCCGCCTCACT
>VGYR01000369.1 GCA_016872925.1 Planctomycetota bacterium
CTGGGTGAGCACCCGCATCCGCAAGGCGATCCTGGCGTGGGACAAGAACTTCGCCCCCAGCGAGGCCGACGTCCGGGCGGCGCTCAAGCAGCAGTTTCAGGAGCAGACCGGCGACCTCACCACGCCCGAGTTCATCGGCTTGGCCAAGGACGTGCTCCTGCGGCACGCCGCCCAGAACTCGAACAACCCCGAGCAGCTCCCCTGCACGATCGTCCTGCTCGACGAGGCCCAGCAATACATCGGCGATTCCCACGATCGCTCCACCGTCTTCACCGAACTGGCCGAGGCCCTCACCAAGCAGTTCGATGGACGCGTGCTGCTCGTGTCGGCCGGACAGCAGGCGCTCAACGACGTAGAGCTGCTGCACAAGCTGATGGATCGCTTCGTCGTGAAGGTGCCACTCTCCGACACCGACGTCGAGACCGTCACCCGCAAGGTGTCGCTCCGCAAGAAGCCGGCCGCGATCCCCACCGTGAAGACCACGATCGAGTCGCACGGCGGTGAGATCGCCCGCCACCTTCAGGGCACGAAGATCGGCCCCCGCTCAAACGACGACAAGACGATCATCGACGATTTTCCGCTGCTGCCGGTGCGCCGCCGGTTCTGGGAAGAGTGCTTCCGCCAGATCGACGCAGCGGGCACGAAGAGCCAACTGCGGTCCCAGCTCTCGATCATCCACGACGCAGTCGGGAAGCTCGCCGGGGATCGCCTCACGGCCGTCATCCCCGCCGATGCGCTCTACGACTCGCTCAAGGCCTACATGCTCGGCACGGGCGTGCTGCTCCGCGAGATCCACGAGCGGATCGAGGAACTGGGCGTGCCGGGCACCGATGAAGCGGTCCTCGCCAAGCGGATCGCGAGCCTCGTTTTCCTGATCTCGAAGCTGCCCACCAACCTCGGTGCCGATCTCGGTGTCCGGGCCTCGGCTGCCCATATCGCCGATTTGCTCGTCAGCGACCTTGCCGCCGACAACCACCTGCTCCGGCAGAAGGTCGCCGAGACGCTGGAGAAGCTCGTCGAGACCGGCCTGCTCATGAAGCTGGACGACGAATACCGGATGCAGACCCGCGCCGGATCGGAATGGCTGGCCACCTACAACAAGAAGCAGCAGGAGATCCGCGGCAGCGAACCGAAGATTCAGGAGGTTCGCAACAACCTCATCTACGCGGCGATCGACGAGGCCGTCCGCGGCGTGCGCATCCTCCAAGGCCTGCCGAAGGAGCCGCGCGACCTGTCGGTTGACCGCGACGCCACGCCTCCCACTCCCGGCGGCCGCGGCCTCACCGTCTGGGTTCGCGACGGCTGGTCTGCCGCCGAGAAGGACGTCACGTCGGCAGCCCGGAAAGCTGGCGCCTCCTCATCGCTCATCTACTCCTTTATCCCCAAGGCCTACGCCGACGACCTCAAGACGGCGATCGTCAACTCCGAGGCGGCCAACAGCACGCTCGAAACCTACGGCCCACAGTCCGAGGCCGAGGGACAGGAGGCGATGCGGGCCATGACGAGCCTGCGCGACAGCGCCATCGCCAATCGCGACCGGCTCATCCGCGACATCGTTGGTGGCACGAAGGTGTGGCTCGGCGGAGGCACGGAGCAGCTCCACACCACGCTCGCTGAGAAGCTGAAGGTGGCCGCCGAGGCCGCCGTTGCCCGCCAGTTCAAAGATTTTTCCGCCGCCGACAAGGCGTCGTGGGACGTCGTCATGAAGCGGGCGAAGGAGGGCACCGACAAGCCGATGGAGCCGGTCGGACATACGGGCGCGGTCGAGACCCATGCCGTCTGCGTCGAGGTGCTCGGCCGCACGGCCACGGGCGCAACCGGCAGCGACGTCCGCTCGCAGCTCCAAGACCCGCCCTACGGATGGCCGAAAGACGCGATCGACGCGGCCCTCGTGGTGCTCGTGGGGGCTGGCCACCTGTCGGCCAAGCTCAACGGCGCACCCATCGCCGCGGCGCAGCTCGACCAGAACAAAATCACGAAGACGATCTTCACGCGTGAGACGAAGACGATCTCGATGTCCGACCGGCTCAAGGTCCGGGGAACGCTCGCGAAGCTCGGCCTCAAGCCCAAGAGCAACGACGAAGATGGCCCACTCGCCGCCGACTTCCTGAAGAAGCTCGCAGAGATCGGGCGGCGCACCGGAGGCGAAGAGCCGCTGCCCGCGGCCCATTCGGTCGTGTTCATCGAGGACATTCAGCGGCTCACGGGCGTCGAGATGCTCGCCGAGATGGTCGCCAAGAAGGCCGACATCGACGCCGCGGCCGACACCTGGCCCAAGCTCGCCGACCTCGCCAGCACCCGGCTCGCCGCCTGGGACGAACTCCAGAAGCTCTTCGACCACGCCAAGAACGAGCCGGGCGCCGCCGCCATCAACGCCGACATCCAGGCGATTACGACCGGTCGCTTGCTCCTCGACGCGACCGACCCACTGCCGCCCATCCGCGCGAAGATTGCCGAAATCCTTCGCAAGCGGCTCAAGGAGACGCACGAGGATCACCGGCAGACGTTCGACCGCGAGGTGAAGCAGCTTGCGGCCTCGTCGGTCTGGTCGCAGCTGCCCTCCGACAAGCAGACGGCGATTCTCGCCGAGGTCGGCCTCCGTGAGCCCGACGCCGTGGACGTCTCCACCGACGCCGCGATCGCTGCGGCCCTGGCCGAGCGGCCCATCGAGTCGCGCCGCAACGCCGCTCTCGCCGTGCCCACGCTCGCAGGTCAGGCGCTCCGCAAGGCCGCCGCCGCTGTTGAGCCCATGGCCCGCAGCATCGCGATCGAGAAGACCACGCTCCGCACCGACACCGATGTTCGCGAGTGGGCGAAGCGGGCCGAAAGCCAGTTGCTCGAGGAAGTGAAGAAGGGCCCCGTGCTCGTCTCCTGAAGCTCACCACACGCAACCACCCATGCCACCCCTCGACCGCACGCTTCGTCGCAATCTCGAAAACGCCGTGAAGGCCGCCCGACGTGTCGCCGAGCGGGCCGCCACGAAGGCGCTCGACTCGCTCGCCGTTGGCAGCCACGAGCCGTGGTCGGGCCAGCCGACCGCCGACCGAGCCCTCCGCGTGAAACTCCGCGCCCGCGGCCGGCAACTCGGCGACGCCCTCGACCCCAAAACAGGCAAGCAGGCCACCACGCGGCTCGTCCACGAGGTCGCCTACGAACACTGGCACCGGATGCTTTTTGCGAGGTTCCTCGCCGAGAACGATCTCCTCATCGAGCCTGACTCCGGCGTGGCCATCAGCCTCGCCACCTGCCGCGAACTGGCGAAGGAACGCGGCACCGACGTCTGGATACTCGCCAGCCGGTTCGCCCAGACGATGCTGCCCGAAATCTTCCGGGCCGACGATCCGGTGCTCGCCGTGGAACTCGCCCGCGAGGACCAGCTCGAACTTGAGAAAGTCGTCGCCGACCTCGGCGCCGACGTGTTCACGGCGTCCGACTCGCTCGGCTGGTGCTACCAGTTCTGGCAAGCAGAGAAGAAGGACGCGGTGAACGAGTCGGGCGTGAAGATCGGCGCCGACGAGCTGCCCGCCGTCACGCAGCTCTTCACCGAGGACTACATGGTGGACTTTTTGTTGGACAACACGCTCGGGGCGTGGTGGGCCGGCAAGAAGCTTGCTGCTGACCTGTCCATCGCGACCTCCGCCACCGCCGAAGACGACCTTCGCAAGGCTGTGTCGCTGCCCGGTGT
>VGYR01000370.1 GCA_016872925.1 Planctomycetota bacterium
AACTGACCACCAGAAAAGCGTTCGGCTTTCGGACCGCGAAAGGCATTGAAATCGCGTTGTTTCATGTCCTTGGCAAACTACCGGAGCCAGAATCAACCCACAGATTCTGCTGAGGAGGCCATCGTCAAGTGTAGTGGCCGAGGGCAGGTTTCAGGCCGCCAGCCCGGTCGCCTTGAGGATCTCGAGCACGAGGATGATCCCCACGCCCATCAGGCTCTCGCCGGCGATCAGGCCGCTCGACACCGGCACCGTGTAGGTTTCGGCGGCCTTGGGCCGCGACCGGGCGAAGAGCCAGGCGGCCAGCGCCCCGGCGAACATCGCGACCGAGTTGAACGCCGGGATCACGCCGGCGATCCCGAGGCCCGTGGTCGAGGGGAGCCATGGCCGCCACGACTTCGGCCCCAGTTCCTCCAGCAGCGTCAGCACGATGCCGATCGAGGCGCCGACGGCCATGGCCGCCAGGGCCCCGGCGGGCAGGGCGTCGATGCCCTCGGCGAGGAGTTCCGCCACGCTCGCCCAGACCTTGGCCGACGGTGCCGGCAGAGCCTCGGTGCCGAGCTTCGCGGGATCCCGCTGGACGACGAACAGGTAGGCCGGCACCGACACGATCGTGCCGGCGATCACCCCGAACAGCTGGGAGATCGTCTGCTTGCGGGGATTGCCGCCGAGCAGGTAGCCGCTCTTGAGATCGGTGAGCAGGTCGGCCGCGTGCGACGCCGCTCCGGAGGTGATCGAGGCGGTCATCAGGTTGGTGGTGATGTTCGCCGGCGCCACCACCCCGTACATCAGCTGCGTGATCTTCCCCATGGCACCGATCGGCGTGATGTCGGTCTCTCCCGTGGCCCGGGCGGCGACGATCGACAGGAAAAACGTCACCAGCACCGCGAGGATGCCCATCCACCAGGTGATGCCGAACAGCCAGTGGCCGAGGATCACGCAGGCCGCGCCTGCGGTGAGCGTGCCGGCCACGAACCAACTCGACGGCACCTCGACGCGGGCGAGCGGGTCGTCGGGGGTGTCGGCCGCGCCACCGACGAGCCGGCCGAGGCCGCCGAACGCCCGGAGCACCGTCTTCCATTTGAGGGCGAAGGAGAGCAGGCCCGACGCCACCATCATGGCCGTCGAGGGCCAGAGCACCCACGACACGATCCCGCGGTAGCCGGGCTGGGCCAGGCCTTGCTCCACCAGGATCGGGCCGATCACGCCGTAGAAGAAGACCGACCCGACGAGCATCGAGGCCGCCACCCGCAGCCCCATGATCGCGCCGGCCGCGACCATGATCAGCGAGCCCTCGATGCCCAGCGTGTATTTGGTGAGCAGGTCGCGGGCGAAACTCCCGGGTCCGAACGGGATCTCGGCGGGGATCGCCCAGCCGGCGATCCCCTTGATGCCACCGACGAGGTCGCGCCACAGGGCCACCATGGCGCCGAGCACGGCCGCGGCGAACAGCGCCCGGGCCTTCACGACCGCCTCGCCCCCGGCGGTGTGCATGCTGGTGAGCGTCTCCGCCGTGGCGATGCCGGAGGGGAAGGGCAACTGGTCGATGTTGATCAGCTGCCGCTTCAGCGGGATCGCCATGAAGACGCCGAGCAGCGAGAGGGCCGCCAGCCAGAGGCCGATCTCCCACCACTGGAGCAGGCGGCCGGTGGTGAGGTAAAGCGCGGGAATCGCCGAGACGAGCCCCGCGCTCGACATGTAGCCGGCGGCGCTCGCTGCACTGCTCATCGTGTAGTTTTCGAGCGCGGAAAACGGCCGTCGGCGATAGGCGGGCACCACGCGCTCGAGGAACGTGAAGACGGCATACGCGATGATGCAGGCCGTGATCGTGACCCCGAGTCCCCAGCCGGTCTTGAGGCCGACGTACAGGTTCGAGACCGACATCAGCCCGCCGATCAGCATCCCGGTGACGACGGCCCGGGGCGTGAGCTGCACGGCGTCGTCGCCGGCATAGACGTGTTCGAGCCAGGCCCGGTCACGGTCATCGGGTGGCAGGGCGGCGAGATCGACTGCGGGGCGAATGTCGTTCATGGATGCGGAGTCTAGATCGTCGTGCGGATCCGTGTCGCCGTGGCCTGCACATCACAACGCCGTGAGGAGCACGGGTTTCCAACCCGCGTCTGAGAGGAGCGCGGGTTTTTAACCCGCGGCGCACCTCCGCAGACCCCGCATCGGAAGCCCCAATCGCGGAAGCGATGGGGACTGGGCTACGCATGGCGCGGGCTCGGTGCCGCCCGTGCCCTCTCGCCGGACGCTCGCCTCGGGCATCCAGGCCCCGGTTCTCCACAACTTCGCGACTCAGTTGGACCGGGTCTGATCCCGTCGAAAGCGCATCGCCGCGCGCTCAGCGGCCTGCCAGTCGCCTCCTCGCGCGGTCGCGATGATCTCCGCATAGGCTGCGTATTCCTCCGGCCCTATTCGGCCCGCGGCCCGCTCCCCCTCGATCACCTCGGCGGCCCGTTCCAGCCGGTCGCGGCTGCGGGTATTGGCCGCCGTCCGCAGCGCCGCCGAGTGCCGCAGGTTGCCGAACTCCACCTGCGGTGCCCGCGCGCCGCAGCCGCACGCGAATGCCACGAGGGCCACGGCAGTCACCGCGGCCGGCTGATGGAGTCGACGGTCAGGGTGCTTCGCCAGAGAGCGATTCATGGCCGTCGATGCTGCACAGGGCCGCCCAGACGTCGTGATTGACCAGTTCGGAAACGAACCGCACCGCCCCGTCGCCGAGAGCCACGGTGCACCCACCATGGTGATCCGCATACATCTGGCAGACGTGGGCCACGGGGTCGTTCGGCGGATGGATCACGTCGGCCTCGCCTGCGGCGGGACCACTGTGGACGAGCAGCAGCGTGGCGGCTGCATCGGGCAGCGTGCCGGCCATCGCGACGAACTCGGGCGTGGGATGTGACCACGCTCCGGGCAGTGTGCCCGCCCAGGCCTTCTGCGAGAGCCGCGACGAGTGCTCACCCAGGAACACCGTCTTCGACAGGCCGTCGATGATGCGGCCGGTGCGCAGCCACGAGTTGCGATACAGCGGCCCATTCGCCGCACCCTCCCAGGTCACCAGGGGCGCCGACCACGGCTCGTGATGCCCCGCATTGCCGACGTAACTCGAGCGTCCGAGGAGCGTCGCCGTGGAGTGCGGCGCACCCGATTCCGCGAGCACCGTGAACGGCTCATGGGGGCCTGCGTCGGACGGGCAGCGAAACATCCTGGGCGACGACGACACCGCGGCGCGATTCACCGCAGCGGCGATCCCATGGTCGCCGCGATAAGCGGCGGCGAGCGCCATTTCCTCCAGGTACGGCGCGGCGAGCATCCCCCAGCCCGTGCCGGGCGGGCGATCGAGCGTCTGTGGATCGAGCGGCCCGCGGCCCGGCTCGCTGACGAAGCCGGCGGGAAACCGCCGCTGTGCCGATTCATGGGATGCCAGGCCGACGGCGAGTTGATGCAGGTTGTTGCCACAACTGGCCCGGCGGGCGGTCTCGCGAGCGGATTGCACCGCTGGCAGAAGGAGCCCGACGAGCGTGCCGATGATCGCAATCGCCACCAGGAGTTCGACGGGGCTAAAACCGTGTAGGGGCCGGGAGAAAGGCGTAACTTTCTCCAGAGCGTGAACGTTTTTTCGACCCCTGACACGGAGTTTACGACCATGCGAATGGATGTGATCGGCTTTGTTACGT
>VGYR01000371.1 GCA_016872925.1 Planctomycetota bacterium
GGGGTCGTGATGCCGTCGATCAGCGGGCGACAGCGGTCTTGCATCTCCCGTCGCCAGGAATCCCGCCGCTCGGTCAGCGCGCAGTAGGGGAGAATCTCGTTGAGAAACAAGGCCTCGTCGATCCGGTCGCGCCACGGCGCCCGTTCCAGGGCGGCTTAGGCGCACTCGACGTTCTCGGCCAGCAGATCGACGGACATCTCCCGCAGATCGCGGTCCGGCATGTTGGCGAGGAGGAACTCGAGTCCACGTCGCCGGGGCTGGGGCGTGGCGGCCAGGAGCGATTCGAGGGCGGGGCGATTGCCTCCCGACCGTGCCAGGGCGCCGGCGACCTGATCGGCGTCAGCGGACGTTTCCGCCGCCGGGCCCGCGGCGACCGGAACGTCGGCCGGCAGTTCGACTTCGGCGCTGAAGATCGACGCCGGATCGCCCCGCTCCCGGATCGTCTTTTCGAGCACCGCCACCGTTCGGGGCGGGCGGCCGGCATACACCGGCCTGCCGGCGAGCCGGATCGTGACGTCGGAATCGAGGTCGAGCATCGCGTCGTTGAGCCGCACGGCCACGCGCGGCTTCCCCTGGCGGACGGTGACGTCGATCGTCGCCCCGTCGCGCGAGGCCACGACTTCGTCGCCGACGTGAACGCTGTCGGCGGCGGCGGCCAACCAGTAGAACCGCGGGTGCGTCGCGTGCCCCTGCCGCCAGACGACCCGCTGCGGCAGAGGCTGGCGGCGAAAGGCCTGCATCCATGGAATCGCCTCGCGATCCTCCATGTCCATCCAGTGCCCCTTGCCCTCGTGGACATGCACCACGTGCTCGTACCCCGCCGGGTCGTCGGACTTCAACGCGGCGAGCTTGTCCCTCCAGGTGACGGCCACGTTGTTGCGGCCGTAGGCCCGGTCGTTCTGTCCGACGTGGATGGTGAACGGCAGGTTCCGCAACCCGAGGGGCGACGAGTCGTTCGGATGGCCCGCCATCGACGCCGCGGCCGCGAGCCGGTCGGCGAACCGGGGCGCGAGCTGATAGGCACCGTCGCCGCCGGCCGAGTAGCCCATCAGGTACACCTGATCAGGATCGACGTTTTCGAGCACGATCATGGTCTCGATGAGCCGGTCGAAGCAGGCATCGACCGCTGGAACCGACCACATGGCGGCGCTGTCGGCCGGGGCCCGCGGGGCGACGTAGACAGCGTTGCTCGGCCGGTAGCGGTCGGCCAGCTTGACCTGGTTGCGCCACTGGGAGTCGTTGACCTCGGCGGGCGCGCGGCCGCCGCCGTGCATCGACAGAAACAGCGCCCGACGCGCGGGGGGCGGCTGGTCGTCGTTCGGCGGGAAGTCCACGGTTTCGAATCGCATCCGGGCGTTGCCCGAACGCATCTCGCGGGCCTCCAGTTCGGCGACCCGGGTCCGACGGATCTCGGCCGCATGATCGTCCCAGAGCATCCGGCCAGCCTCCCGCGCCTCGGCGGCCGTGAGTGCCACGCGGGCGAACGCCTGCTCGGCGATGGGCGGCCGTTCGCCGGCGGGACGCGCCAGCCAGGCCCGGAGGTCGTCCAGCGCCCCGGCTTCGCCGGCCCCCGCCGCGCGGCCCAGCGCCGCAAGCAGGGCCGCGGCGACGACAGGCACGTGGAGCCACCACGCAACGAGGCGTCGCCGTCGGATCAGGCAGGTGCGGTTCATCACTCTGGAACTCCTCCCAGGGAAAACGGCGAGGCAGGCAGGCCTGCACCGTTGACGAGGTTCGGTTCGGCGAGCTGATGCCAGCCGAGACGGACTGCCACCGGCTCGGGCACGTCCGGACTCGACACCACCACCACCGCCGCCGGTCCGTCGATTTTCGCCGTCGCAGCCGCGAAGCGGCCGTCCGACCCGGCCACTTCGAACCAGTCGAGCGGCTTGTCGTCCCGCGACGCGAGACCGCCGTCGGCGTGAGCGAAGTGGACGATCACGCTCGCGCCGTTGATCTCGTAGTGATGCGGCAGCGGCCCGCTGGCCACGAGCTTCTCCCGGCCATAGGTCTGAGCCAGGGCCCACCGGGCCAGGCGGCGGCCCACCTCGCGCTTCTCAGGCGGGTGGAGGTCACCCTCCCCGATGTCCGTGGTCACCGCCATGCCGGTGTTGGGAATCTGCAGGCTGTCGAGCTGCGCCTGCCAGATCACGCAGAGCTTCGTCGGGTCGTCGCGATGCTTGAACGGGGCGAGTTGCACGAAGTAGACCGGAAACTGACCCTGCCCCCATTCCCGTCGCCAGCCGCCGATGAGTTGCTCCATCTGGCGACGATAGTTCGCTCCCGATTCGATGTTCGACTCGCCCTGATACCAGATGGCTCCTCGAATCGGGAACGGGAGCAGCGGATGAAGCATTCCGTTGTACCAATGGCCCACGGGGCCGGGCGTCCAGTTCTCGATGGGCGTCCCGCCGATCGCCGCCTGGACCAAGCCGATCGGAACGCCCGTCTCACGGTGCAGTTCAACGCCAAACGTGGAGCCGACGGCGGAGAATTCGGCCGCGTGGGGAGTCGTGCACCGCCGCCACGTGCCGATCATGCGTGCCGCCGGCCCCGCCGACCAGAGGGCAGGGATGCGAAACAGCCGGATTCCTGGGGCGTCGATTTCGGGCTGCTCGGCGACGAAATGCTTGTCCTGCTTCAGCGGCATCTCCATGTTGGACTGGCCAGAGCACAGCCAGACGTCGCCGATGAGCACGTCGTGGAGCGTCACACGCCGCTCGCCAGTCACCGTCATCTCGTGCGGTCCACCGGCAGGCAGGGGAGGAAGCCGAGCCTGCCAGCGGCCATCGGCTCCGGTCCGGGCGGCGACGCGGCGGCCCGCGATCTCGACCACGACTTCCTGACCGGGCCGCGCCCATCCCCAGACCGGAATGGGTCGATCCCGCTGCACGACCATCCCGGCGGCGAATATCGGCGGCAGGGCGACGTCCGCAGGAGGGGCCTCTCGATCGCTCCAGAGTTCGACCCGTGACACCACCGCGTTGTGTCCTTCGACCTTCTCGATCCGCAGCACGACGGCCCCGTCGTCGGCATAGGCCTCGCGACGCAGCTCCACGTCGCGACTCAGCAGTTCGTCCTCGGGCAGGTCGACGGCGTCGGCGAGCACGTCGTCGTCGGCCCGGACCCGGACGACCCGCCGGGGAAACCTCGGGCCGGAAGGGTGATCGGAGAGAAACGTCAGCCGAGCCGTGTAGCGGGCGGCGGCATCAAGGCCGCGGTATTCGTAGACCACCGCCCCCGGGTCATGCACGATCGTCCGCGCGGGATCGTCTGCCGCCACCCGGTCCGCCGGCACCTGCCCCTCGGCGAACCGCGCCGGCTGACCGAGCACCAGGTGAGGCTGCACCCTGCCGGCAGCATCGTCGGCCACGAGGTGCCGCATGGTGGCGGGAGGCGACGCGGCGGATGCGGAGCCCGGTCCGACGCCGAGAACCGCGGCGAGAACGATCAGCAGTCGGGAATCGACCGGTGCCGATGGACCGATCGGGGCGTGGTGCGTCATCGTGGCCTCTGGAGGGAAAATTCGACGTCCGGGTTCGTGCCCTCCCCCGGAGCGGCGGCACCCCGACGGCCGGTGGCGGCCTGCGGATCGCTGGCCATGGGCACGCGGACGGATAGCCGTGTCCCGCGTCCTGCGGCACTCTCCACCCGACACTCGCCCCGTACCATGGC
>VGYR01000372.1 GCA_016872925.1 Planctomycetota bacterium
CGAGGCCCGGCTCGGCGTGGCAGGCAAGGCTCGGCGTGGCGAGGCGCGGCCTGGCGCGGCGTGGCGTGGCAGGCAAGGCGCGGCGCGGCCTGGCGCGGCGAGGCGTGGCAGGCGTGGCGGGGCAAGGCACGGCACGGCATGGCGCGGCCTGGCGAGGCCTGGCGCGGCAGGCTTGGCGAGGCGTGGCGAGGCGCGGCGTGGCGCGGCCTGGCGCGGCAGGCTTGGCGAGGCGAGGCGAGGCATGGCAAGGCATGGCGAGGCGCGGCGTGGCAAGGCATGGCGAGGCGCGGCAGGCGAGGCATGGCGAGGCAAGGCAGGCACGGAGTCGCTAGCATGACCGAGTTTTATGATTACGACGAGCCGTGCCACCGCTGCTTCGCGACGGCGTGGGAGTGGATCGAAGTGTTCGAGGAACGCAACGGCAAGATTCAAGATGTGGTGTCCTGCGTGTTCTGCGGGCTTCGGGTAAGGGTCAAGGCAACGCCGCGACCAAAGACGTGTGACGTTGCCGAGTTCCGCTTCCAGTTCGGCCGCTTCAAAGGGCTGACGTTCGCCGAGGCCGACGCCGAGCCCAATGGTCGGCGATATCTGGAAGTTTTGCGCGACACGAACGAAAAACTCCGCGATCGGATCGCGGCGTATCTAACCTTGACAGAACCGGAGGTGGCGTCTTAGTTTGTTTCGATTGTCCTGACAACGAGGGAACGGATGCACCGCGAGTCCACCATCGTCGCCGCGATCGTTCGGGTAGCTGAATCACTGGGCTGGAAGCCCATCAAGATTCACGGAGGCCCGTACCAGTTGGCCGGGCTCCCCGACCTGCTCTGCCTGCAACGCGGGCACGCCGTGTGGCTGGAAGTGAAGCAGCCGGGCAAGAAGCCGACGGCGATTCAACGCAACCGGATGAACGAACTGGAGACCAAGGGCGGCACGCCCTGCCATGTCGTGACCACCAAGGAGGAAGCGTATGCGTGTCTACGAACTCATGCGGAAAGTCACGGTTGGCCCGTTGACGATTCGCCTGTGGATCGACGCCGACGACGGGGCGTGTGAGATGTGCGAAGAGAATGCCGACGAGATTGCTATGTGCGCATCGGCACTGGCTGACGCAGAAGACGACTCGATGATTCTGGCCGAGAAGATCGCCAACACGCTGCGAGGGATCAACGCCGTCGAGGTTCTCGACGAGTCTGGCAACGGAGGGCTGGTGTATCCAGAGTGGCCGTGACCATCGAACAACTCTGCTGCCTGTGCGCGGGAATCGTCGTCGAGGCGGCGACGTTCGCATTGGGGATCGTGGTTGGTGCATCCATGCGTCGGAAGGAGCCGTGCCATGGGGAGGCGAGAGCGGGAGCCTGCCGCTCCCTCGGTACTCGATGAACTGCTGTCTCGTGTTTCGCTCTGTAGTTCTCCATGGGTGCGGCGGCGGATCAAACACTTGAATCTGGTCGGCCGAAGAGTCAAGGGATGGACGCCACCGATGTATTCAGACTCAATGTTTTCGACAGGAAGGAAGCCGCTCAAATGACCGAACTAGCAAATGCGATCGACGCCATGGACGGCGAAGCGTTCCTGCTTATCGTGGCGCTTGCTACTTGGGTGTTGAGCTTGCTCGATGGACGCTGACATCGTCGACCGTCTCCGCGACAGCGTGCGGGCGTGTCGTGCGCTCGACCGCTCGGCGCTGCTCGCGGAGGCGGCAGATGCGATTGAGCGGCTGCAACTCACCGACGCGGAGCGTGAGGCGATTCGTCGGGCTGCCGCAGCTTGGGCATTCACCCGCGTTGGCCTGCCTGAAGGCGGGGTAAGCGCCACACTTCGCAACCTGCTGAAGCGGCTGTCGCCCCAGCCGTATCAGGAACCCGACGAAAAGCGTGGAGTCTCCGATACGCGAAGCCCGCCGCCGGAGTGGATGACGCGACCCTACTGGGTCGATCCGCCGCAGGGGTGGCGATACGGATTCCCACGGCTGTACGACCCGGCGAAGGACGGCGACATGACCGCGTGGCTGATCGCGCATGGCTACCCAGAGCACCTCGCGAACAAGGGCCTGGCGTGTACGTTCACGGCGGCCGAATGACAACCATGACGCACGACAACGAGGAGCCGTCCGCTGCATCCGCTGGTTATGCGAGCGTAGAGGAAACGGAGACGAAAATGGCCTACGAGACGGTGCCGCTTCAGCAACTACTTCGCGAGATTGCGGACAGGACGGCGAGCGAGCAGGATGCCGACGCTATACGCCTTGCGGCCGATACGCTTGATGCTCTCCCCGAACAGCCTCGCCTCGCGCTTACTGACGATGAGCGTACGACGATTGTGTTCATTGCTCACAACGACCCTAGAGATGGGTTTGTCCGCAGGACTTGGCTTACTTTCAAGGTTGCGTTGTGCGGTCTGTTGGAGCGGACGAGGCGGGATGCATAACACGCGAGATCAGCGGCGGCGATGAGGAGACAGAGCAGCCACTAGATCGTGGGGTTTGAGTTGCATGCCATCAGTCTAGTTTCGTGTTTCGCGAAACGCGAAAAACCATGACGAAAAACAACGGGGAGCCGTCCGCCGCATCGGCTGGTTCTGTGACGCATCCCCCAAGTACCCCCCAAGTATCGCACACGCTAGCGGAGATGTACCACGCTCTCGTTGTGGCGCACGCAGAACACGCTAGGTTGCGAGAGGCCATCGTCCGCCTCTCCGAGCAGGACGCCACGCTCACCGACGCGGAGCGCAACGACCTCGCCATCGCCGCAGACGCATACTCTGACAATGACGATGACCCCGACTGCGAGCGGATCGCCGCCACGCTTCGCGGCCTACTGGAACGGTTGAAGTGACCACAGGACACGAAAGATCAGGAGCATCGCAATGCAAGATCAAACTACACCGCAGGACTCGGCAGCGATGCCTCCTGCATTGGCTGGTTCTGTGGATCACAGGAGGCAACTTCGCGTGCGCGACTGGCGCGGCGGAAATGTCGATTTGTGGATCGACGAAGACGGCGACTTCGGCATTATGAAGGCGGAGGCCCGTAGGTCGCTTGTTATCGATGGAAGCGACATCCAGAAAATCGCTGCCTGGCTGGGCGGCACATCGCTCACCGACGCGGAGCGGACGCTGCTGGTTCGCCTCGCCTGCGGAGCCGACCATCCGCGAGCGTGGACGAACAGGGCGCTTACGGCCGACGACCGGGCCACGCTACGCGGCCTGCTTGAGCGGTTGAAGTAGTCACAGAACACGCAGGATCAGCGGCGGCGACGAGAGGACAAAACATTCGGCGCTTGACACGCTCGCAAGGATACAGGGCATGTCATTTGACATCCGCCACGGCGACTGCCGCGAGGTGATGGCAAGCATGGACGCCGAGAGCGTCGATGCCATCGTCTGCGATCCACCCTACGGCCTCTCGTTCATGGGCAAGGGCTGGGACCACGGCGTGCCCGGCGTGGAGTTCTGGGCCGAAGCGATGCGGGTGGCCAAGCCGGGAGCGCACCTGCTCGCGTTCGGCGGCACCCGCACCTACCACCGGCTCGCGTGTGCCATCGAAGATGCCGGCTGGGAGATTCGGGACTGCGTGATGTGGGTCTATGGCAGCGGGTTCCCGAAGTCGCATAACCTGCACGG
>VGYR01000373.1 GCA_016872925.1 Planctomycetota bacterium
TATGGCTGATCCAAGCCGGGCCGTGCAATGGAAGGCGTTTCTGCGCCGCAGCCGCCTCGAGGCTCCGCCCGATCCGGCTCGTGTCATCGAGATCGTGGAGCAGTTGATCTGGCCTCCGCTGACCGCATTTCGTGATGATCGGCCGTTTATCAGCACCTGGTCAGCCGGCGGACCTTGGGTGGAGGATCGAACGGTGTAGGAAGGACACGCCGGGTTCAACCGGTAAACCCGGCATCCGGAATGATCAAGATGTGCTCTCCGACGATCACGACGTCTGCGGCCTGCTCAGCCTCGATCTCGATCGGCTCAAAGGCCGGATTCAGCGGCAGCAGCTGAAGCGAAGTGTGCCGCCAGCCTTCGGCGGTGACGGCCAAATCCGTAGATAGCTCCGAGTGGTACTTCTTGACGGTGAACCGGCCGCCGTTCTCGCCCGCGCCGTCCGTGCCCAGCTGCACGAGCACGATCCGGCCCTCGCGCGAGCCCGCCGGACACGGGCGGAACAGGCACCATGAGCCGTCGGGGATCAGCGGCTCCATCGACGTGCCCGTCACCCGCGCCACGAACATGCCGGCCTTGAGCGAAACGCCCGGCACCTCCGTCCAGCCGATCTCCTCCGGCACACTCTCCGGTCCCCAAAAGCCCGCCGCGGCGGTGAGGTCGTAGACCGGGACGTGGGTGGTGTAACGGGGGCGTAGCACAACCATGGCCGCCAGAGTACGGGGCCGAGGGACAACGTTGGCCCCGAGGCAACGCCGTTCGAGCGATGGGCTTGACGCGAGAATGCACTTCTGTACACTCTTTCGGTTCCGTTTGATTACGCTGATGAAACTCCCCAATGCCCACCTCGCGACGGTTCCGATCGACAAGATCCTGGGCTACTTGCTCAGCCCCACGCACCCTCGAGGGAAATCCAAGGCAACGTTTTTCCGAAACCTCGGGTTCGACGAGTCGGCACCCGAATCGTTGGCGACCGAACTGACGCGCCACGCCATGGAGAACGACGTGCTGCACGAGACGGTCACCGAGTTTGGCGTTCGGTACGTGATCGATGGCTGGATCTGTTCGGCAAATGGTCAGCGAGCGAGGATTCGTACAGCGTGGTTCATCGATCATGGCCAGGAAATACCTCGTTTCGTGACCGCCCACCCAATCCGCGGAAGGAGACGGTAGAATGACGCAGTCGTACGAAGCCGATAGCGAGGGCGAGCCAACTGTGATTCGCGAACTTGACGAAGTCGTGCTCACGTGTGATTTGCCAGAGCAAAAGCTCGCGGCTGGAGACATCGGCACTGTCGTGCTCGTGCACGGCGAAGGCCGGGGATACGAAGTCGAGTTCATGACGCTGGATGGCGAGACGATCGCGGTTTCCACACTTCGGGCAGACCAGGTCCGGCAGGCCCACGCGGACGAAATCGCCCACGCACGACCGATCGCCTCGTAGTGCTCGTGTTGCGGCTGACGCATATTCGGCTCGGATACCAACGTCATGACTGTGGGATAAGTACGGCAAACTCTCCAACGATCACGACGTCGCCCGCTACTTCCCCCTCGATCTCGATCGGCTCGAACGCCGGGTTCAGCGGCAGCAGTTGAAGCGAAGTGTGCCGCCAGCCGGCGGCGGTGACGATCTTCTCCGAGTGGTACTTCTTGACGGTGAACCGGCCGCCGTTCTCGCCCGCGCCGTCCGTGCCCAGCTGCACGAGCACGATCCGGCCTTCGCGCGAGCCCGCCGGACACGGGCGGAACAGGCACCATGAGCCGTCCGGGATCAGCGGCTCCATCGACGTGCCCGTTACCCGCGCCACGAACATGCCGGCCTTGAGCGAAACGCCCGGCACCTCCGTCCAGCCGATCTCCTCCGGCACGCTCTCCGGTCCCCAAAAGCCCGCCGCGGCGGTGAGGTCGTAGACCGGGACGTGGGTGGCTGATTTGCGTCCACCCGGCGGCGAATCGACGAGCGAGAATGGCATGGAATCGCGATTGTCTGCCGGTCGCTTGCCAAGCGGCTCCGGGGCCACCGCCGATGGGGCATACGCTCCAGCCCGCGCCAAGTACGTGAGCGGCTCCACCACCCACTGGTTTCCATCTCGGCAAAAGCTCACCTTGAACGATGTACCGGGCAGCCCGGCGTCGGGACCAAACCACTGCCGCAGAAGCTCGGGCAGATGATTCGGCAGTGTGTCGCCCGCTTTCTCCTCGGGCGGTCCCGCGACGTTGCAGGCGATCCGAGCAAAGCGAAACTCCCAGATGCGGCCATCGGGAAGGACTACGGGCACTGGCCCAGTCGGCCGGCCCAGTTCGTCTTCGGCCGTGGGGATTTTCAGGAAGGGCTTTCCACGTGATTGAATCACCCTGGCCTCGAAGCCGTTCGCGGCGGTCCGAGGCCGGGCGTGCGCCGCAAGACGGTAATCCACAAGCTCGCCCGTGAGAACTTCGAAGGCGTCGCGCAGTGAATCAGGACATGCGAATCCCGCGCCGAAACGGCCGCCCTCGGCGCTGAACCAGCGCTTGCCGTTTTTTTCTTTCATCCAGATTGAGATCGGGAACTTCCGCCAGTTCGACACCCATCCGCGTGGCGCGGCCGCAGCGGAACGCTTGTCGTCGTGGTCGCCAAGCTCGCCTCGCAAAGCGGGATGCCCAGCAAGAAAGGTCCAAGCCTTCGCTGCTGAATCAGCCATCGGCATCCCGCTCCAGAAAGCGCCATCATCGAGCAGCACCCTGAGCAACACCATCTTGAACGACTTCGTCATGGCGGTCGTCGCCAGCATCACGAACCATTCTTGAAAGTTTGCAAGACACTCGGCCTCAGCGGCTGTTGCGTCTCCCTCCGCAGCAATGAAGTCGAACCACGTGGGGAACTCTGGCGGCAAGACGCGCGGGTTGTAGCCACGGTGCAACAGCTCGGTCATCGTGGGCCGCCGACCCAAGTCCGCTCGCAGATCGCGATACGCCTGGACGACGCGCGTGCCGGATACCGGCAGAAACCGCGCGAGCAGCTCCTTCGCCTCGAGCTCCACGTCGAGCACGCATTGCTCCGGAAGCGCCGGCTCCCGGCCGTCGAGATACCGCTGCAAGAGGGCAAACCCCGTGGCGTCGGCGGTGGCCGCAGGGGCGAGCGAGAGCAGATGCACGAGCCGGCTCGCGAACACGCGGTGATTGCCCACGAAGTCGATCACCTCGAGCCGCAGCTTGCCCTCCGCCGCCCGCAGGCCGCGGCCGAGCTGTTGCAAGAACACGATTTTTGATTCCGTGGGCCGGAGCATCACCACGCGGTCGACCAGCGGGATGTCGACGCCCTCGTTGAAGAGGTCGACCACGCAGAGGGCCGAGAGGGTGCCGGCGTGGAAGGCGGCCAGCGACGCCATACGCGGGTCGGAGACGGGGCCGCCCGGGTCGGCCGCATCCGAAAACATGGCCGCCGCGGCCACGCCACGCTTCCGGAGCCAATCCCGGGCAAACACGGCATGCCGCCGCGAACAACAGAAGACGAGCGTGCGACCGGCCGGGGCGGCCTGCCACTCGGCCCAGAGGCGTTCCATGCGGGGAGCGTTTTCGAGGGCCGCTTCGAGCACGGCCGGATCGAAGCGGCCGTTGCGCCAGGGGATCTGCTCGAAGTCGAC
>VGYR01000374.1 GCA_016872925.1 Planctomycetota bacterium
GCCGATGAAGAAGGTCGCCAAGAGCCTGCGGCGTCATCGGCACCTGATCCTCAACTGGTTCCGGGCCAAAGGCACCATTTCGGCGGGAGTTGTCGAGGGTTTGAACGGCGTCGTAAAACTGACCACCAGAAAAGCGTTCGGCTTTCGGACCGCGAAAGGCATTGAAATCGCGTTGTTTCATGTCCTTGGCAAACTACCGGAGCCAGAATCAACCCACAGATTCTGCTGAGGAGGCAAACAAGATTGCGTAGCGGAGAAATCAAAAATCCCGCAAACAGATCCAGAGAAAGAGCCGGCCGGAGGGGGCAAACACAATCCCAGCAACCAACCAGATTTCACTTCACCCTTTCACCCAAATGCAAAAAACACTGGAAAACAAGGCCCAAATGAGGGTGAAGTGCCCCAAAACGGCACTTCACCCTGCTTCACCTCTTCACCCTCCGAGCCCGCGTTCCTGCTCACGCTTGGGACCAGCCAGTACCCGTTCCGCCGCTGGTTGCCCGCCCTTGGTCGCGTCATCACCGGCCCCTTCGCACTGGACACCGAGACCACGCTGATCGACGAAAAACGCCCGGCCCACATCCCCCTCCTCGTGCTCGGCATGGCCTTCGACGGGCGGCACGGCTGGTTCATCTTGGCCGAGGACATGCCGGCGTTCTTGGCCAGCCACCCCGCCAACCCGTTGATCTTCCACAACGCGGCCTTCGACTTGGCCGTCATCCAGGCAACCCACGACAACCGGGAACTGGATTCAGATATTTATGCCCGCGTGGAGGCCGGAAAAGTAGCCGACACGATGATCCTTGCCCGGCTGCTCTCGCTCGGCACTGTTGGTCATTCAGCCCGCAGCCAGTGCTCCCTCGACTACTGCGCCCGCCACTATCTCTCCCTGCCGCTCCCGAAGGACCTGCAGACTCCGGTCGGCGAATCTGTCCGGCTCACGTTCGGCAGGTTTCTCGGCAAACCCCTCGAAGCGTTCCCAACCCAATACCTTCAATACGCCGCAGGGGATCCGGTCGCGACTTGGCTCTTGTTTCAGCACCTCAAGACGCGGCTTCCAAATATCAAAACCACCGCCACCAAGGCCTACGGCTACGCGGGCGACAAGTGGCTCGACCAACAGTGGAAAAAACACGGCCCCGGTACCCATGACATTCAACTTCGGGCCAGCATTACTCTGGACAAGATTTCGCGCACGGGGGTCTTCATCGATCAGGCCCGCCGCGAGGAGAAGGTGGCCGCCCTCGAACAGATCGTCGCTGAGACCGGCCGCACGCTCGCGCTGGCTGGCCTCCCGGTTGAGGGTGCTGGCAAGACGTCCGCCCTCGTGAAGCGCATCGAACTGCTCGCCAGGGAGCACCAGCGGGCGGGCGAAACCCTGCCGCTGATCTATACGGAGACCGGCCAGATTGCGACGAGCGAGGAGCAGCTACACGAGCTCGCCGGCTTGGATCCCGTGCTCGACGTCCTGCTCAAGCACCGGCAGGCCACGAAGCTGCTATCGACCTACGCAAAGAAAATGCTGCCCGGGAAACGCGTCCACGGAAAGTTCGAATTCCTGATGAACACCGGCCGCACGAGTTGCAGCGGCGGCAAGAAGGAGGTTGGCGGGTTCAATCTCCAAAACCTGCCGAAGGAGCGGGCCGCCACTGAAAATCACGCCACGACGATCCGGGGCTGTTTCGTGCCGTCGCCGGGAAAGGTGTTCGTCGTTGTGGATTACGCCCAGATCGAACTCGCCGTGCTGGGTTGGGCGTGGAAGCATCAACTCGGCTTCGGCGGCAGCCTGCATGAAATAGTTTCCGAAGGCCGCGACATGCACAGGCTGATCGCGGCGGAAGTGCTCGGCAAATCCCCGGCTGACGTCACCAAGGAGGAACGCAACGCCGCCAAGCCCGTGTCCCTTGGCCGTCCAGGTGGCCTCGGCTGGCGCACGATCCAGAAGCAGGCCAAGCTGGTCTACGGAGCTGACCTGACCAAAGAGCAAGTCCAAGAACGAATGCAGGCGTACGAGACCCTGTGCCCCGAGCTGACCGAGCACTTGAGCGAGCGGGTCAATGCCGGCCTCGAAATCGCCCGCGCGCTGACCCTCACGCCGGCAGCCTACAACGCGGCGATCGGCAAGCCCCGGCTCTTCCCCAATCCCGAAGATGAACTGCCCGCGGGGTGGCTCGGCGGCATGCTCCTGAAGGTGCTTGAGTCACCCACCCCGATGACCAACGGCAACTCCGACACCGGCAAACAACCCCGCCAATATTCAGCCGCCGAGATCGAGTTCTTCTGGCATGCTGCGGGACGGCTCCCCACGGACGAACTGGACGACAAACTCTGCGACGCCCTCCGGGAACGAAAACCCTCGAAGAAATTGCGGGACGCCGTCGGCAGGCTGTATGGCCGCGAGCCGGTCATCACGGCGACGGGCAGGCTCCGGGCCAACGCCAGTTACTGTGCCTGCAGGAATGGCATCATGCAGGGGCTCGCAGCCGATGGGGCGATCTATGCCCTCTGGAAACTCTCGCGGGCTGGCTACCAGATCGTGAACTTCATCCACGACGAAGTGATTTGCGAAGTCCCCGAGGATGAGAATCTCCCCGCCAAGATCGCCGACATCGAGCGGCTCATGATCGCGGGCATGCACGAAGTGGTGCCCGGGGCCAACGTGCGGGTCGAGACTTCCGTGCGCCGGTCGTTCAGCAAGGCCGACGCGGTCACGTTGCCGGCGGTCCAGAAGACGGAGGCGGAGGAGAAGGTTGCGGCGGCGGTGAGGCCGGCTGCGTCTCCAGAGTTGCAGGCGCCCCGGTGACTGGACGGCCAGCAGCATCCGGATCAGGCGGCATCGGTTCGTCCGCCAAACTGACGCCGCCCGTCCTGTCATCCCACTCGGGCCAGCCGTCGAAAACCTCGCGGCCTATAGGCGTGAGATACCGGGAGTAGTTGACCCGCCTACCCGTGTGGATTGTGATTTCACGCGCCAAGCCTGAGTTCGCGAGCAACTCAAGACGAGGCTTGAGTTCATCGTTGAGAAACACGCTCTGCTTCTTCTTGGGAATTGAAGACCGCTCCTCAATCACCTCCACTATTTCCTCTGTGAGATGCACGTAGTCTTGCTCTGCGGCCTCCCCTTCTTGCCCCGGCTGAGATGTCGCCAGCCTGAACACGCGGCGAACAGCATCTAGAATCCCGAGAAAAAGTTGTTGCGGGCTTTTGGCTGCCCCCTGGTCGAATGCCTTCCCGTCACTCATCGCTCGCCCGACGATCGCAGGAGTGGGGCGTATGAGATTCAGCGCTCGGCACTGGTTGGCGAGCATCTGACGCCCCATGGCTTTGCGAGCCGCCGCTTCGCGATCTGGTGCTGGTGCGGGCGGCCGCTGGTTCTCCTCCAAAACCGTCACCCTGCGGAGTGTCTCCTCTTGGTTGTCTAGTCCTGAAACAAGCGAGTGCGAAGCGCGCCGCACTGCCATTTCGGCATGGAGAGTCGTCGCACAACTTGGCCGCCCGGCGCCGCATCGGCCGCTTGAGTGGCTCGTGTTGTCGGAAGTCTCATGTCGATCTCAGCTGCACGTCGTGCGGTCAGGGGTGAATAGGGACCGGAGCATCCGAACTCCGGCTTCATGAAGC
>VGYR01000375.1 GCA_016872925.1 Planctomycetota bacterium
AACCCGCGGCGCAGTCGGCCCAGTAGCGCGGGTTTTCCAACCCGCGGCGCAGTCGGCCCAGTAGCGCGGGTTTTCCAACCCGCGGCGCAGTCGGCCCAGTAGCGCGGGTTTTCCAACCCGCGGATAGTTCGGCACAGGTTGGAACACCTGTGCTCCTCCGGCACCCGCGCCGCCCGTCCCGCTCGACCGGATCAGAGCGTCTCCGCCGGCCGCTGGCGGCAGGCCGGACCGGCGGCCGGGCCCTCGATCTGAATCGTCGAGTGGGCGATGCCGAACGTCCCGCGGAGCAACGCCTCCGCCGCCGCAAGCAGGGCGTCGCGGTCCGAGCCCTCGGGCGTGACGAGGTGCGCCGTCAGCGACACTTCCGACGTGCTCGCCCCCCAGACGTGCAGGTCGTGAACCTCGCTCACGCCGGGCAACGCGGCCAGGGCCGCCTCGATGGCCTCCGGCACGACGCAGCGGGGCACGGCGTCGAGGGCGAGGTCGAGGCTCTCGCGAAACAGCCCCCACGTGCCGGCCACGATCACGGCCGCCACCCCGAGGCTCACCACCGGATCGATCCAGACCGCTCCCGTCACCGCGATCGCCGCCCCGGCCAGCACGACCCCGAGCGACACCGCGGCGTCGGCCGCCATGTGAAGGAAGGCCCCGCGGACGTTGGCGTCGCCGTGCCCCTTGAGGAACATCAGCGCCGTGAGCGTGTTGACCACCACGCCCAGGGCCGCCACGGCGATCATGATCGGGCCGGCGACGGGCTCGGGACTCCGCAGCCGGTGGACCGCCTCCCAGGCGATGCCGCCGCAGGCCACGAGTAGGAGCACCGCGTTGGCCAGCGCCGCGTAGATCGTCGACCGCCGCAGGCCCCAGGTGTAGCGGCGCGACGGCGGCCGCCGGGCCAGCCAGGAGGCGCCCCAGGCCAACAGCAGGCCGAGCACGTCGCCCGCGTTGTGGCCGGCGTCGGCCAACAGGGCCAGCGAGCCCGCGGCCCAGCCCGCCACCGCTTCGGCGGCCACGAACAGCGTGTTGCATGCGACGCCCACCAGCATCGCGCGGTCGAGGTGCGCGGCGGAGAGTGAATGGCTGCAGCCGGACGTGTGGGCGTGCGCGTGGGAATGGGCCATGGCTTGCCGGCGGCTGGCGGCGGCGGGATGATCGGGGCGGGTTCGACCCCGAGGATCATACCCGTGGCGGTGTTTCCGGCGGGCACGCGAGCGAGGAATCGGCATGGAACCTCTGCGGGTGGCGGTGATCGGACGGACCGGCCGCGGCGACTGGGGCCACGCGATCGACGAGCTGTGGCGCGGCGTCGAGGGCGCCGAGGTCGTGGCGGTCGCCGACGACGACGAGCAGGGGCTCGCGAAGGCCCTGGCCCGGCTCGAACTCGACGCCGCGCGGCCGGGGACGGCCCACCGCGACTGGCGGACGATGCTCGCGGAGGTGAAGCCCGACATCGTCGCGATCTGCATGCGGCACATCGACTGCCATGCGGAGATGGCGATCGCCGCGGCGGAGGCGGGCGTGCGCGGGATCTTCATGGAGAAGCCCTTCGTCCGCACGCCGGCCGAGGCCGATGCGGTCGTCGCGGCCTGCACGAAGTCGAACACCAAGCTCTCGCTGGCGTTCGTCAACCGCCACTCGCCGGCCTACGCCGAAGCCAAGGAGCTGATCGCCGACGGCCGGATCGGGAAGATCCTGGAGATCCGCTGCCGCGGCAAGGAAGACCGGCGCGGGGGCGGCGAGGACCTCTGGGTGCTCGGCAGCCACCTGCTCGACATGCTCGTCGACCTGGCCGGCGCGCCTGCGTGGTGCGAGGCCGCGGTCACGCTCGGCGGCCGGCTGATCACCAAGGCCGACGCGGTCGACGGCCCGGAGGGGCTCGGCCTGATCGCGGGAGACTCCGTGGCGGCGATGTTCGGGATGGCCGACGGGCCGGTGGGCTACATGGCGAGCGTTCGCGATGCCGGAGCCAAGCAGCCGAACTTCGGCCTCACGATCGCAGGCACGGCCGGGGCGATCCACATCCGGCCCGACTTCGTGCCCCACGCCTACTTCCGCGCGGCGCCCCTCTGGCGGATGGACAAGGACTATCCCTGGCAGCCGATCGGTGCGGAGGGGCTGGGCTCACCGCTGCCCGAGGCCGACGTGGACCGGGCCGCCGAGCGGCTGACGTGGGGCCGCCGAGCGGCCGTCGACCTGCTCGATGCGATCGCCGAAGACCGCGAACCGGAGACCGGCATGTATGCCGGCCGCACGACCGTGGAGATGATCGCGGCGATCTACGCCGCAGCCCTCTCCGGCCGCCGCATCGACTGGCCGCTGCCAAGCCGCCTCAGCCCCTTGGCGTAGCAGCCTAGAGGCTCCGACCGGGTGCGTGACCGGGGGGTGTTCCAAAAAAGGCCATGCCCGGAGGAGGTCCCGCGGCAGCATCCGTGCTGTGGGGCCCCGTTCCGTGGTGAGTTTCCTGACCGGATGAAACCGACAGGCGAAAACCTACTTCTCCATCCGGGCATGGCCGAAACCGGTGGCCTGAACCGTCAGGCCGTGAGCTCGTCGATTCGCTGCCGGAACCCCGGCATCTCGCTGGTCACGTAGGCGGTCCAGGCGGCTGGCTGCCAGAGTTCCACGCACACCGCGGCGCCCACCACCATCAGGCTGCCCCCTGGCTCCACGCCGAGAAACTCGCGGAACCCCTCGGGCACCACCAGCCGCGAGCGGCCGGCGAGCGACACCGTCTGCTGACGGGTCGAGAGCAGGCGGCCGAGTTCCTGAACCTGGCCCATCCGCTGGGCGAGCAGACCCGCCTGGAGCTTGCTCCGCACGACGTCGACCGCAGCGTCGACTCGGGGCTTCCAGACGGCCGCCGACCACAGCGACAGGCAGCCGGCTCGCTCCTTGGCGAGCACGAGTTTCGTCCCGGAGGCAAGCAGTGGGCCGACGAGTTCCGGCGGCAATGCCAGCCGATGCCGCTCGTCGAGCGTCCGCACGAACTCGCCGATCAGAAAGTCGGCCGCAACGGCCATCGCAACTACTGCCCACGTACCCGCCTCCGCGGGAACCAGACCTGCCCTCCGGCTGGCAGGCCCATGTATTTGGGTTCAGAACCCACGAAATACAGCGTTTTGAGGCCGTATTGGGTTCGTAACCCACGCGTAACAGTTTACCGGGTGGCCCGAGGCCTGCAAGAGCCTGGATTTGAGGGGTTTTAGCGGCGTCCGGTGGGGTGCGGCCGTACCGCTTACGCGGTAACGCTTCCGTCGCGGCCCGGGCGCGGGGCCCGGGCGCACCCCGTAGCACGGGTTTTCCAACCCGCGCGAATGTCGGCCCGTTTGGCCAAGGGTAGCGCGGGTTTTCAACCCGCGCTGGGTTCGCCACAGGTTGAAAAACCTGTGCTACTTGGCCAAGGGTAGCGCGGGTTTTCCAGCCCGCGATGGGTTCGCCACAGGTTGAAAAACCTGTGCTACTTGGCCAAGGGTAGCGCGGGTTTTCCAGCCCGCGATGGGTT
>VGYR01000376.1 GCA_016872925.1 Planctomycetota bacterium
CAGTTGGTCGACGCAATTCGTCGCTACGTCGACCACCACAATACGAACCCAACGTCCTTCGTCTGGACGAAGAAGGCCGAAGACATCCTTCAAAAAATCTCCCGGGCGAGGAAGGCTCTCGATAAAGTCCCATCTGCGTGAGACGCTACACTAGATCGCCACCGCCACGACCGATCAGCAGGAACTTGCCGTCAGGAAGTGGGAGGGCCGAGTTAACGAACGCGTCGTTTCCCACGCCCGCCCAATACTGAGCCTCTTGGGTGCCATTGGCATCGATACGCACGACGCTAAAGGCTGAGTAATCACTGCCGTTCCAGTATCCACCGGCCCACCCGCGCCCAACGAGAAGGATGTCACCGTCATCACGAAGGATGACGTCCCGCCCCCAATCACCGCCATCGCCGCCGGCATCGTACTGCCAGTTCGCATCCGCTACGCCCGCTGAAGAATACCTCGTCACGCGGAAGTAGTTGTTGTCCCGGCCGACGACTACCACCCGACCATCCGCTTGAACCTTCACTGAATGACACTGCCCCACGTGGTCCGTCACCACCACGCCGGCCGTCCCAAACGTCGTGTCCACGGCACCAGCCGCCGTGAACCGAACCACGCGGTTTCCACCCACCGCGATGATCCGTCCCTGTGAATCGATCACAAACGACCGCGCGTGAAGTCCAGCACCGAAGTCCATCTGCTTCCCGCCGCCGTCACCGAACGTGTCGTCCAACGTGAAGTCCGCATTGAACCGCATGATGGCGAAGCGGTCGTTCACCGCACCCACCGCCAGGATCTTGCCCGTGGGCAGCACCTGCATGTTGGCGATGTAGTCCACGCCAGCCGTGATCGACAACGCCATCCTCCCGTCACCGTCGAACGTGTCGTCCAACACCCACGGGAACGTCGTGAAGGTCGGGCTCGGGGCATATGCGGGAACAGGTGTGATCGTGATTGGGACCGTCTGTGAGACGATCTCCTGACCCCCCACGCCCACGTCGCCCATGTCGTTGATCGTGACGGTGAGCGTGGCCGTTCCCGTGAACGGCGGGATGCGCGGATCGCTGTCGTACTCGATCACATACGGGGCGGTCGCCGTGCCGACTGCATCGATCCACGTCTTTGCCGACTGCGATCCGGTACGCAGCACATTCTCTGCGTTCGAGCCGTTGTTGGGCTCGCCGGCAGCCCACGACGTGTATGACCAGGGCTCACCAGTCACCCAGCGCCATCCGCCGGCCGGCTCTGAGTAGCCGGGCGCCGCGGAATCCTGATAGCCACCCAGCCAGGGAGTCGCCGAGGAGCCGAACAGGCCGAACACGTAGTTGTTCTCGGCGGCAGACGTGATCGTGGCGAGGTATCCGCCGCGAGCCTGGGCATCGGCTCGCGCCTGCTCCCAGGTGCGATTCGTGGCGATGTACTCATACCAGTGACCGTTACCGCCTCCGCCCACCGGCCAGAAGGGCATCGGCTCGGGGACGAAGCCGACGGGCTTGTAGCTCACCCACCGGAGCGCCGTGTTGATGTCGGCAACAGTCCCCATGAACGTCATCGCGGTATCGTTGGTGCCGTCCCCGGCTGAATAGGTGAGCCCGCCACCCGGATCGGGATTCAGGAGCGTGAGCGTGCCGGTGTCAACCGAGAGCGTGACGGTGACCTGATTAGCCGACGCATCCGGATCCGCGACCGAGATTTGGTTGCCGCGGTAGTCCGTGAACGCGAGGGGCGTGTCGGCCACGGTCGTCTGTGCTCCGGGCACCATGACGATCGGCGGCACGTTGACGGCGAGGACGGTGCGGGGCTCGAGCCGCTCGAGCCGGGAATGATGCCGCCGCCGGCTTTGAACACGACGCCCACGAACCTCACCAGTCCTGCGCATGACACGCTGCTGATGGCGGTGCCGCTCCGCGAGTCCGCGGACGCCTCAATCCGCTAGAAGAACTACCCAAACCGAGGGGTAAGTGTACGGGGCCTTGAAGCCGCGCGTCAAACGCGGCGAGCACTTCCTGACGGGCGCCGTGCCGCTGTGGATGATCACCCGCCGAGCGCCGCCACGACGAGGTCGCCGACTTCCTTGGTGCCGTGGCCCATCTTGCCGGCCGCCTGGCTCTTCATCTTCGTGCCCGTGACATGGGCCACGGCCTTCTCGACCCAGGCGGCCGACGTCGGCTGGCCGCTGTGCTCCAGGAGCATCGCCATGGCGTTGATCGCCGCCACGGGATTGATCACGTTCTGGCCGGTGTACTTGGGGGCACTGCCCCCCATCGGCTCGAACATGCTGACCCCGCCCCGGTCGGGATTGAGGTTGCCCCCCGCCGCCACGCCCATGCCCCCCTGCAGGATGCCGGCCAAGTCGGTGATGATGTCGCCGAACATGTTGGTGGTCACGATCACGTCGTAGGCGTCGGGGTTCTTCACCATCCACATGCAGCAGGCATCGACGTGGTTGTAGTCGGTCTTCACGTCGGGATACTCCTTCGCCACCTCCTGGAAGGTCCGCCACCAGAGGTCGTGGCCGAAGGTCAGCACGTTGGTCTTGGCGACGAGCGTGAGCGTCTTCTTCGGGCTGTTGCGATTCCGCGTGTACTCGAAGGCCCAGCGGATGCACCGCTCACACCCCTTCCGCGTGTAGATCGCCTGCTGCACGGCCACCTCGTCGGGCGTGCCCTTCTTGAGATACCCGCCGACGCCGCAGTACAGGTCTTCGGTGTTCTCGCGGACGACCACGAAATCGATGTCCTTCGGCCCCCGGCCGGCCAGGGGCGTCTCCACGCCCGGCAGCAGCTTGACCGGCCGCAGGTTGATGTATTGGTCGAGCTTGAACCGCAGTTCGAGGAGCAGCCCCTTCTCGAGGATGCCCGGGGCCACGCCAGGATGACCGATGGCCCCGAGAAACACCGCGTGCTTGCTCCGCAGCAGGTCGAGGCCGCCCTCGGGCACGATCTCGCCGGTCTTGAGGTAGCGGTCGCCGCCCCAGTCGAGCATCTCCACGTCGTAGGCGAAGCCGTCGAGCTTCGACACGGCGTCGAGCACCTTGAGCGCCTCGGCGGTCACTTCGGGGCCGGTGCCGTCACCGGGGATTGCGGCGATCTTGAGGGTGCTCGAGGCCATCGCGGACAGGCTCCGGGAGGTGGGCAATCGGTCGTGGGACTGCACAGATTACGCGGGCCGCGGGCCGAGCGAAACCCGCCTCGAAATCGGAAGCCCGATCGCGTGAGCCGCTCGCCTGGCAATCGGAAGCCCAATCGCGTAAGCGATGGGGACCGCTCCGGGCTCTAGCGTCGGCTCAGGCCCGGCCGTGCCCCCTCGCTGGACGCTCGCCTCGAAATCGGAGGCCCGATCGCGTGAGCCGCTCGCCTGGCAATCGGAAGCCCAATCGCGTAAGCGATGGGGACCACTCCGGGCTCTAGCGTCGGCTCAGGCCCGGCCGTGCCCTCTCGCTGGACGCTCGCCTCGAAATCGGAGGCCCGATCGCGTGAGCCGCTCGCCTGGCAAT
>VGYR01000377.1 GCA_016872925.1 Planctomycetota bacterium
CGGTCCTGCGGTTCGCTATGTGCAGCAGGGAGTCTCTGCCGCCGGATGCGTCCGACGGTCCTGACTCCCCGCCCCCTGGCGGGCTGGCGGCGAACACGAACTTCAGTTGGCGTGATCTCATGCTTCAAAACCCATCGCTCCCTTCGCTCCAGCCGCTTTCACGGCCTTCATCGCTACTACGAGGCGATCCGACTTCTCCTCTGGCATCGAACCCGCGTCGTTGCCTTCTTGGGCCCTACTGTCTCCGGACCAGAGGAGATCTCTTGGGGTAAGGATGAATGACTTCCCGTCGCCGCCGCCCCCATTACCGTCCTGCCACGAATTGGATACCGGGCGTCGCGTTGAGCGGCACGCTTGCCAAGGCAGGCCGGCCTTACGGGGGTTCACGTGCGTTCGGAACTGCGAGTCGCCTCGGGCTTCCATCCCACACGCCCTCGCGGGAAAGACCTCCACTGTGCAATGCCAGCCTCGGTCTCGTGCAGCTGCCTCCGGCTTCTGGTTGCCTCCAATCGGCCCCATAAAGGACTCTCACCTTCTGTCATTCATCCATGTCCAACGCACCGCTTCGGCATCCTGCCTGCGCTTGCTCCCCCAGCCCGCTCGAGGGCACGGGCAACCCCGAGCCTGAGAGGAGCGCGGGTTTTCAACCCGCGGCGCGCTTCCGCAGGCCCCGCGGCGTTGATCGCATTCCAGCGCCGGTACCTGATGGAACCGTAATCGAGGATGGAGCAGCGGTCGGCCGCAATCTCCTTGAGCGGGGCAGATCACGGATCTCGCGCTTGTCCCGAGCCCAACCACCGCTCGACGACGGGTCCAACCTTCTAGAATCGCGACGCCCCGATCAGCCGGCCTGGAGTCGCTCGACGATGTACGAGATCTTCGAGCACACCGCCGACCTCGGTGTCCGGGTCCACGCCGCGGGCCTGCCGGACCCGTTCGCGGAGGCGGGGAGGGCAGTCCTGGAGGTGATCGCCGGCGATCCGGGGCAGGTGCGGCTCCTCGAGGAGGTGTCGTTCGAGATCGCCGGCACCGATCCCGAGTGGCTCCTGCTCGACTGGCTCGCGGAGGTGCTGGCCGCCTTTGACCTCAAGCGGCTGCTGCTCGCCGAGTTCGAGGTGACGATCACCCCGGTGGGCCTTCGGGCCACGGCGCGGGGCGAACGCTACGATCCCTCCCGGCACGTGCTGGCCCACGAGGTGAAGGCGGTCACGCAGCACGAGTTCGACCTGCACAAAACCCCAGCCGGCTGGGAAGCCACGTTCATTCTCGACATCTGAAACGGACCCACCCGTGAAGCGAGCGCGTCGTCGCCGTGCACAATCCGCGATTCTCCGGCCGCGAAGCGCCGCGCTGGCACAGGTTGAAAAACCTGTGCTACTCCCGGCACGCGGATCGCGAAGCGGCGCGACGGTCCGAACTCAGCTCGGGGCTGCCCGTGCCCCGAGAGCCGGCGTATGCCGCCAAGCGCAGCCAGGATGGCGAAGCGCCGGCGGCATCCGAGTGAGCCGCGGCCACGATGGCCGAGGCGAACGTCCGGCGTCGGGGCACGGGCAGCCCCGAGCCCCCAGAACGGATCCGAACGACACGCGAACCACCTAACCCAAGCCCCATGTCGACTCCAAATCGCAGCCCCCAGTCGTCCGTGCCCCTCGAACGGATCGACGACTGCACCTGGCGGATTCCGAAGTCAACGCGGCCCGGCATGCTCGTGGACGGCCTGATCTTCGCCGACGACAACCTGATCGACCTCGTGCGGAGCGACCGGGCCGCGGACCAAGTGGCCAACGTGGCCCACCTGCCCGGCATCCAGACGGCGAGCCTGGCGATGCCCGACATCCACTGGGGCTACGGCTTCTGCATCGGCGGGGTCTGCGCCACCGACCCGGCGGCCGGCGGGGTGATCTCGCCGGGGGGCGTGGGCTACGACATCAACTGCGGCGTGCGGCTGCTGCGGACGAACCTCACACTCGACGAGGCGCGGCCCACGATCCAGCGGCTGGTCGACCAGCTGATGCGCGACGTGCCCGTCGGCGTAGGGCAGGGGGGGCGGTACGTGTATTCCGCCGACGAGCTTCGGGCGATGATGGCGGCGGGGGTTTGCTGGCTCGCCGACCGCGGCCTCGCGACCGCGGACGACGTCGCCTGCACGGAGGCCGAGGGGCGGATCCCCGATCCCGAGCCGGCGCTCGTCGGCGACCGGGCACTCGCCCGCGGCGCCGACCAGTGCGGGACGGTCGGCGCGGGGAACCACTTCATCGAGGTGCAGGTGGTCGACCGCGTGGCCGACGAGGCCGCCGCCGCGGCCTTCGGGCTGCATGCGGGGCAGATCTGCGTGCTGATCCACTCGGGCTCGCGGGGCCTCGGCTACCAGGTCTGCGACGACGCGCTCAAGGATCTCCGCGACACGCCGCGGAAGTACGGCATCGAACTGCCCGACCGGCAGCTCGTCTGCGCACCGCTCGAGAGCCCCGAGGGCCGCCGCTACCTGGGCGCGATGCGGGCGGCTGCGAACTACGCCTTCTGCAATCGGCAGCTGCTTGCCTGGCAGGTCCGGGAGGTCTTCGCCCGCGTGTTCGGCCGCTCGTGGGAGTCGCTCGGCATGACGCTTCTCTACGACGTGGCCCACAACATCGCCAAGGTCGAGCGCCATGCGGTGGGGGGCGTGGAAAAGGACGTGTGCGTGCACCGCAAGGGCGCCACGCGGGCCTTTCCGGCGGGGCATCACGACATCCCCGACGCCTACCGGCACGTGGGCCAGCCCGTGATCATTCCGGGCGACATGGGCCGCGCCAGCTGGGTGCTCCGCGGCGGGCCGCGATCGATGGAGCGTTCCTTCGGCACCACCTGCCACGGCGCCGGCCGCTGCCTGAGCCGCACCGCGGCCACGAAGGCCTCGAAGGGCCGGGACATCGCCCGCGAACTCGAGCGCGCCGGCGTGATCGCGCGCTCGCGGAGCCGCGACGGCCTCGCGGAGGAGCAGCCTGCGGCCTACAAGCACGTCGACCTCGTGGTGGAGGTCGTCCATCGCGCCGGCCTGTCGAGCAAGGTGGCCCGACTCAGGCCGCTGGGTGTGATCAAGGGTTGAGTGTCCGCGCCGTCGGCAGGAGCACGAGCATGAACTTCAGATCGTCGACCAGGGGTGCGAGCGCCGCCGCGGCGGCCGGCAGGGCTCGGCCGGCCACGGCGGCGCGGGCTGATCTGGCTGCTCGCCGTCGGGGCGTAACTCGCAAATCTCTATGCCGCAGCCTTCCCGTATAGCCTGTCTTGCTCAGTTTCGACGTGGTACTCGATGAATTCATCCCAGCGGCCGTTGAGGTAAACGGCCCGCAGGTGGAGCATGGCCTGGGCGCCCGTCACGGTCCACCGCATGCCGGTTCCCTCCATCCGATCCTTGACGAGATGGCGGCAGGCGCCTTCGGCGACCCCGCTGCCGATCGGGTAGCCGGCCGCGAGGTACTCGTCGTACTTCATG
>VGYR01000378.1 GCA_016872925.1 Planctomycetota bacterium
CGGTCCGCCCGGGCAGCGCTGGACCGACGTACTCGCTACGCGCCTCAATGCCCTGCCTGCTCGCAAACGCCTCTCGGTCACCAATGCCGCCATCTCCGGCAACACCGTGAGCGACCAGCAGAATCCCTACGAGCAGAACTCGGCCTGCTGCGGCCAGCCCGCCGTCATTCGCCTCTGGCGCGACGCCCTGTCCATCCCCGGAGTACGCGCGATCATCCTGCTCGAGGGCACGAACGACATCGGCGGCGGTCCCTGTGCGCCCCCGAGCCCGCCCGAGCAGGTGATCGCGGCAATGCAGGACATCGTCGATCGCGCCCATGCGCGGGGCGTCCCCGTCATCGGCGGCACGTTGATCCCCATGGGCAAGGAGCCGACATCGGTGCAGGAGACATCCCGCCAAGCGGTGAACGCGTGGATTCGGACCAGCGGGACCTTCGATGCCGTTATCGACTTCGACCAAATGGTGCGAGATCCGCAGCAGCCGTGGCAGATCTATCCCGCGTGGCAGGCGCCGCCCTTCAACGGCAACTCCTACCACCCCAACGCCATGGGCCACGCGGTCATGGGCCAGCAGATCCCGCTCGGGGTCTTCGCGGTCGCGCGCTAGGCGCCCTTCGCATCGCGGGCGGCCGGCAACTGCCTCTCCCGCCAGGGCGATGGCAGGAGGAATGCCCTCAGGCACCCGCGCTCGTCGGCGCTGTGGCCGGAGCGGGCCGCATCGTCGGGGTGGCCGATTCCGATTTCGTCGGCGACGACTCGGTTGCGCCGCTCCACGCCGACACGCTCGCCGACGCGGACAGGCTCGTCGCCAACCTGCGCTCTCTCCTCGCGCTCGCTCCCACGGGGAGAGGGCCGGGGTGAGGGTGCCCCCGACGCCGCACGCCGCTCGCACGACACCTCCCGAATCGCGTGGGCCAAGCTCATGGCGAAGATCGCAGAAGACTTCCCGCTCGCGTGCCCTGCCTGTGGCGGCGACATCCGACTCGTCGCCTTCATCACCGAGCCGGCCCCGATCCGGAAGATCCTGCTCCATCTCGGTGAACCGCTCGAGCCGCCGCTGCTCGCGCCGGCCCGGGGCCCGCCGACCAGTTGGGCCGAACCCGTGCAGGTCCATGACGACCGCGACGCGATCCAAGCGTCGCCCGAAGACCTGCCGGTGATCGACATCCGCAGCCTCTGAACCGTTCCAACCGCGGGCGGATTCAAGGCGCGTCTGCGCGCCGGCTGGACATCACCACGCAATCCCGCTCCATCCCAGTCCTCCATCCCAGTCTGGCGGAGAGCCGGCGGACGCAACCGTGGGGGCGGTGGCCGCCCCAACTCCCGGTCAACGGTCAACCAGCTCCCGGCTATCGCTTGCGGAAGTGCCGTTGACCGTCCGATCCTTTTTCAGCCAGGGAGAGCGGCCGGTTGACAAACCTACTCATCCGGAAGAAACTCCGTTTTAGTTTGACCAAAATGGAACACGCCCCCGAATGGATCACGCGTGGACACGGCTTTTGTCGCTCGATTTGCCTTGCGGGCAGTCGGCTTTCCTCTGGGGGGCCCGCAAGACTGGCAAATCGACGCTGCTGCGGACGGCCTTTCCGCAGAGCCTCACCTACGACTTTCTGAAGACCGATCTTGCCCTCTCGTTTGGGGCCAGGCCGGCCCTGCTCCGGGAGCAGCTTCTGGCTCGGTCGGCGGCGGAACTAAATCGCCCGATCATCCTCGACGAGGTGCAGAAGGTGCCCGGCGTTCTCGACGAGGTGCACTGGCTGATCGAGCACCGGGGGCTGCGGTTCATCCTCTGCGGCTCGAGTGCCCGCAAGCTGAAACGCGGCCGGGCCAACCTGCTCGGCGGCCGTGCCTGGCGGTTCGAGATGTTTCCGTTGGTGACGGCCGAGTTTCCAGCGGCCGACGGGCCGCACGGCCGGTTCGACCTCCTCCGGGCATTGAACCACGGCCTGTTGCCCTCCCATTATCTCTCTTCGCACCCGCGGCGGTCCCTGGAGGCATATGTCCGCGACTACCTCAAGGAGGAGGTTTTCGACGAAGGGCTCACGCGCAACGTGCCGGCCTTCTCGCGATTCTTCGAGGCTGTCGGCTATTCGCACGGCGAACTTGTGAACTACGCGAACATCGCCCGCGACTGCGGCGTGGACGCCAAGACCGTCAAGGAGTACTTCCAGATTCTCTGCGACACGCTCCTTGGCCGGCTCGTGACGCCGTACAAGAAACGGCAGGAGCGGCAGGTCATCAGCAAGGCGCCGAAGTTCTATCTCTTCGATGTCGGCGTCGCCGGCACACTCACGAAACGGCATCTTGCGGAGCCGCGCGGGGAGCCGTTTGGCCGGGCTCTCGAGCACCTCGTGTTCATGGAGCTCGCCGCCCACGCCTCGTATCGGGAGCTGGGCTATGACATCTGCTTCTGGCGCACCAAGGCCGGGGCCGAGGTGGATTTTGTGCTGGGGCCGGGGGAGGTCGCGATCGAGGTGAAGGGCTCATCCCGCGTCGACGACCGGGAGCTGCGGTCGCTCGCACTGTTCCGCGAGACCCACCGCCCCCGGCTCTCGCTCGTGGTTTGCAACGAGCCCGAGGAACGTATCGTCGGTGGGGTTCGCATCGTGCCCTGGCGACTCTTTTTCGACGAACTCTGGAACGGCCACATCATCAGCGGCTGACGCGGGTGGCCTGGGAAATCGCCAAGCCGCACTTGAATCCGCACATCGAGCGGATGAAGCACCGGGCGGCGAAGGCGCTCCAGATGCTTTTCCCTTACGAGAAGCGGCTCCTCGAGGATCATCTGATCGAGGGCGTCAGGCTCGAGCGACTCGGCCGGGAGCAGGATCTCGACCGGCGGACGATCCGCAAGCGGATCAAGCAGGCTATTCAACGGACAGGCTCGTCGCCAACCTGCGCTCTCTCCTCGCGCTCGCTCCCACGGGGAGAGGGCCGGGGTGAGGGTGCCCCCGACGCCGCACGCCGCTCGCACGACACTTCCCGAATCGCGTGGGCCAAGCTCATGGCGAAGATCGCAGAAGACTTCCCGCTCGCGTGCCCTGCCTGTGGCGGCGACATCCGACTCGTCGCCTTCATCACCGAGCCGGCCCCGATCCGGAAGATCCTGCTCCATCTCGGTGAACCGCTCGAGCCGCCGCTGCTCGCGCCGGCCCGGGGCCCGCCGACCAGTTGGGCCGAACCCGTGCAGGTCCATGACGACCGCGACGCGATCCAAGCGTCGCCCGAAGACCTGCCGGTGATCGACATCCGCAGCCTCTGAACCGTTCCAACCGCGGGCGGATTCAAGGCGCGTCTGCGCGCCGGCTGGACATCACCACGCAATCCCGCTCCATCCCAGTCCTCCATCCCAGTCTGGCGGAGAGCCGGCGGACGCAACCGTGGGGGCGGTGGCCGCCCCAACTCCCGGTCAACGGTCAACCAG
>VGYR01000379.1 GCA_016872925.1 Planctomycetota bacterium
AACCGCGCCGGAGTGCTCCGGCCCCGCGACCACTTCATCAGCGTCGCTCGCTGCTCAACCGTCAGAACAACTGGCTTGGCAACACGCATGACGGAATCCTCCATGAGTTGAGGATTCAACGGCACTGACAGCAATAAGTTGCGTTATTTCGGAGACACTACACTAGCGAGTCGCCAGTTCGCCGCCGTCCCGGGTGACCAGCGCGGCGAGCACGGCGGGCTCGATCGAGTCGTCGAGCGGCCGCACCGATGCATCGCCCGCCAGCGCCTGCACGACTCCGCCGCCGATCCGCGACCGCGGCTTGAGCGATTTCTCCAGCGGCTGCCCCAGTTCCCCCACACCCCAGGCTGCGAACCGGCTGCAGTCCGAGACGTAGGGCCACGAGTAGCGCGGCGTGGCCCAGGAGTGGCCGTCGTCGAGCAGGTAGTCGCCGCTCTCGGCCACCATCACGGTCTTCGACAGCCCGTCCGACACGTCCTGCATCCGCGTCGATCGCGCCCGGAGTTTCACCACGTAGGTCGAGTCGGCCTCCTGCCAGCCGAGCCCCTCGGGAACGAGGATGCCCGTGAAGTCCGCCGCCGTGACCGAGGCCGCGTGATACCAGCGCCCGATCCGGGCCGCCGGGTCGGGTGCGGCCGGCCCATGGCCCACCAGCGCGGCGAAGTCGAGCCCGCCGGCCGCGTGTGACCGGCCGGCGTAGAGCGGCACCCTGCGGTCCACGATGTCGGCTTCCTGATCCTCGGGCCGGCAGGCGAGACAGTACATCTCGTAGCCGGCCGCCAGTGCGGGTTCCTCGATGAAGCCCAGGATGGAGATCGCCCACGACTGCGGTCGGATGAAGCCGTCGTCCTCGCCCGCCGCATGCCCGGGGGAGGATTCCTGGTGCGCCACCATGCCCGGCCGCGACCTCCCCGAGGCGAACGGAAAGGCCCGCTTGGCGTCATGATGGCCGACGACCGCCAGGCCGATCTGCCGCAGGTCGTTCTGCGTGCTCGACCGCGCCGCGGCCCAGCGGGCCTGCTGCACCGCCGGCAGCACGAGGCCGATCAGCGACGCGATGATGGCCACCACGACGAGCAGCTCGACGGGGCTGAACCCGGCACGGCGACTCGATGCTGGACGGCTCATCGTGACGGATCGCCCTGACGGTCGGGGGACCACCCGCCGCTGCCGGCGGCACGCCGGGGGGTGCCCTCCGGGCCACTCTATCGGCCCGCAGTCCCGACGAATCCGCGCCCCATGCCGCCGGCAGCATCTTCGGCAGAGTCCGCCCCCCTTTGGGCCGCGTCGTCGGCCGCCACCAGCCCGCCGCCCGTCCGTTTCCGTGGGTCGTCGTCAGGGCAGAAGCCGAGTCGGACTCTCTGGGAATACATTGGGGAACGCCGTACCGGGGAGAGCGCACCGTGCTGAACCAGAAGCTGATCACCGTGGCCTGCGTCTGGCTGGCATGGTGGCCCGGCGTGCTCGTCGCGGACGATCGCCGGCCGAACGTGCTCATGATCGCGGTCGACGACCTGCGGCCCGATCTCGGCTGCTACGGCAGCCCTGTCGCCAAGACACCCAACATCGATCGCCTCGCGGCCCGCGGGGTCGTGTTCAGTCGTGCCTACTGCCAGCAGGCGGTCTGCAGCCCGTCGCGCACGGCGTTGATGACGGGCCTGCGGCCCGACACGACGCGCGTCTGGGACCTCAAGACCCACTTCCGCGAGGCCGTGCCGGACTGCGTGACGCTGCCACAGTATTTCAAGGCGCACGGCTACCACGCGGCGGCGCTCGGGAAGATCTACCACCGGGGCTACGAAGACGGGGCCTCCTGGTCCGAGTCGCACTGGTATCCGACGGGCCGCACCGTGGATACCGATCCGGCGGACTGGACGAAGCGGATCACGGGCTCGGTCGCGGGCGAAGTCTCCGAGTACGCGCACGACGAACCGCGGATCGCGCGAAAAAAGGGGCGGGCCTTCGTCGTCAGCGACAAGACCGACGACGAGCTGCCCGACGGCGCCACGGCCGCCGAAGCCGAGCGCCGCCTCGCCACGCTCGCCCGTGACGGCACGCCGTTTTTTCTCGCCGTCGGCTTCGCGAAGCCGCACCTGCCGTTCGTCGCTCCGAAAAAATACTGGGATCTTCACGATCCCGACGCCATTCCCGCCCCGCGCGTCGACCGGCTGCCCGAGGGAGCGCCCGAGTTCGCGGGCCATGAGAACGGCGAGTTGCACAACTACCAGCAGATTCCCCCCGGGAATCCGCTCCCTGACGAGCTCGCCCGGCGACTCCGGCATGGCTATCACGCCTGCGTGAGCTACACCGACGCCCAGGTCGGCAGGCTTCTCGACGCCCTCGATCGCGAGGGGCTCACCGCCGACACGGTCGTGGTGCTCTGGGGCGACCATGGCTGGCAACTCGGCGAGCACGGGCTCTGGCACAAGCACACGAACTTCGAGGCCGCGACCCGCTCGCCCTTGATCGTGGCGGCACCGCACCCCAAGGCCGCAGGGGCCACGTGCCCCGCCCTCGTGGAGTTCGTCGACGTGTATCCGACGCTCGTCGACCTCTGCGGCCTGCCGGCCGAGACCGGGCTCGCCGGCACGAGTCTCCGCCCCCTCCTCGACGACCCCTCGGCCTCGGTCAAGGCCGTGGCCATCAGCCAGTATCCCCGGGGCAAGGGGGGGAACGCCGCCGGGCCACTGATGGGCTACAGCATTCGCGATCCCCGCTGGCGGCTCACCGTGTGGCGGGAGACTGGTTCCGCACGGGTCGTGGCGACCGAACTCTACGACGAGACGAACGACCCGGACGAGACGCGAAACCTCGCCATGCAAGCCGGCCACGCGCCGGTGATCGATCGGCTCTCGAGATACCTGCCGGAGCCGGCCGGCGACTGAGGTGGTTGCTTCCGCCGCGCAGCCATGGATGGCGAAGCAAGCCGCAATCGCGTGAGCGATGCGGGCATGCGGCCAGCGCACCGAATGGCTCGGAGATCGGGGCTTCCGATGCGGGGTCTGCGGGGGTGCGCCGCGGGTTGGAAGCCCGCGCGACGAAGGGCAGGAAGCCAGCCGCGGGTTGAAAACCCGCGCTCCTCTCCGGCACGGGCAGCTCCGAGCCTCGCGAACGCGCGAGGCTCATGTGACCGGCATGACACAGGTGCGGATGTCGAAGGACGGCACCTGGTCGGGGAGTTCCACGGTGAACCTGTTCGCCCGGCCTCTCCACGGGCAGGAGCCGAATCGGCTGGTCCCGGGCCTCGCGTTCCACGACTCCGCTAGATCATAACGCGGCCTATCGGCCGCAACCCAAGAGGATCGTAGCCGGCGGTTCGGGGCTGGTCACGCCCCATCGCCGGACGCTCGCTCCCGGCATCCTGCCTGCGCTTGCCGCCAACGCCGGCTCCCGGGGCATGACCAGCC